>NZ_JBEPCY010000031.1:0-90772 GCF_040299965.1 Streptomyces sp. NPDC000594 | reverse complement strand
TCTGGCGTTGACTTTTGGCACGCTGTTGAGTTCTCAAGGAACGGACGCTTCCTTCGAGCCCGTCTCACGGGGCCCTCCGGGCTTTTCCCTTCGGTGTGTTCAAACCTTATCAGGCTTTTTCCGGCTTCCTGACCACCCTCTCTGCCGCATGGCAGAGCAATGGCCCGGAAGAAGAGCGAAGCTCGATGGGTTTGCCGCCAGCCCCTCGACTCGACGTCGTGGTGGGGCCCGGCGGGAGGTATGACAGTACCCCGATGTCCAGAGGGGAGGCAAATCGTTTCCCGAGCACACCTAGATCCACCCAACCCAGGGCTTTCAGGCAGAACTGGGACTTCATATGACTTACGCTGCTGAACAGTGCGCCGTCCGGAACAGGTAGTGACGGCGCGTAACGAATCTCCGCCCCCAGGGAGGCTCCATGACCACAGTGACGTCACCTCTTGCCGGACGTGTCATCGGACTCGCGGCTGTGCCCGATCCGGTGTTCTCGGGTGCGATGGTCGGTCCCGGTACCGCCATCGACCCCGTGCGCGAGCCGTCGGAGGCACTGTCCCCCGTGGACGGAGTCGTGGTCTCCCTCCATCCGCATGCCTTCGTCGTGGTCGACTCCGAGGGCCACGGCGTCCTTGTCCACCTCGGCATCGACACCGTCCAGCTCAATGGCGAGGGCTTCGAGCTGCTGGTCAACAAGGGCGACACGGTGACCCGCGGCCAGGCCGTGGTCCGCTGGGACCCCGTCGCCGTGGAAGCCGCGGGCAAGTCCGCGATCTGCCCCGTCGTCGCCCTGGAGGCGACCGCCGACTCCCTCGGCGAGGTACGCGAGGACGGCGATGTGAAGGCCGGTGACTCCCTCTTCACCTGGCGGTGACGCCGGGTACGGGAGTGACGGACCAGTAGGACATGGAGTGCGGCGGGGCGGACCGCCGCTCGATCGGAGACGGTGAGATGGGAACAACGCTGCGAGGCGTCGGGGTGAGCCACGGTGTGGCGATCGGCGAGGTCCGGCACATGGGGACTGCGGTCCTCGAACCGCCGGCCAAGCAGATCCCGGCGCAGGACGCGGAGCGTGAGCAGGGTCGTGCTCACCAGGCCGTGGAGGCGGTGGCCGCGGACCTGATCGCCCGGGGCAATCTGGCCGGCGGCGAGGCACAGGCCGTGCTGGAGGCCCAGGCGCTGATGGCGCAGGACCCCGAGCTGATGGCCGATGTGGAGCGCCGGATCACCGTCGGCAGCAGCGCCGAGCGCGCGGTGTACGACGCGTTCGCCGCCTACCGGGCCCTGCTGGCGGGCGCCGGGGAGTATCTGGCGGGCCGGGTGGCCGACCTGGACGACGTCCGGAACCGGATCGTGGCCCGGCTGCTGGGCGTACCCATGCCGGGCGTCCCGGACAGTGACGAGCCCTATGTACTGATCGCCCGGGATCTCGCGCCCGCCGACACCGCTCTGCTCGACCCGGCCCTGGTGCTGGGGTTCGTCACCGAGGAGGGCGGGCCGACCAGCCACAGCGCGATCCTGGCGCGGGCGCTCGGGGTCCCGGCCGTGGTGGCACTGCCGGGCGCCGGGGAGCTGCCCGAGGGAACGCTGGTCGCCGTCGACGGCAGCACCGGCGAGATCTTCGTGGAGCCCAGCCGGGAGAAGCGGGAGGAGCTGACGCGGGCCGCCGCCGAGCGGAAGGCCGCGCTGGCCTCCTCCAGCGGACCGGGGGCCACCTCCGACGGCCACAAGGTGCCGCTGCTGGCCAATGTCGGCGGCCCCGCCGATGTGCCCGCCGCGGTGGACGCGGGCGCCGAGGGCGTCGGGCTCTTCCGTACCGAGTTCCTCTTCCTGGACGACAGCGAGCGGGCCCCGTCGGAGGAGAAGCAGGTCGAGGCGTACCGGAAGGTGCTGGAGGCGTTCCCCGAGGGCCGTGTGGTCGTCCGGGTGCTGGACGCGGGCGCGGACAAGCCGCTCTCCTTCCTCACCCCGGCCGACGAGCCGAACCCGGCGCTGGGTGTGCGGGGGCTGCGGACCCTCCTCGACCACCCGGAGGTGCTGCGGACCCAGCTGACGGCGCTGGCGAAGGCGGCCGAGGGGCTTCCGGTCTATCTGGAGGTCATGGCGCCGATGGTGGCGGACCGCGCGGACGCCAAGGCATTCGCCGACGCCTGTCGCGAGGCCGGGCTGCGGGCGAAGTTCGGCGCCATGGTGGAGATCCCCTCGGCGGCCCTGCGGGCGCGGTCGATCCTCCAGGAGGTCGAGTTCCTCTCGCTGGGCACCAATGATCTGGCGCAGTACACCTTCGCCGCCGACCGTCAGGTGGGCGCGGTCTCCCGGCTCCAGGACCCCTGGCAGCCGGCGCTGCTGGATCTGGTGGCCCTGTCGGCCGAGGCCGCGAAGGCCGAGGGCAAGAGCTGTGGTGTCTGCGGTGAGGCGGCCGCCGATCCGCTGCTCGCCTGTGTGCTCACCGGGCTCGGGGTGACCTCCCTGTCGATGGGCGCGGCGTCGATTCCGTATGTGCGGTCCACGCTGGCGAAGTACACGCTCGCGCAGTGCGAGCGGGCGGCCGCGGCGGCGCGGGCCTCGGACAGTGCCGAGGAGGCGCGGGTGGCCGCGCGGGCGGTGCTGTCCGGGGAGTAGTGACATCTCCTCGGGCCCCGCCGATGAGCGGGGCCCGGGGAGCGGCCGGATACGGAAGGGCCTCGCGGCCGGTGGGCGCGGGGCCCTTCCGTCTGTCCGGAGCACGGTGGGTCACCGTGCTCCGGAACCTGCTGGGAGCGGTTCAGTGGTGGTCGGTGTGGGGGTAGTCGTCGGGGACGGGGAAGCCCGCTCGGTACTCGACTCCGGGCTCGGGGGCGATCGGTTCACCGGTGGCGGCGTCGGTGCAGTAGGCGCTGAAGACCTCGGCCTCGCTGAGGGGGTCCAGCCCTCGGGGGTGGATCCGCCAGCCGTGCAGCCGGTCCGGGGCGCCGGGGGTGCTGACGCGGAGCACCAGCCCGCCGGGCCGCCGGAGGGCGATGGCGGTGGCCAGCACCGTGATGAACTCCGCCGCCTCGGGGGTGTCCGGCACGGCGTCGTCGTCGCCGGGCGGGTCGGCGGGGCCGGCTCCCTCCGCGCCGGGGGTGCCGGCTCCATCGGCGTGGAAGACGGCGATCAGCTGCTCCGCCGGGGCGGAGACGCTGCACACCAGATGCTGTGCGCCGGGGCCGGCGGCCCTGAGGAGTCCGCGCAGCAGATGGGCGGCCTGGTCGAGCGCCGCCTCGCCGATGTCCTGGCCGCAGTCGGCGCAGGGGCCCGCGTCGGCGAGGAGGAGGGAGGCGTACTCCCAGGTGGCGCGGCGTACCGCGGTGTCCACAAGAAGGGGCAGCAGCCCGTCGAGGGGTTCTCCGGCGTAGGGCAGGGCGCAGCCGCGGGCGGGGATCTCCGCGGTGTAGCGGGCGCGGCTGAGCGGGGAGTCGGGTTCGAGGCCGTGTTCGGTGCAGTACGCGGCGAAGTCCTCGGGGTCGAAGAGGGCGACGGCGGTGTGGAGCTGGCGGGTGGCGAGGGTCTTGAGCAGGCTCTCGGTCTCCTGGAGGTAGTGGGGGTGGTCGTCGAAGGCGAAGGTGCGGTAGCGGCGCATGGCCTGGAAGTCATGGGGGTCGGCGAGGACGGCGACGGTGCCCGCGCTCTCCCGGCGGAGGAGGGTGCGGGTGGCGGTCCTGCCCCGGGGCCGGGATCCGGTGGGGCCCCGGCGGCGTCGGCGGCGCCCGGAGCGGCCGGGCCGGCGCTCGCGGGTGTCGGTGCCGCTCCCGGTGGCCGTCCCGCCCCGGTCGGTGCTTCCCCGGTCCCGGGCGGTGTTTCCCTGGTCCCGGGCGGATTCCATGGCTCCGGTGGGGTGGTCCGGGCGGCGTGGTTCCTCGGCCGGGGCCGGTGTGCTGTCGTATCCCATGGCTGCTCCCCCTCGCGTTCTGTGGACTTCTGTTCACCCACCGTAGGGGCTGCCACTGACAACGCCCCGCCCGCAGGGTTCCGCCCCTGGTCAGGAGGGCCAGGAGGGTCGGGCGGGGCGGCGTCGCACCACGGAGAGGGCTGCGGCGCTGGCGCCTCAGTGGGGGCGGGTGCGGGCCAGGTCCTCGTAGAAGGAGAGCAGGCCGACGTCGTCCACGGAGCCGGGGTTGACGGCCTTCTCCAGCGGGGTGCCCTGGAGGATCCGCTTCACCGGGACTTCGAGGCGCTTGCCGGTGAGGGTGTGCGGCACAGCGGGGATCTCGATGATGTCATCGGGGACATGCCGGGGTGAGAGCTGTTCGCGGATGGTGCGCCGGAGGCGGTCGCGGAGCGCGTCGTCGAGGACCGTGCCCTCGGTGAGCTGGACGAAGAGCGGCATCCAGTAGCCGCCCTCGGCTTCCTCCACCCCGATGACCAGGGATTCGCGGATCTCGGGGAGGCGTTCGACGGCCTCGTAGATGTCGGCGGACCCCATGCGGACGCCCTGGCGGTTGAGGGTGGAGTCGGAGCGGCCGTGGATGATCACGGAGCCGCGTTCGGTGAGGGTGATCCAATCGCCGTGCCGCCAGACGCCGGGGAACATCTCGAAGTAGCTCTCGTGGTAGCGGCTGCCGTCGGGGTCGTTCCAGAAGTGGATGGGCATCGAGGGCATGGGCCGGGTGACGACGAGTTCGCCGACCTCGCCGGTGAGGGGCCGGCCGTGCGGGTCCCAGGACTGGAGGTCGGTGCCGAGGCAGGCGGCCTGGAGTTCCCCGATGTGGACGGGGAGGGTGGGCACGGCTCCGGCGAAGCAGCTGCACACATCGGTACCGCCGCTGACGGAGGCGATCCACAGATCGTGGCCCCGGTCGGCGAATTCGTCGTGGAGCCATCGGAAGCCGTCGGGGGGCAGGGGTGATCCGGTGGTGGCGACGCAGGCGACCCGGCTGAGGTCGTGGTCGCGGGCGGGGTGGACGCCGGCCTTGCGGCAGGCCATGACATAGGCGGCGGAGGTGCCGAAGAAGGTGGCCCCGGTGCGTTCGGCGACATCCCACTGGGCGCCGGTGGTGGGGTGGCCGGGGCTGCCGTCGTACAGCACCACGGTGGTGCCGGTGAGCAGGCCGGAGACGAGGAAGTTCCACATCATCCAGCCGGTGGAGGTGTACCAGAAGAAGCGGTCGCCGGGGCCGAGGTCGCAGTGGAGGGCGAGCTGTTTGAGGTGTTCCAGCAGGATGCCGCCCTGGGACTGGACGATCGCCTTGGGCAGTCCGGTGGTGCCGGAGGAGTAGAGGACCCACAGGGGGTGGTCGAAGGGGACCGGTGTGAAGTGGGGTTCGGTGGTGGCGGAGGTGACGGCGGACCAGTCGAGTGCTCCGTCGGGCGCCGGGGTACCGAGGAGCGGGATGTGCACGACCGCGCGGAGGCTCGGGAGTTCGCGGCGGAGTTCGGCGACGATCTCGCGGCGGTCGTGCTCCTTGCCGCCGTAGCGGTATCCGTCGACGGTGACGAGGACGACGGGTTCGACCTGCTGGAAGCGGTCGAGGACGCTGCGTGCGCCGAAGTCGGGGGCGCAGGAGGTCCAGACGGCGCCGACGGCGGCGGTGGCGAGCAGCGCGGTGACGGCCTGGGGGATGTTGGGGAGGTAGCCGCTGACCCGGTCGCCGGGGCGTACGCCGAGGGCGCGGAGTTCGGCGGCGAGCGCTCCGACCTGGCGGCGCAGCTCGGCCCAGGTGGTGGCGGTGGGTCCCTGGACCTCGTCCACATGGAGGAGGGCGGGGTGGTCGGGGCGGTCGGCGCCCGCGCGGAGGGCGTGTTCGGCGTAGTTGAGGGTGGCGCCGGGGAACCAGCGGGCGCCGGGCATGGCGGGGTCGGCGAGGACCGTCTCGTACGGGGTGGTGAAGTGGATGTCGAACCACTCGGCGAGGGCGCCCCAGAAGGTGTCGAGGTGATCGACGGACCAGCGGTGGAGGGCGGGGTAGCCGCCGTCGGCGGGGGCTCCGTGGCGTTCGGCGGCCCAGTGCTGGAAGCGGGTGATCTGGGCGGCGGCGATCCGGTGGGTGTCCGGCTGCCACAGGGGCGTGGCGTTCGCTGCGGAGGTCATGGCACGGCTCCCGGTGTTCTCGCTCGTGGTGGCCCGGTTCTGTCGGCGGTGGGTCCGGCCGGGCGGGGTGTGCCCGGCTGACAGGGACGATGCCATGTGATCGTCCCGGGCACCAGGGACGGCCGGTGGGCGTCGTTCCGGTGGCTGAGCGAGGGGTTGAGCGAGGGGCTGTACGGGGGACTGAGCGGGTGGCTGTACGGGTGGGGCGAGCGGGCCGGGTGGGAGGTGTGGTCCGTGTGGGTGGGGCGTGGACTGCGCGGCGGGTGAACGGGGTCCGAACACAGCCCGGGTACGCCCCCCGCGATGGCAGGCTGAGCCGCATGGACGGTCGGGAACTGGTGCGCGCGTTGAGGAGTTTCGGGACGCTGCGGTGGTGGCGGGCGGCGCGTTCGGGGTGGCGGATGCGGCGGCTCGACGCCCGGGAGCTGCCCGTACGGGGTGCCGAGCGCGCGAGGGTCCCCGGGGAGGTGACGGGGGCGGAGCCGCTGCCGGGGGGCGGGGTGGTGCGGTTCGCCCGGTCGGAGCTGCTGATCCGGGTGGTGGTGGGCGGCGCGGTCTTCTGGGGCTGGGACGGGGCCGCGCCGGGGCCCTCGTACGCGCTGACGGGTCCGGTTCCGGAGCCGGATCCCCGGGCGGTGCTGGAGCCGGACAAGGACGGCGGCTGGCGGGTGGTGTCCGAGCGGGTGACGGTGCTGGTCTCCCGGCACGGGGCGGTGGAGGTGCGGACTCCGGGCGGGGTGGTGCTGCGCCGGGACCACCCGCCGCGCTGGTGGGAGCCGGAGGGCGGTCCCGCGGACGCGGGGGCGGAGCAGGCCGGGGCGGAAGGACGTACGGGGGCCGGGGCTGCGGTGTGTGCCGGGGCGGTCCGGTGGACCCTGCGGACCGAGGTGCCCGCCGACGCCCGCTTCTTCGGCCTGGGCGGGCGGGCCGGCGGCCCCCGGCTGCGGGACGGGGTGCACCGGCTGTGGAACACGGACCCCCGGGGCCCTTTCGGCCCGTCGGACGACCCGCTGTACATCACGATGCCGGTGTTATGGGTGGTGTCGGACGCGGGGACGCATCTGGCGTTCCACGACAACCCCTGGGACGGCCGGGTGACGCTCCGGGAGGGCGAGGAGGGCGCGGGTTCCGGCCATGATCGCCCGGGGGTGTGCGAGGTACGGATGGAGGGCGGTCCGCTGCGCTGCTGGGTGATGGTGGGCAAGCCGTCCCGGGTGCTGGCGCGGTGGGCGCGGCTGACGGGGGCGCCCGCCGTGCCGCCGTCCTGGGCGCTGGGTCCGCACCATGCCCGCTGGGGTTTCGGGAGCGAGGCGGAGGTGCGCCGGATTGTCTCGGGGTACCGGGAGCGAAGACTTCCGCTCTCCGCGGTCCATCTGGACATCGACCACTACGACGGTCATCGGGTGTTCACGGTGGACCGGGAGCGCTTTCCGGCGCTGCCCCGTCTCGCCCGGGAGCTGCGCGAGGAGGGGGTGCGGCTGGTGTCCATCGTCGATCCCGCGGTGAAGGCGGAGCGCGGGTCGGAGGTTTACGAGCGGGGAGCGGAGGCAGGGGCGTTCGTCCGGGACGGGCGGGGGCGTGCGGTGCGCGGGGTGGTGTGGCCGGGGTGGTGCGTCTATCCGGACTTCACCGATCCGGGGGTGCGCCGATGGTGGGGGGAGCTGTACGCGGAACGGCTGGCGCAGGGGTTCTCGGGTTTCTGGCACGACATGAACGAGCCGGTGTCGTTCGCGCCGTTCGGTGACCGGACGCTGCCCCGGTCGGCCCGGCACGCGCTGGAGGGCCATGGCGGCGATCACCGTGAGGCCCACAATGTCTACGGTCTGGCGATGGCGCGCGCGGGGTACGAGGGGTTGCGCGCGCTCCGTCCGCAGGAGCGGCCGTTCCTGTTCTCGCGGTCGGGGTGGGCGGGGATGCAGCGGTACGGGGGCACCTGGTCGGGTGATGTGGCCACCGGCTGGCCGGGGCTGCGGGCCTCGCTCTCGCTGGTGCTGGGGCTCGGGCTGTGCGGGGTGCCGTACTCGGGTCCGGACATCGGGGGTTTCGACGGGAGTCCGTCGCCGGAGCTGTATCTGCGCTGGTTCCAGCTGGGCGCCTATCTGCCGTTGTTCCGTACCCATGCGGCGATCGGGGCGGGCCGGCGGGAGCCGTGGGAGTTCGGCCCCGGGGTGCTGGCGGGCGCGCGGGCGGTGCTGGAGGAGCGGGAGCGGCTGCGTCCGTACTGGGTGACGCTGGCGCAGCTGGCCCGTCTGACGGGGGCGCCGTATGTGCGTCCGCTCTGGTGGGGGGCGCCGGACGACCGTCTGCTGCGGGAGTGCGAGGACGCGTTTCTGCTGGGGGACGCGTTGCTGGTGGCGCCGGTGCTGGAGCCGGGGGTGGAGCGGCGGGTGGTGCGGCTGCCCCGGGGGCGCTGGTACGACACGGTGACGGAGCGGGTGTACGAGGGGCCGGGGCAGGTGGTGGTGGCCGCGCCGGCGGACCGGATCCCGGTGCTGGCGCGGGCGGGGGCGGTGGTTCCGGTACGGGGCCGGGAGGGCCGGCTGGAGCTGGAGGTGTGGGCTCCGGCGCCGGGCCGCCGGGGTGGTGGTCTGGTGATCCCGGACGCGGGTGACGGCTGGGAGCGGTCGGAGGTGGAGCGGTACACGACCCGGCTGGTCGACGGCCGGGTGCGGGTGAGGCAGATCAGGACGGAGGGCTCGGGCCGGCCCCGGTGGCCGGTTCGGGTGCGAGGGCTGGGCGAGGCCCCCGGGGGCACCGGCCGGGGGCCGGGCCCGGACCCGGGGAGCGCCGGTCGAGGGCCTGGGGGGCCGGGCCCGGGGAGTCCCGGTCAGTCGTAGCGGTGCAGGAACCATCGCCGTACCGCCGTGGTGTGCAGCGGGAAGGTGAGTTCGGCGGGGGTGCGCAGCAGATGCCATCCGGTGGTCTCGGCGGTGGGGCGGGAGGGTGGCAGGGTGTCGGCGGGGCGTATGGGGAGCGTGCCGAAGACCAGCAGATGGCCGTCGGCCGAGCTGAGGACATCGGCGAGCCGGACGTCGCCGATGTCGGCTTCGATGCCGGTCTCCTCGCGCAGCTCACGGACCACGGCGTGTTGCCATTCCTCGTTGTGGTCGATGAAGCCACCGGGGAGGGCGACTCCGCCGAGCTGGGGTTCGATGGAGCGGACGACGACGACCAGTCCGATGCCGTCGGGGTCCTCGACGGGCTGGAGGGCGACGGCGACGGGCAGGGGGTTGCGGTAGGCGACGGCCCCGCAGGCGGCGCAGGTGCGCGGCCAGCCGGTGAGGGGTCCGTAGGGGGCTCCGCAGGTTCCGCAGTACGAGTCCTTGGGCACGCGCGGACTGTATCCGACCCGTGGGTACGGCAGTTGGCCGGTCCGCGGGGCCGGTACGGCGTCCGGCCGCCGGGTGGCACCGGCTCCCGTACCCGGTCCCGCGACAGGTCCGGTGCACGGGGGTCGCGGCCCGGTCCCGGCGTGGCACACTTCTGACGTACCGTCAGATTCGGCTGTACGGGAGGTGCCATGGCTCGGACACCCGTGGTGGAGGGCTGGTTCACCGGGGACGCGGCGAGGGGTACGGGTGCGGAGGGTGCGGATACGGAGGCGTTCCGGCTGCTCGGCTCGGGGTGCTCGGGGTGCGGCGCGGTCTTCTTCCCGCCCGGGGACGACTTCTGCCGGAACCCCGGGTGCGCGGGAGGGGAGCTGGGCGAGGTCCCGCTCCCCCGTCATGGCCGGATCTGGTCGTACACCGACAGCCGCTACCGGCCGCCCCTTCCCTATCCCTCCGATCCGCACACCCCATGGGAGAGCCGGGTCCTGCTCGCGGTGGAGCTGGCGCTCCCCCGGGGTGCGCGGATCGTGGTCCTCGGCCAGGGCCCACCCGGGGTGTCCACAGCGGAGCTCGCCGTGGGCATGGCGGCCGAGGCGGTGCCCGGGGTGCTGTACGAGGAGGGGGAGACCGTCTGGACGACCTGGCACTGGCGGCCGGTCCCGGGCTCCGCGCCCCCGGGCGCGACCGGATCCCCCGGGGCGCCCTCATGAACCACGACACCAGCGACGGCACGAACGACGGCGCAAGCGATGTCATGGGTGACGTCATGGGCGACGGCGATATCGCGGTCCTCGGGGTGGGAATGCACCCCTGGGGCAAGTGGGGACACCGTTTCGTCCGGTACGGGACGGTCGCCGCGCGGGCCGCGCTCGCCGACGCCGGTCTCGACTGGCGGCGGATCGGCTCGGTGGTCGGCGCCAACACGGTGCGCGGCGGCTATCCCGGACAGGTGGCGGGAGCGACCTTCGCCCGCGCGCTCGGCTGGCAGGGAGCCCGGGTCACCAGCGTGTACGCCGCCTGCGCCTCGGGCGCGCAGGCCATCGCCACCGCCCGCGCCCAGATCCTCGCGGGCCAGACGGAGGTGGCACTGGTGGTGGGCGCCGACGCCGCCCCGAAGGGCTTCTTCGCCCCCGTCGGCGGCGCGGACCGCCCCGATGACCCCGACTGGCTGCGCTTCCGGGTCCTCGGGGCGACCAATCCAGCCTATTTCGGCCTCCTCGCCCGCCGCCGGATGGCGCTGTACGGCGAGACCCCCGCCGACTACGCCCGGGTCAAGGTGAAGAACGCGCGCGCCGGCGCGGCCAACCCGTACGCCCGCTACCGGAGTCCGGTCACCGCCGAGGAGGTGGCCGCCTCCCCCCTGGTCGCCGATCCGCTGCGGCTGCTGGACATCTGTGCCACCTCCGACGGGGGCGCGGCGGTGGTGCTCTCCGGCATGGGCTTCGCCCGGCGCCATGGCGTGACGCGGCCGGTGCGGGTGCGGGCGGTGTCGACCGTCACCCCCGTCTACCCCCGGGCCGTGCTCGACCTGCCGGAGATCGCCACCGACCCGGCCCCCGCGGACGGGCCGCCCGGGGACGGCTTCCGTGCTTCGATCGCCCGCGCCGCCTACGAGGAGGCGGGCATCGGGCCCGAGGAGCTGTCCCTGGCCGAGGTGTACGACCTCTCCACCGCGCTGGAGCTCCAGTGGTACGAGGATCTCGGGCTCTGTCCGCCCGGTGCGGCGGCCGGCCTGCTGCGGGACGGGACGACCACGCTCGGCGGGCGGCTCCCGGTGAACCCCAGCGGGGGTCTCGCCTCCTTCGGCGAGGCGGTGCCCGCCCAGGCCATCGCCCAGCTCTGCGAGCTGACCCGGCAGCTGCGGGGGACGGCCGGAGCGCGCCAGGTGGCCGGGGCACGGATCGGGATCGCCGTGAACCAGGGCCTGTTCGGGCACGGCTCGGCGCTGATCGCGGTGGGGTGAACGACCGGACACCCGTCCACCCGTACGCGCACAGGCGACCTTGACGGTCCCTCAGCACGGGTGAACACTGCCATCTCGTCGGCGGTTGTGCGCACCGCCCTCGGCAAGGGCCGCTTGTCGGCACGGTCACCACGCTCGTCAGGGCGCCGGACGACGGGCGGACCGCTCCGCTCCCGGCTCCCATGTCCACGGCACCCCCCATGCAGTACGCATCCTGCACGCAGGACCGGGGCCCGGCCCCGGGTGAGGGCCTAGGAGTCGCCATGAGCAACGGAGACATTTTCGTCGGTGAGGTGCTCGGCACCGCCATCCTGATCATGTTCGGTGTCGGTGTCTGCGCCGCCGTCAACCTCCCCTATTCCAAGGCGCGTGCCACCGGCGCCGGCTGGATCGTCATCACCTTCGGCTGGGGTTTCGGGGTGCTGGCGGGGGCCTACGCCTCCGCCCCGCTCTCCGGAGGCCATCTCAACCCCGCCGTGACCTTCGCCATCGCCATCGACACCGGCGAGTGGAGCAAGGTGCCGCTCTACATCCTCGCCCAGTTCGTCGGGGCGATGCTGGGAGCCGTCCTCGGCTATCTCGTCTACTACTCGCAGTTCCAGGCCAACCGGGAGGCGGACAAGGCCCAGCCGACGCTGGGGATCTTCGCCACCGCCCCCGAGGTGCGCAATCCCGTCACCAACATCATGACCGAGGTGATCGTGACCGTCGGTCTGGTGCTGCCGATCCTCTCCTTCAACAAGAACGCCGGCATCGGCGTCGGCCAGATCGCCGGGCAGGAGGCCGGGATCTATGGCTCCGGCATCTCGATCCTGCTGGTCTCGCTGCTGGTCGTGGGTATCGGTCTCTGCCTGGGCTCGCCCACCGGCTATGCCATCAACCCGGCCCGTGACCTGGGGCCGCGTATCGTCCACGCCCTGCTGCCGATCCCGAACAAGGGGTCGTCGGACTGGGGGTACTCCTGGATCCCGGTCGCCGCGCCGATGGTCGGCGGGGCGCTCGCGGGACTGCTCTTCAACCTCATCTACTGAGATCCCGGGACATCCCGAGGATCTCCCGAACGGGGACACGGTGATGACGGACACCTTCGTCGCGACGATCGACCAGGGCACCACCTCCAGTCGCTGCATCGTCTTCGACCGGAACGGCGCGATCGTCGCCGTCGACCAGCGGGAGCACCGGCAGATCTTCCCCCGGCCCGGCTGGGTGGAGCACGACGCGGCGGAGATCTGGTCCACGGTGCGGGCGGTGGTGGCCGGGGCGCTGGACCGGGCGGGCCTGACGGCCGACCGGATCAGCGCGCTCGGCATCACCAATCAGCGCGAGACGACGGTGCTGTGGGAGCGGTCCACCGGCCGCCCCGTGCACCATGCGATCGTGTGGCAGGACACCCGTACCGCCGGACTCTGTACCGAGCTGGGCGGGGCGGACGGGCAGGACCGGTTCCGGGAGACCACCGGACTGCCGTTGGCCAGCTACTTCTCCGGGCCCAAGGCGGCATGGCTGCTGGCGGAGATCCCGGGGTTGCGGGAGCGGGCCGAGGCGGGCGAGATCGCCTTCGGGACCATGGACTCCTGGCTGATCTGGAATCTGACCGGGGGCACCGAGGGCGGGGTGCATGTCACCGATGTCACCAACGCCTCCCGGACGCTGCTGATGGATCTGCGGACGCTGGACTGGGATCCGGAGATCCTGGCGGAGATGCGGATACCGCGCGCGATGCTGCCGGAAATCCGTTCCTCGTCCGAGGTGTACGGGCGGGCCGTGGGTCCGCTGGCGGGTGTGCCGGTGGCCGCCGCCCTCGGCGACCAGCAGGCGGCTGTCTTCGGGCAGGCGTGCTACGAGCCGGGGACGGCGAAGAACACCTATGGCACCGGAAGCTTTCTGCTGCTGAACACGGGCGAGCGGCCTGTTCCGTCGAAGAACGGGCTGATCACCACCGTGGGCTACCGGATCGGTGAGCGGGCGCCGGTGTACTGCCTGGAGGGGTCGATCGCGATCACCGGGGCGCTGGTGCAGTGGTTCCGTGACCAGCTGGGGATCATCCGCGACGCGGCCGAGATCGAGACCCTGGCGGCGAGCGTGGACGACAACGGCGGGGCGTATGTGGTCCCGGCGTTCTCCGGGCTGTACGCCCCGTACTGGCGGGCGGACGCCCGTGGGGTGATCACCGGTCTGACCCGGTATGTCACCAAGGCGCATCTGGCCCGTGCGGTGCTGGAGGCGACCAGCTGGCAGACGCGGGAGGTGGTGGACGCCATGTACGAGGACTCCGGGGTCCGGATCACCACCCTGAAGGTCGACGGCGGGATGACCGCGAACCGGCTGCTGATGCAGCACCAGGCCGATGTGCTGGGGGTGCCGGTGATCCGGCCGCAGGTCTCCGAGACGACCTGTCTGGGCGCGGCGTACGCGGCGGGGCTCGCCACGGGTGTCTGGTCGGGTACGGACGAGCTGACGACGCACTGGCGCAAGGAGGCCGAGTGGACGCCCGCGATGGCCCCGGAGACGCGTGACCGGGAGTACGCCAACTGGCGCAGGGCGGTGGAGCGCAGCTTCGGGTGGGAGGAGCCAGCGGGCTGACGGCGGGCCGCCCGTGGCCGTGGCTCAGATCATGGCCACGGGCACGGGCATACGCACAGGCACGGGCGTCAGGTCGTGGGGGCGGGTTCACGGCGGGCCGCCGCGACCCGTACCAGCGCGTGTTCCACCACCGCGGCCAGCACCTCCTTGGCCGACTCCCGCTCGCGGGCGTCGCACATCATCAGCGGCACCCCGGGGTCGAGGTCCAGCGCGGCCCGTACCGCGTCGGTCGGGAAGCGGGTCGCGCCGTCGAAGCAGTTGACGGCGACGGTGAAGGGGATGCCCCGGCGCTCGAAGTAGTCCACGGCGGCGAAGGAGTCCTCCAGGCGGCGGGTGTCCGCGAGGACGACCGCTCCGAGGGCGCCCTGGGCCAGTTCGTCCCAGAGGAACCAGAAGCGGTCCTGGCCCGGGGTCCCGAAGACATAGAGGACCAGGTCCTCGCGGAGGGTGATCCGTCCGAAGTCCATGGCGACCGTGGTGGTGGTCTTTCCCTCGACCCCCACCGTGTCGTCCACCGGCCGGCCCACCTCGCTCAGGTCCTCCTCCGTACGCAGGGGTCTGATCTCGCTGACCGCGCCCACCAGGGTGGTCTTGCCCACGCCGAAGCCTCCCGCGACCAGGATCTTCAGCGTGACGGGCTCGACGACGGGCCGTCGGCTGCTAGAGCGCCCGAAGGCCATTGATCACCTCGCGGAGAATATTGACGTCCGGCAGTTCGGCCGGGGGAACAGGACGGGTGACATGGACCAGTGCGTCGTCCACCAGATCACCCACCAGGACCCGGACCACCCCGACGGGGAGATCGAGTCCTGCGGCGAGTTCGGCGATCGACTGCGGGGCGTCCTCGCAGCGCTCCACGATCTCGACGTGTTCCGGGGAGAGCGACTGGTCATGATCGGTGTGGTCGGCCTCGGGCTCCGGTACGACCAGGGCGATCAGGTCGAGCCGGTGCTGGGACGTGCTGTTGGTGCGGCCCCGGGTCATGGCGTACGGGCGGACCACCGGGCCCGCGTCGGCGTCGATGAAGTGGTGCGGCTGCCGGGGACGGTGGGTCGCCTCGCTCATGCCGGGCCCCTCATCCCCCGGCGAAACCGGTCCGCGGCGCGGTGGCGAGGTGGACTCCGACCCGCTTGACCATGAGCGTCATCTCGTACGCCACCAGGCCGACATCGGAGTCCGCGTCCGCCAGCACCGCGAGACAGCTGCCGTCGCCGGCCGCGGTGACGAAGAGGAACGCCTCGTCCAGTTCCACGACGGTCTGGCGGACCCTGCCCGCGTCGAAGTGGCGGCCGACGCCCTTGGCGAGGCTGTGGAAGCCGGAGGCGACGGCGGCGAGGTGCTCGCTGTCCTCCCGGGTCAGCTCGCTGGAGGTGCCGGTGGCGAGGCCGTCGCTGGAGAGCACGAGGGCCTTGCGGATGCTGCCGACCCGTTCGACGAGTTCGTCGAGGAGCCAGCTCAGGGCGCCGCCGCCGAGGGTGGCGCCCCGTCCGGTATCGGTATGTGCTGCTGCGGCATGCGGTGCGGTCATCGACCGTCCCCCTCCGGTGTGGTTCGTGGTGCTGTCGGTCCGGGGACGGCGCCGGTGGTCCGCTCGGCGTCGTCGCCCCCTTGTGCGTTCTGGCGGCGGCCCCGCTGCCAGCCCCGCTGCATGGAGGCCATCCGGGCGCGCACCTCCTCGGCGTCCCGCTCGCTCTCCCCGTCCGGTGCGGGGGCGCCGGTCCGCTCGGCGGGGGCGTTCGCCCTCAGCTGAGGAGCGAGGCTGGCCTGGCGGACCCGGCGGGGCAGTCCGTCGATCGTGGCGGGGCCGGTGTCCCGCGCCGGGGGTACGGGCTGCTCCTGGCCGGAGACGGGCGCGGGCCGCGCCGGGCCGGGCACCGCGCGGGGGCGGTCCGCCGCCGGGGAGCCGGACGGGGTTCCCGGGCTGTCCACCCGCCGGCCGTGGTCGGCGACGAGCGTGGGCGGCTTGCGCCGGGGCAGCGGGACAGGGGGTACGGGGTGGTCGTGCGCGGGATCGGCGGTCTGCTGGTGCCGCTCGTCGGCGGCGGTCCGGCGGGGGGCGCGGGGCCGGGGCCGGAAGCGGGGCTCGGTGCTTTCGTCCGTGCCGCCGGGGGTGCCGGGGCCCGTCGGAACCCCGGGGCCATCGATCCCGAGGAGGGTGGCGGGGTCGGTGAGCATCCCCGGACCGGTGAGGGCGTCGGGGCCGGTGAGGGCGTCGGGCCGGGGCGACCGGGGGGACCGGGTGAGCGCCGACAGCCGGGTCTCCCCCGCCTCCCGGCGGGCCGCCGGCCCGTCGCTTCTGCGGTCGAGGCGGAATCCGGCGGCGGAGTCGTCGTCCGGGGCCTCGGTGAGCAGCGCGGCGGGGAGGAAGACGATGGCGGTGGTCCCTCCGTACGGGGACTGCTGGAGGGAGACCCTGACGCCCTGCCGCTGGGCGAGGCGGCTGACGACGAAGAGGCCCAGCCGGTCGGTGTCGGAGAGTTCGAACTCGGGGGTCTCCGCGAGCCGCATATTGGCTTCGAGCAGGATCTCGGGGGCCATGCCGAGGCCCCGGTCGTGGATCTCCAGGGTGAATCCGTTGGCGACGCGTTCGCCGATCACATGGACGGCGGTGTGCGGCGGGGAGAACACCGTGGCGTTCTCCAGGAGTTCGGCGATGAGGTGGGTGAGGTCGGCGACGGCCGGGCCGCCGACGCCGATCCGCGGGAGCCTGCGGACCTCGATGCGCTCGTAGTCCTCGACCTCGGCGACCGCGGCGCGGACCACGTCCATGAGCTGGACCGGGTTGCGCCACTGCCGGGAGGGGGCGGCGCCGGAGAGGATGACCAGGCCCTCGGCGTGGCGTCGCATGCGGGTGGTGAGGTGGTCGAGGCGGAAGAGGTCGGCCAGTTCCTCGGTGTCCTCGGTGCGGCGCTCCATGGTGTCGAGCAGGGTGAGCTGGCGGTGGAGGAGCACCTGGTTGCGGCGGGCGAGGTTGACGAAGACCTCGGAGACGCCGCGGCGCATCTCGGACTGGCGCACGGCGGCCTCGACGGCGGCGCGCTGGAGGGTGTTGAGCGCCTGGCCGGCCTGGCCGATCTCGTCCTTGCCGTACTCCAGGCGGGGGGCCTCGGTCTCGACGTCGACCTGTTCGCCGGAGGCGAGGCGGCGCATCACGCTGGGGAGGCGGACGCCGGAGACCTCGTGGGCCTCCTTGCGGAGCCGGGACAGATCGCGGATGAGCACCCGGCCGATGCGGACGGAGACCACGAGGGAGACGGAGAGGGCGAGGAAGCCGAGGACTCCGGCGACACCGGCCTGGATGAAGACGCCCCGGGCGGCGGGGTCGACGCGGTCCTGGTAGCGGTCGCCGCTCGCGCGGGACTCGCGGCGCAGCTCGGTGAGGACGGGGGTGGCGGCCTGGCGCCACTCGTCCAGATCGGAGCGGTCCGCCGCGGTGACCGGGCCGCCCTTGACGAGGCTCTCCTCGGCGTCCCGCAGGGGCGCGGTCTCGGGGCTGCGCCAGAACTGGACGTAGATGCCGCGTTCCTTGGCGGGCAGTCCCTCCAGGCTCATGTCGTAGTACAGCTCGCGGTGGGCGACGAGGTCGGAGAGGGTGCGCAGCTCGGGCTCGGTGATGCGTCCGGCGGTGAGGGCGGAGGCGATCAGGGCGTCCTCGCGGGAGAGCATCTCGATGGCCCGGGCGACGCCGACGAGGGCGCGGCCCTGTCGTTCGATGGCCACGTCGTGGATGGCGTGGAGGACGGTGAGAAAGCCGAAGCCGGGTTCGACCATACGGTTGTAGTAGTCGAGGGCCTGGGTGCGGCTGACGGTGCCGGACTCGACGGAGCGGCGCAGGGTGGCGAGGCCGTCGAACCCCTTGAGCAGGGAGGACAGCCGTCGTTCGGCGTCGGGGCGCATATCGTCGCGGACCTCTTGGCGGGAGGCGTTCCGCTTGAGGGTCGCGATGGCCGCGTCGGTGGCGTGGCGGCTCTCGTGGAGGGCGGGCAGGGCGGTGGAGGAGCGGCGGTCGGCCAGGTAGACCAGGCTCTGGCGGCGCTCGTCCTGGAGGACCTGGAGGGTGGTGGCGACGGGGTGGCCGAGTTTCTCGGTGACCTCGCCGACCTCCCAGAGGTCGTTCGCCTGGCGGCCGGTGATGACGGTGGCGAAGGCCCAGAGGGCGGTCATGGAGACCAGTGGCACAAGCAACAGGGCCATGATCTTCCTGCGGATGGACTTCCCGCGAAAGCGCATGGCCTCCCCCTGCTCAACGCCGCCCTCGGGCAACGGTGTTGCTCCGTCAACAAACGGCGCGAGCCTACTACTGACACAACGACAACTCGAAGACACGTCCGGTCGATTTTCAGCCTGGCGGGTCCGCGTCAAGCATGCGGTGGCCCAGTATTCAAGGAGTTGGCATTCCCGGTGTGGCGGGGGTGGGCAGGTGAGAGGTGCCGTTCCGGAACCCATCAGATGGCTGGAATTACCCCCTTGCACAGCCCGTCGGTGGACACATCGGCACCGCGGCGGAGTGGCGCCGCCGGTGAACGGGAATCTTTCCGGGGTGTCACGCGTCCTTCCTTGCAGAGTCATTCCGCACAGCGACGTTCCGTACCGCGGCCTTGGGTACAGCATCCTTCGGTACAGCGGGCTTGGGTACAGCGGCCTTGGGTACGGGCGGGGCGACACGGAGCTCGGGGACGCGAGGACGCCCCGGGCCGCCGGAGCGACATGGGGGTTGGGTCAGTGAGCGGGACCAGGGACTGGGACAGGCACCGCGGCGGGGACCGGGCGGGCGCCGGCCGGCCGGGGCCCCGGCCGTCGCTGTGGGTGGAGGAGCCCGCCAAGCGCCGGCGGATGCCCGATCCGATCCGTACGGCGGCGGTCCGCGCGGTGCTCATCGCCTCGCTGACCATGATCCAGGCGATGGTCGCCTTCTTCTGCACCCTCGCGGGTTCCTGGCTGGCCTTCCCGATGGTGCTGACCAGTGTGGGGAGCACGGTGGCGGCGACCTGGGCGGTGCTGGACGTCTGGGTGACCCGTCAGGCGTGGCGCCAGCGCCACGGCGTGATGTCGGAGCCGAGCAGCAGCGCCCGGCGGCTGCGGCGGGAGCGGCGCCGGGAGCGGCGGGCCGCGCGGACGGGGGCGCGGCAGAGCGGGCGAATACGGCAGGGCCGGGGGTCGGGGCAGCGCTTCCCGGAGCCGTACGAGGCGTGACCGCGTGACCGGTACGGGCCCGTGTCGCGCGGGCCCGCCCGGCCGGAGCCGGGCGGGAGTGCTCAGCCGACCCTCACGGGCTAGCCGTTGGCCGGGGTGGGCCGGTGCTCCTGGGTCTCCGAGGTGGCGGGGGCCGGCGCGGAGCGCTTGAACATCCGGGTCGCGGTGATCTCGCCGTGCACCGTCTCGGCCGAGGCATCGGGCTGGGGCAGACCGGGCCGCAGATGCTCCTCGACACTGATGTACTTCAGCCCGGCCCGCAGATCCGCGTCGTTCCGCAACCGGATCACCAGGGGGAACTCCGCCAGCGCCGTGGTGTCGAAGAGCCCGGTCGTATAGAGGAGCTGCACACCCAGGGCGTCGGAGACCGCGCGCTGGAGTTCGAGGAGATAGGTGGCGTTCGCCCGGCCGATGGGGTTGTCGAGGAAGAGGGTGCCGGCGTGCCGGTGGCGGTCCCGCCCCCGGTCGTTGCTGCGGAGTGCGGCCATCGTGCAGTAGAGGGCGATGGCGGCGGTGAGGAGCTGACCACCGGAGAAGACATCGCCCATCTGGCCGACGGGTACCCGCTCGGCCCGCAGCACCGCGTCCGGCTTGAGGATCTCCACGGCGATGCCCTTGGGCTCCAGGGCCGCCTGGACGCCGCGCAGCAGCAGGGCCATGCCGTCGCGGCGGCCCTCTCCGTAGGCCGCGGTGGCGTTCTTCCGCACGGCGGCGCGGGTCGCCTCGTCGATCACCTCGCCCAGCCGCTCGGTGAGCGTGGCCTGATCGGGCTCCTCGAAGCGGATCCGCAGGAACTCCTGGCCCGACCACTCCCCCAGTCCCTCGGGGAGCCGGGAGAGCCGCTGGGCGGAGCGGAGGGTGGCGAGGGCGGAGTCGACCAAGCCGCGCAGCCGGTCGACGATGGTGTCGCGGTTGCGCTCCAGCTGCTGGAGTTCATCGGTGAGCACCCGCAGCCGGGGGGCGAACGCGTCGGCCCACTTCTGGGCGTGCTCGGGCAGGGCGGCGGCGGGCAGCTCCCGGATCTGCTGGCGGGCGGGGGTGCGTACCTGCTCGTACCGGGTGGAGTTGGCGTGCCGGACGAGGATGTCGCTCGCCTCGCGGACGGCCGCCTCTGCGGCGGAGAGGTCGGTGGCGCAGCCGCGCAGGGAGCGCCGGGCGTCGGCGGCGGCGGCGCGGGCCTCGGTGAGGTCGTCCGGGTACGGCTCGGGGGTCTCCTCGGCGGTCTCGTCCTCGCGCTGGTCCCGCAGCAGATCGCGGAGGAGGGCGGCGGTCTCCTCGAAGCCGCCCGTCGCGTCCTCGGCGGCGCGGTGGGCCCTGAGGAGGTCGGTGTGGGCCGCGCGGGCGGTCTCCAGGGCGTCGGTGCGGGCGGCCAGCTCGGTGGTGGCGCGGCGCAGCAGGTTCTGGGCGTGCTCGGCACCGGCCGGGACCAGTTCGTAGGGGAGGTCGGTATGGGTCTCGGCCTCCCCGGTGGGGGCCAGCCGCTCGGCCTCGCCGCGCAGCCGGCCCAGCTTCTCGCTGGCCTCGGAGGCGCGGGTCTCCAGCATCTGGACGAGTGACTCGGCGCGGGCTGCGGCGGCCTGCCGGGAGGGGCCGTCGGCGCCATCGGGGCTTTCGAGGAGCTGGGCGGCGCGGGCGCGGACCTTGTTGGTGAGGCGGTCGAGTTCGGCGAGGGCGGCGCTCTCGTCGCTCTCGGCACGGGCCTGCTCGGCGCGGAGGTCGGCGCCGACGCCGACCTTCTCGTAGAGCCGGGAGGCCGCGCGGTACGCCTCGCGCAGTGCGGGCAGCGGGGTGCGGGGGGTGTCGCGGCCGGTGTCGGGGAGCTGCTCGGGGGCGCCGGTGATCTCGGCGCGCTCGGCGCGCAGCGCGCGGGCGGTGCGATGGGCGTCGTCGGCGGCGCGCTGGGCGGCCCGGCGGTCCTCGTCGGCGGCCTTGGCCCGCTCCAGGCAGGTGGTGGCACGGGCTTCGGACTCCACGGCCTCGTCGGCGAGTTCGCGGAGTTTGAGCTGCCAGCCGGCCCTCTCCCGGAGTCGGTGGGCGAGGCCGGCGAGGGCGTCGGCGGCGCGGCGGGCGCGCTGGGCGGTGTCCTGGCGGTCGTCGCGGATGCGGGCGGCGTCGGCGGCGGCCTCGTCCGACTCGGCGCGCAGGGCGCGGGCCTCGGTCAGCTCGGCGTGGGCGGTCTCGGCGGCGGTACGGGCGGTCTCGGCGCCCCGCGCCAGCTCGGCGAGCATCCCGGGCGGGCAGTCGGCGCGCCAGGAGCCGATCCGGGCGGCCAGGGAGCGGTCGCCGGTGAGCCGGGCGGCGAGGGTCCTGATCTCCTCGTCCCGGGCGCCAGCGCGGGCGCGCAGGGTCCGGCGCTCCTCGTCGGCGGCGTGCTCGTCGTGCATGGCCGGGTTCGGCGGGACGAGGAAGACCCCGGTGTCCTCGCCCCGGGCGGGGGGTACGGGGGCGAGCAGTGCGGCGGCGGTGCCGACGGCGACGGTGGAGCGGGGCAGCAGGGCGGCCCCGGCGAGGGCCTCGCGGGCGCGGGCGTGGGAGGCGGGGTCGGTGATGACGACGCCGTCGACCAGTTCGGGGCGGGCGGCGAGGACGGCGGCGTGGTCGGCCGGGTCGACGGACTGGGCGAGATAGCGCCACCCGGGGAGGGCGGGGATGCCGTGTTCGCCGAGGAATTCGACGGTGGCCAGCACATCGGGGCCGGGCGGGAGGAGTCCGCCGTCGCCGAGGGCGCCGAGGATGCGGGCGTCGTCGGCCGCCGCCGTGCGCAGCTCGAAGAGTTGGCGCTCGGCGGTCGATATGCACTGGTCGAGCAGGGTGCGGAGGTCGTCGGCGTGGCGGTCCAGCGCTTCCGCGCCGAAGGGTTCGCCGGGGTCCGGCGCGGTGGTGTCCCGGTCGGCCCCGCTGCCGGCCGGGGTGTCGGAGGCACCCGGGGCATCGGGGGCGGGGAGGGCGTCGGGCGCGGGCAGGCCGAGGAGTTCGGCGAGGCGGGGGTCGGCGGCGATGGAGGCGGCGGCGCGGTGCTCCGCCGTGTACGCCTGCTCGGCCGCCGTGGCGGCGTCGGCGGCGCGGGCGGCGGCCAGCTCGGCGCGGGACTCGGCGGCCGTGGTCTCCCTCGCCCGGTCGGCGGTGGCGCGCGCGGCCTCACGGGCGGTGTCCCAGGCGGCGACGGCGGTCCGCTCCGCGTCGCTGGCGGCGAGGGCGGCCCTGGCGGGGTCGGCGTCGGGGGCCGAGTCGTCGAGCCAGCCCGCCCGTACCGCGTCGGCGGTCTCCTGCTCGACCTCGGCGAGGCGCTGGCGGAGGTGGCCGATCTCGCTGCGGGCGCGCTGGGCCTCGGTGGCGGCGGCGGTGGCGTCGCGGTGGGCGGCCTCTCCCGCCTCCTGGAGCACGGCGGAGCGCTCCTCCTGTTCCTGGGCGAGGCGCTCGCCGTCCTCGGCGGCGGTGTGCAGGGCGCGGACGAGGTCGGCGGCGGCCAGGGCGCGGGCGGCGAGGGCGGGGGCGGCGTCCCGCTCGGCCTCGCGGATGGCGGCGTCGACCCTGGCCGAGCGGTCGGCCGCGGCCCGGTGCCGCAGCACGGATTCGGCGGCCTGCCAGGCGGAGTGGAGGGTACGGGCGTCGGCCAGCTCACGGCGCTGGGCGGCGGCGCCCTTCTCGGCGGCGGCCAGCGCCAGGGAGGCGTGGCGGTAGGCGAGTTCGGCGGCGATCCGGTCGCTGTGGCCCCGCTCGCGCTCGGCCTCGGTGACGGTGTGCGCGGCGGCGGTGACCCGCTGGGCGAGGTCGGCGGCGCGGGCGCGCTCGGCGGTGGCGCGGGCGGCGAGCCGGCGGGCGAGGGTGCGGGTGCGGCGCTCCGCCGCGGTGTGGATCCCCCGGGCGGTGGCGCGGGCGTCGGCGGCCTCGACGATACGGCCGAGGAGATCGGCGGAGCCCGCGGTGAAGTCGCGTTCGGCGGTGAGTTCGGCACGGCGGCCGAGTTTGTTGCCGAAGCTGCTGACCAGGTCGGCGAGGCCGTCGGTGTCCCGGGTGTCGGTGACGGCGCGCAGCAGCAGATCGGTGAAGTCGGAGTCCTTCTTGACCGCGAAGAGGCCGGCGGCCTCGCCCTCGTCGGCGTTCATCTCCCGCTGGTAGCGGAAGAGTTCGGGGTCGAGGCCGAGGTCGCCGAGGTGTTCGTTCCAGCGGTCGTGGATCTCCTCCCAGGCGATGTCGAGATGGGGGTAGATTTTGCCCGCCTCGGTGAGGGCGTCCCGGAATCCCTTCATGGTGCGGCGGCGGCCCCGTGCGCTGGAGGCGCCCTCGGCGGTGGTCCGTACGGAGGTGGCCTCGGCGACGGGGAGCGAGTCGAGGCTCAGTCCGGGGCCCGGCCGGAAGGAGTACCAGGCCTCGGCGAACTTCCGGGGGTCGTTGGAGACCTGCCGGCCGCGCCATTCGCTGACCTTGCCGACGACGACGAGTTCGCCGGTGAGGGTGTGCTGCCACTCCAGGGCGACATGTCCGCAGTCGTCGGCGAGGAGGAACTTCCGCAGGACGCCGGAGCTGGCGCCGCCCAGGGTGTTGCGGTGGCCGGGGAGCATCACCGAGAAGATCAGCTTCAGCAGGACGGACTTGCCGCCGCCGTTCTCCAGGAAGAGGACGCCCGCGGGGGCGGGCCGGCGGGGCGGGCCGGCCGGCTCCTCCTCGAAGAACTCCGCCTGCGCCGGGGCGGGGTGGGGCACCGGCTCGCCGACCCCGCGCAGATCCAGCACGGTGTCGGCGTAGCGCGCACCGGCGGGTCCGATGGAGTAGAGGCGAACGCGGGACAGCTCGTACATGGCGGCGGACTCTCGTGGTTGGCAGATCGGGCGGTACGGGAGGGGGTGCCCCGGCCGCGGGGGCGGCGGGGCGGGCGGTCAGGCGTGGAAGGGCAGCCCGGCGTCGGCGACCAGGTCGAGGTCGTCGCCGTCGGGCGGCGGCAGCAGGGTGGCGCTGCCGTCGCTGACGGGGACGACGCCGAGGTCGAGCAGTTCGGCCATGGCGGCGGTGCCCGCCATGTCGCGGACCTGGAGCTGATAGCGGGCGGTGGTGCGGTAGGCGCCGCCCGCGTCGTCCCCGGTGCGCTGGAGGAAGCCGGAGTCGGTGAGGAAGGCGACGGCCTTGCCGACGATGCCGGTGGTGGATCCGGCGAGCCGCCGGGCGTCCTTGGTCGCGCCGGTGGCGCTGCGGCGGGCGTAGATCCGCCAGGCGGCCTCCAGGCCGGGGGCGTCGCTGGTGGGGTCGGTGTTCTCGCCGTCCTCGCCGGCCCGCTCGGCGAGCCTGCGGCAGGCCTGCCGGACGAAGGCGTCGACGCCGTTGACGGTGATCCGGCCGATGTATCCGTCGTCGGCGAGGTCGTCGGGGCGGGGGAAGGCCAGGGCGGCGACGGCGAGATGGGCGAGGCCGTGCAGAAAGCGGTCGGCGGATTCGGCGGAGGCGCGGCGGGCGTACTCGCCCATGCGGACGGCGAAGACGGAGTCCTCTCCCGCGGCGAGGGCCATACCGGCGCGGGGGGAGACCTCCAGGACGACGAGGCCGAGGCCGGTGGCGACGGCGTCGGCGAGCCGGGCGAAGCCGGTGTCCTCGCGGTAGCGGCGGAGCAGTTCGGTGTACTCGGCGTCGCGGGCGGGGAGCAGCTTGGGCTGGAGGCCGAAGGAGACGAGGCGGGCGGCGTCGGCCGCGTCGGGCGGGGTCAGCCGGGTGCCGGGGGCGGCCGGGGCGCTCTCCGCGGCGGGGTCGGCGGTGGCCGGGTCACGCCAGGGGTCGCGCTCGGCGTGCAGGTCGGTCACTGGGGTGGCTCCTCGTCCAGGTGGGGTTGGTGTCGCCGGGCCCGGGTGGGGCGCTCCGGCCGTCGGGGGCGCGGTCGGTCGCGTCTCATGCCGCCTCGGTACGGTCGGCGGCCATGCCGGCGGCATCCAGCAGGGCGGTGCCCACGATGAGGTCGGCGCCGCCGAACTCGGGGTCTTCCAGGGGGGTGCCGTCGTCGACGGCGAAGAGCAGGCGCTCCTCGCCCTGGCGGTAGGCGGTGCCGACCGGGGGGCTCGCCGCGTGGACGGCGAGCAGGGCCACCAGATAGGGCAGGTCGGGGTCGCGGCGGCGGGCCTCGGCGAGCAGCCCGGAGAGCCGCCGGGGGGCGTCGTGCTCCAGGTCGAGCAATTCCAGGGCGCTCGCGAGCTGCTCCTCGCTGAAGCGGCTGTCGTCGGGGGTGGCCACGAGGTCCGGCTCGGGCATCTCCGCGCCCAGGTGCTCACGCTCCACGGGCGGGGTGAGCAGCAGCTCGACCAGGTCGCCGACGCGGACCGAGGAGGGGGTGCGCGGGCCGAGGCCCCGGGCGAAGAAGGCGTCCGTGACCCGGATCGCGGACTCCAGCGGGAGCGGCAGGACGGGGGCGAGAAGCTGGCCGTAGAGGTCGAGGCCGGTCCGGGTGGCGGGCCGGGCGAACGCCTGGCGGTCCTGCTCGGCGCGGAAGAGGGGGCCGGCCTCCAGCAGCCGGGACTGGAGCTGGGTGTGGCGGCGGATGCAGTCCTTGACGATGTCGACCAGCTCGGCGGCGCGGCGCTTGTACTCGGCGGCCTTGGGGTCGGAGGTGGCCTCCATCTCGTCGCGGGCGCGGCGGATGTTGGTGAGGATCGCGTTCTCGTGGCGGTAGCGGTCGGCGACATGGTCGAGGGCTTCGGCGATCATGTCGGGGACGGTGGTGAGCCAGTCGACGGCGCGGACGTTGCGGCGGGTCGCCTCCAGGGTGCGGCGCAGGGTCTCCGCGTACTGGACGGTGCGGTAGCGGGCCTGCTCGGCGGCGAGCTGGGCGTCGGCGAGCCGGCCCCGGCTGATCAGGATCTCCAGCTTGACCTCGGCGGCGATCTGGGCGCTGGTGACATCGGTGTCGAGGGCGCCCACCAGGACATTGACCGCTTCGTCGGTGGTGCGGAGGTAGACGGCGCCGCCGGGGCCGGGGACCTCCTCGACGAGTTTGAAGTCGTAGTCGCGGCGGGTGTAGACGCCGTCGGGGCCGAAGGTGCCGTAGACGGCGCGGAAGCCGCGGTCGACGCTGCCGACGTTGATCAGGTTCTCCAGGACCCAGCGGGCGACGCGCTCGTGCTCGGCGGCGGGGCGGCGGGGGGCCTGGGCGGCGACGCGGGGGATCAGCCGGGAGACGACCTGGTCGTGGTCGGCGCCCGTGTCGAAGTCCATATGGAGGGTGATGAGGTCGATGGCGGCGAGGGCGACCTCGGCCATGGCGTAGACCGAGTACTCTCCGGCGAGATTCGCCTTGCGGGTGTCGAGGTCGTGCAGGGGCGCGGTGCACGCGAGCGCGCGCAGGCGCCGCGCCAGCCCTTCGTCGGCGGCCGGGCCCGGCGCGGGGCGCGGCCCCGCGCTGAGCTGGGGCGGAACGAATTCCGTCGAGGCAGGCGAAGTCACGGTGCCCACATTAGGTCCTCGCACTGACAACGGTCGAAACGGCTCCGGACCGCCCCTCGGGCCCTGCCCGCCCCGGCCCGCGCCGCCTGCCGCCGGGTGCACCCGGCCCCGCCCGGGGCCCTCGCCCGGGGCGCTCCACCGCCCGCCGCCGCCGGGCCGGAGCCGCCCCCGGCCGGTGATCCACCGGCCCGCCGCGCCCGTGCGGACGACCCTGTCGTGGGCGGGGTGCGGAGAGGCAGTGCGGCGGCGGTACGGGAGCGGGGGCGGGGGCGGGCGAGGCGCGTCCTAGGCGTCGTCGGTGACGAGACCGGCGTAGGCCTCCACCAGCTGCGCCCGCGAGTCGGCGAGGTACTGGGCGAGCAGCCCCTCCGCGTGGGTGCGGTCGCCCGAGCGCAGGGCCTCCAGGATGGCGCGGTTGCGGACGAGATAGGGCTGGTGGAGTCCGCGCGGGTCGTCCACCACATGGAAGGCGAGCCGCAGTTCGGCCAGGACGCTGCGCATGAGTTCGTCGGTGCGGGCGCTCCCGGCGAGGGCGACCAGCTCGCTGTGGAAGTGGATGTTGGCGGTGGAGACGCCCCGCCAGTCCTCGTCCAGGGCGGCGCGTTCGCCGCCGCCGACCGCGGCGTCGAGCCGGGCGAGCGCGTACGGCGGTTCGCCCAGGTCGTGGACGACGGCGCACTCGACGAGGAGCCGGGTGCGGTAGATGTCCACGACGTCCTGGACGGCGAGCATCCGGACGAACACCCCCCGGTTGAGCCGGTGGACGAGCAGGCGTTCATGGGTCAGCAGCCGGAAGGACTCCCGCAGGGTGTTGCGGGAGACGCCGAGGGCCTTGCCGATCATGTCCTCGGAGAGCCGCTCGCCGGGCTGGAAGTACCCCTCGGCGATCCGGGTCCGCAGGATGTCGGCGACCCGTTCGGCGGTGCTGGTACGGCTCAGCAGCGCGCGGTCCGCCGCCAGCCCGACGGGCCCGCCGGGTTCGTCGGCGCGGTCGGTGTCCGGCTCCGTCGTCTTCACGACGCCCCTTTCGTTCTCGCCGGCGGTTCAAACCGGCGCACGATCTCCATCGTAGAAGGCAGAACGAGCCCACGCGCCCCTTGTCGGATCGTTGAACAATCCCCTACGTTGACATCACCGCACACCTCCACGGCACTCGGCCGGCATCACCATCTCCCCTTCTGCGAGGTGCAGATGAGCACGACCAAGGCACAGCAGGCCCAGCCCGACCCCGGCGGACCCGACACCGGCGGACCCGCCGGCGAGCGGGGCGCGTTCGCCTGGCTGAGCGCACTCGGCCCGCGTGGGCGACGGGCGTTCGGCGGCGCGTTCGGGGGGTACGCCCTCGACTCGTACGACTACTTCACCCTGCCGCTGTCGATGGTGGCGATATCCGCCTACTTCAGCCTCGACAACGGGCAGACCGGGCTCCTCACCACCGTGACCCTGGTGGTCTCCGCCGTGGGCGGGGCGCTGGCGGGCGTGCTCGCCGACCGCATAGGCCGGGTGAAGGCGCTGATGATCACGGTCATCACCTATGCCGTCTTCACCGTCGCCTGCGGCTTCGCCCCCAACTACGAGACCCTGCTGGTCTTCCGCGCGCTCCAGGGCCTCGGCTTCGGCGGCGAGTGGGCCGTCGGCGCGATCCTCGTCGCCGAGTACGCCCAGGCGAAGCACCGGGGGCGCACCCTCGGGGCCGTGCAGAGCGCCTGGGCCGCGGGCTGGGGGCTCGCCGTGCTCGTCTACACCCTGGTCTTCCACTTCCTCGACGACGACCTGGCCTGGCGGGTGATGTTCTGGACGGGCGCGCTCCCCGCGCTGCTCGTCATCTGGGTCCGGCGCCATGTGCGGGACGCCCCGGAGGCCACCGCGCGGCGCATGGCCAGCACGCGGCGCGGCTCCTTCGGCGCCATCTTCCGAGGGGACCTGCTGCGGACCACGGTCTTCGCCACCCTGCTCTCCACCGGCGTCCAGGGCGGCTACTACACGCT
Organism: Streptomyces sp. NPDC000594; assembly: GCF_040299965.1. Classification (NCBI taxonomy): domain Bacteria; kingdom Bacillati; phylum Actinomycetota; class Actinomycetes; order Kitasatosporales; family Streptomycetaceae; genus Streptomyces; species Streptomyces sp. NPDC000594. The sequence goes on along the minus strand of NZ_JBEPCY010000031.1, from coordinate 62,254 downwards.
GGCCACCTGGGTGCCGACCTATCTGAAGAACGAGCGGGGGCTGTCGGTCGTCGGCACCGGGGGATATCTGGCCTTTCTGATATCCGGCGCCTTCATCGGCTATCTCACCGGCGGCTATCTCACCGATCGCATCGGCCGCAAGCGGAACATCGCCCTCTTCGCGGTGCTCTCGGCCTGCGGGGTGCTGGCGTACGCGCAGATACCCGAGGGCTCTAATGAACTCCTCCTGCTGCTGGGCTTCCCGCTCGGCTTCTGCATGTCGGCCATCTTCAGCGGCTTCGGGTCCTTCCTGAGCGAGCTGTATCCGACCGAACTGCGCGGCACCGGCCAGGGCTTCACCTACAACGGCGGGCGCGCGGTGGGCGCGTTCCTGCCGACGCTGGTGGGCTATCTCTCCGACAGCTGGGGAGTGGGCGGCGCGCTGGCGCTGGGGGCGGTCGGCTACGGTCTGGCCGTGGTGGCGCTCTGGGGACTTCCGGAGACCCGGGGCCGGGAGCTGCTGTGACCATCGGCGGGAGGGCCACGGGCGGGCCGGGGCCCTGGCACCCGGCGGGCCCGGGGGCCACGGACACATGGGGCGGGAAGGGCCGCGCGGCCCCGGGGACGCGCGCCTGAAGAGGACGGGAGGGACCACCATGACCTGGGCATCCATCGATCTCAACGCGGATCTCGGCGAGGGCTTCGGCCACTGGCGGCTGACCGACGACGAGCAGCTGCTCTCCGTGGTCACCAGCGCCAATGTGGCCTGTGGGTTCCACGCGGGCGACGCGGTCACCATGCGGCGGGTCTGCCGGCTCGCGGCGGAGCGTTCCGTACGGATCGGCGCCCAGGTCTCGTACCGCGATCTCGCCGGCTTCGGACGGCGCTCGATGGAGGTGCCGCCGGACGAACTGGCGGCGGAGATCGCCTATCAGATAGGGGCACTTGAGGTCTTCGCCCGCGCGGCGGGGTCCCGGGTGTCGTATGTGAAGCCCCATGGGGCGCTCTACAACCGTGTCGTCCATGACGAGGAGCAGGCGGCGGCCGTGGTCGAGGGGATCCTGCTCTCCGGCGAGCGGCTGCCGGTGCTGGGGCTGCCGGGGTCCCGGCTGCACACCCTGGCCGAGAAGGCGGGACTGCCGGTGGTCACCGAGGCGTTCGCGGACCGGGCGTACACCCCCGAGGGGCGGCTGGTGCCCCGCCGGGAGGAGGGGGCGGTGATCAGCGACGCCACGACGGTGGTCGAGCGGTCCGTCAGCATGGCCCGCTTCGGGGTGGTCACCGCGGTCTCCGGGGAGCCCGTCCCGGTCCGGGCCCGCTCGCTCTGTCTGCACGGCGACACCCCGGGCGCGGTGTCGCTGGCCCGGCGGGTGCGCCGGGAGCTGGAGTCGGCGGGGGTCAGGGTGGAGTCGTTCGTATGAGCACCGGGCACCGGGCGGACGGCGGGCCGCCCATGGCCGCCCGGCCACGGGTGCTGCCCGTCGGGGAGCGGGCGCTGCTGATCGAGACGGCGGACGGGGAGGGGGCCCAGGCGCTCCACGCCGAGTTGCTGCGCCGCCGGGCGGCGGGGCTGCTGCCCGCCGTGCGGGAGATCGTGCCGGCGGCGCGGACGGTGCTGCTGGACGGTCTGGCGGACCCCCGGCGGCTGGCGCGTGAGCTGGCCGGATGGGAGATACCGCCGCTGGAGACGCGGCGGGAGGGAGTGATCGAGGTTCCGGTGCGGTACGACGGACCCGACGTCGCGGAGGTCGCGGCCCTCTGGGGGGTGACCCGGGAGGAGGTGGCGGCGATCCACTCGTCGGTCGAGTTCCGCGTCGCCTTCTGTGGCTTCGCGCCCGGTTTCGGCTATCTGACGGGACTGCCCGAGCGGTACGCGGTCCCCCGCCGGGCCACTCCGCGCACCGCGGTCCCGGCGGGTTCGGTGGGTCTGGCAGGTCCGTACACCGGGGTCTATCCCCGCTCCTCCCCCGGCGGCTGGCGGCTGATCGGCCGGACGGAGCTGGAGCTGTGGAACGCGGAGCGGGAGCCCGCCGCGCTGCTGGCCCCGGGGACACGGGTGCGCTTCGTGGCGGGCGGACGATGACGGACCGGGCCATCGCGGTGGTGCGGGCGGGGGCGCTGACCACGGTGCAGGACCGGGGCCGGGCCGGCCATGCCCATCTGGGGGTGCCCGCCTCGGGGGCGCTCGATCCCCCCGCCGCGGCGCTGGTCAACCGGCTGGTGGGCAATCCGCCGGAGGCCGCGGTGCTGGAGACGACGGTGACGGGGTGCGCCGTGCGGCCCCGGCGCCCGGTGACGGTGGCGGTCGGCGGGGCGCCCTGCCCGGTCACCGTGGACGGCCGCCCGGTGGCCTGGGGTGCGGCGGTACGGGTGCCGGCGGGCGCGCTGCTCGATGTCGGGCGGGCCGTCCACGGGGTGCGGGGCTATGTCGCCCTCTCCGGCGGGGTGGCCGTGGAGCCGGTGCTCGGCAGCAGGTCCACGGATCTGCTCTCGGGGCTCGGCCCGCCGCCGCTCGCCGACGGGGTGGTGCTGCCGCTCGGCTCTCCGGTGGGCCCGCCCGCCCGGGTCGACGGGGCGCTGCCCTGGCCCGCGCCGCCGGGGGAGCTGGTGCTGCGGGTGCGGCTCGGGCCGCGCGCGGACTGGTTCACCGGGCCGGCGCTGCGGACGTTCACCAGCGGGGCGTACCGGGTGTCGGCGGCGAGCAACCGCATCGGGCTGCGGACGGAGGGACCGGCGCTGGCGCGGGCCCGCTCGGGGGAGCTGCCCAGTGAGGGCATGGTGCTGGGGGCGGTGCAGGTGCCCCCGGACGGCTGCCCGGTGGTCTTTCTCGCCGACCATCCGACGACGGGCGGCTATCCGGTGGTCGCGGTGGTCGACGGCCGGGACCTCCCGGCGGCGGCCCAGGCGCCGCCGGGGACCCCGCTGCGGTTCGTCCCCCTCGGCTGAGCGCGGCCGGGCCGGGAGCGGCCGGTCCGGGGCGGCTCACTCCCCCGCTCCCTCCGGGCCGTACCCTCCGCCGCCCGGGGTGGCCAGGACCAGGACATCGCCGGGCGCGACCGCGACCGAGTCCACCCCGGCGAGCGGGGTGACGCTGCCGTCGGGGTGCTCGACGGAGTTGTGGCCGAGGGCTCCGGGCCGCCCGCCCGCGAGGCCGTACGGGGGGATGCGGCGGTGCCCGGTGAGCAGGGTGACGGTCATCGGCGCCAGGAAGCGGAGCCTGCGGACGACCCCGTCGCCGCCGTGCCGGCGTCCGGCGCCGCCGCTGCCCTCGCGGACGGCGAAGGAGTCCACCCGTACCGGATAGCGCCACTCCAGGATCTCCGGGTCGGTGAGCCGGGAGTTGGTCATATGGGTCTGCACAGCGTCGGCGCCGTCGAAGCCGTCGCCCGCGCCCGAGCCGCTGGCGACGGTCTCGTAGTACTGCACCCGGTCGTCGCCGAAGGTGACGTTGTTCATGGTGCCGGAGCCCTCCGCCTGGACCCCGAGGGCGGCGTAGAGGGCTCCGGTGATCGCCTGGGAGGTCTCCACATTGCCCGCGACGGTGGCGGCGGGGTGGACCGGCGCCAGCATGGACCCCTCGGGCACCCGTACCTCCAGGGGCTCCAGACAGCCGCTGTTGAGGGGGATGTCCTCGTCCACGAGGGTCCGGAAGACATAGAGGACGGCGGCCATGACCACGGAGGTGGGGGCGTTGTCGTTGCCGGGGCGCTGCGGCGAGGTGCCGGTGAAGTCGAGGACGGCCGTGCGCGCCGTCCGGTCGGCCCGTACGGAGACCTGGATGATCGCGCCGCCGTCGGTCTCGTAGCGGCAGGAGCCGTCGTGCAGCCCGGCCACGATGCGCCGGACGGACTCCTCGGCGTTCTCCCGTACATGCCGCATATAGGCATGGACCACTTCCAGGCCGAACCGGCCGGTCATCCGCCGCAGTTCCTCGACGCCCTTCTCATTGGCGGCGATCTGGGCGCGCAGATCGGCGATATTGGCGTCCGGGGCGCGGGAGGGGTGGGGCGCCCCGGTGAGCAGGGCCCGGGTCTCGCGCTCGCGCAGCCGGCCGTCGCGGACGAGCAGCCAGTTGTCGAAGAGGACCCCTTCCTCGTCGACGGTCCGGCTGAAGGCGGGCATGGAGCCGGGGGTGATGCCGCCGATCTCGGCATGGTGGCCCCGGGAGGCGACCAGGAAGCGGAGCCCGCCGTCCCCCCTGCTCCCGCTCGCACCGTCGGCCTCGTCGAAGACCGGGGTCACCACGGTCACATCGGGCAGATGGGTGCCACCGTGGTACGGGTCGTTGATCGCGTAGACATCCCCGGGCCGCAGCTCCCCGCCCCGGCGCCGGCGCAGCACTTCCTTGATCGACTCCCCCATGGAGCCGAGGTGGACGGGGATATGGGGGGCGTTGGCGATCAGCCGGCCCTCGGGGTCGAAGAGGGCGCAGGAGAAGTCGAGACGCTCCTTGATGTTGACCGAGTGGGCGGTGTTCTCCAGCCGTACGCCCATCTGCTCGGCGATGGACATGAAGAGGTTGTTGAAGACCTCCAGGAGGACGGGGTCGGCCTCGGTGCCGGCGGCGGTCCGGGCGGGGCGGGGGCGGACCCGTTCGAGCAGCAGATGTCCGGCCGGGTGGACACGGGCCCGCCAGCCGGGGTCCACCACGGTGGTGGCATCGGGTTCGGCCACGATCGCCGGGCCGTCGACGGTGGCCCCGGGGCGCAGCCGGGCCCGCTGGTGGAGGGGGACATCGCGCCGGGAGCCCTCGGTGAAGAGACGTACCTGTTCGGCTTCCTCGCCGTCTCCTCCCCCTGCCGGGCCGGGCTCGGGAAGGGCCGCGGAACCGGTCTCGGGAAGGGGCTCGGGAAGGACCCCGGCAAGGGGCTCCGCGCCCCCGGAGGAGCCGGTGGCCTCCACCGAGACCGCCGCGACGACCAGCGGTTTCTCCAGGGTGAAGGCATAGCGCGCCCGATGGGCGGCGAGGAAGGCGTCCCGCATCACGGCGGCGTCGGCGAGGGGTACGGGCAGTGTGGCGTCGGTCCCCGCGTACCGCAGCCGTACGGTGGCCCGGGTGGTGATGGCGCTCCCGGGCACGGAGTCGGCGAGCAGATCGGCGCGGGCCTGCCCGGCGAGCCGTGCGCAGAGGGCGTGTGCCCGGTCGGCCGCCGCCCCGGTCAGCTCCTCCTCGACGGACCGCTCGCGCACCGCCGTCACATCGGCCGTCCCGATACCGAGGGCGGAGAGCACTCCGGCGAGCGGGGGTACGACGACGGTGTCCATGCCGAGGGCGTCCGCGACCGCGCAGGCGTGCTGGCCGCCCGCGCCGCCGAAGGAGACCAGGGCGTACCGGGTGATGTCATGGCCGCGCTGGACGGAGATCTTCTTGACCGCGTTGGCCATATTGAGGACGGCGATCTCCAGAAAGCCGGCGGCGACCTCCTCCGCGGTGTGTGCGGTCCCGCTCTCCCGGGCCACCCGGTCGGCGAGTTCGGTGAAACGGGCGCGTACGGTGCCGGTGTCCAGCGGCTGGTCCCCGCCGGGTCCGAAGACGGCGGGGAAGTGGGCGGGCTGGATCCGGCCGAGCATCACATTGGCGTCGGTGACGGTGAGGGGGCCGCCGCGCCGGTAGCAGGCGGGGCCCGGGTCGGCGCCCGCGGAGTCGGGTCCGACGCGGTAGCGGCGCCCGTCGAAGTGGAGGACGGAGCCGCCACCCGCGGCGACGGTGTGGATATGGAGCATGGGGGCGCTCATCCGGACCCCGGCGACCTGGGTGCCCGTCCCGCGTTCCAACTCCCCGGCGTAGTGGGAGACATCGGTGGAGGTGCCGCCCATGTCGAAGCCGATGACCCGGTGGTAGCCGGCGCGGGCGGCGCTGCGGGCCATGCCGACCACGCCTCCGGCGGGGCCGGAGAGCACGGCGTCCTTGCCCCGGAAGTGGGCGGCCTCCCGCAGTCCGCCGTTGGACTGCATGAACAGCAGCCGGACACCGTCGAGTTCGGCGGCGACCGTGTCGACATGGCGGCGCAGTACCGGGGTGAGATAGGCGTCCACGGCGGTGGTGTCGCCCCGGGGGATCAGTTTGATCAGCGGGCTGACCTCGTGGGAGCAGCTGACCTGGGGGAATCCGACGGCGCGGGCGGCTTCGGCGACGCGTCGCTCATGGGCGGGGTGGCGATAGCCGTGCATCAGGACGACGGCGGCGGAGCGGAAGCCGTCGGCGTGGGCCTCGGTGAGCCGTTCGGTGACGGTGGCGAGGTCGAGGGGGCGGACGGTGCCGCCCCGGGCGTCGATGCGCTCGGGGACCTCGATCACCCGGGTGTACACCGGCTCGGGCAGGACGATCCGGCGGTCGAAGATCCGGGGCCGGTTCTGGTAGGCGATGCGCAGGGCGTCCGCGAAGCCCTCGGTGATGACGAGGACGGTGGGCTCGCCCCGGCGTTCCAGCAGGGCGTTGGTGGCGACGGTGGTGCCCATGGCCACCCGGGCGATCCGGTGGACGGGTACGGGTTCGCCGGGTGCGACGCCCAGCAGCAGCCGGATGCCGGCGACGGCGGCGTCCCGGTGGTGCGCGGGGTCCTCCGAGAGGAGCTTGCGGGTGACCAGCCGGCCGTCGGGGCGGCGGCCCACGATGTCGGTGAAGGTGCCGCCCCGGTCGATCCAGAACTCCCAGCGCCCGCTCATGGACCCATTCTGGCAAGCGGGGGGCGGCCGGGCCCGGTGAGCCGCCCCGCCCCGTGACGGGAGAACGGCGAGGCGGTCGAGGGAGAGGCGCCCGGACATCCGCAGGGCCCCTCGCCATCACGCGGCGAGGGGCCCCACGGCCGTCGGTCCCGGTCTCAGACCACCGGGCGGTCGGGCCCGATCCTGCTGCGGACCGCCGTCTGCACCTCGGCCTCCTCGGCCGGATCCGCGGCCAGCCGCCGCAGGCGCTCGGCGACCCGGATGTCCCCCGTCTCCGCGTGCAGCGCGGCGACCTCCCGGGTGGTCTCCTCACAGTCCCAGAGGCACTCGACCGCGAAGCCGGTGGCGAAGGAGCCATCGGTGGCGGCGAGCGCACGGGCGGCGCGTCCGCGCAGATGGGAGGAGGCCGTCTCGCGGTAGACATGGCGCAGTACGGGGGCGGCGCAGCTGATGCCGAGCCGTCCGGCGCCGTCCACCAGGGTCCAGAGCGCCGGGGCGTCCGGGCCGTGGGAGCGCACGGTCTCCCGCAGCGCGCCCAGGACCAGCCGGTCGTCACCCGCCCCGCCCCGGCAGGCGAGGACACCCGCCGCCGAGGTACCGAGCGCGTCGGGGCGGTGCACCCACCCACGGGCCCGCTCGACCGCCGCCTCGCCGCACATGCGTTCGAACGCGGAGATCGCGCCCTCGGCGACCGTGGCCGACCCGATGGTCACCGCCGTCTCGATCAGATCGAGGACGACCGGGTCGGACGACTGCGCGAGATAGTGCAGGGCGGCACAGCGGGCGCCGTCGGACCCGGCACGGGCGACCGCCACGATGGCGTCGCGGTCGTCGGGCCCGGCGACCGCCGAGAGACAGCGGGCCGCGGGGACATGGAGCGGTGTACCGCGCTCCAGGCCCTGGTCGGCCCAGTCGAACACGGCCTGGACGCTCCAGCCGGGACGGGGCCCGGTGGGCCGCATCTGCCGCTGCCAGCGGTCGAAGGATCCGGCCTCCTGGGCGGCACGCACCCTGGCCCCCACCGCCGGCCTCGGGTCGTCGGCCCAGAGCCGCCAGGGGCGGGGCTCGAAGGCGTCGCGCACGGTGGCCGCCAGCTCGGCATTGCCCTCCGGGGTGTCCGGGAAGCGGGCGAGGACCGGACCGGCCAGGGCGCGCAGCCCCGCGTCGTCGTCGCGCAGGGCCAGCTCGTCCAGGGCCCAGGCCCAGTTGGCGCCGGTGGCCGCGTAGGAGCGCAGCAGTGCGAGGGCGTCCGGGCGATCGTAGGCGGCGAGGTGCCCGAGGACCGCGAGCGCGAGACCGGTGCGGTTCTCGTCGTCGTGGATCAGGTCGTCGGGATCGCGCAGATGCCGTTCGATCTCCTCCAGACCGCCGTGGAGATCCAGGTACAGACGTGCGTAGTACAGGGAGCGGTTCTCCACCTGCCAGTCGTGGCGGGGGTCGTTCAGCACGCAGTGGTTGAGGGCGGCGAGCGCCTCGTCGCGAGGCGCGGCGAGCGCGTGCAACGTGCCGTCTCCGCGGCCCCTCTGGAGCAGACCGAGGAGCGTGCCGCTCGGCGCTATGACTGGATCGAACATGGGGAAAGCCTCACATCAAGCTCTCGACGCAACCGGGGACTGGATGGCCTAGGCAGCGCCGCAGCAGATGGGGCGGCCGAGCGTCGTCTGCGTCCGCGTCATGCGCTTGGTGGTGAGCATTTTCCTGCCTCTCGTCGGTGGCCCCAGGGGAACTCCCGGTGTTGTCCGGGACAGGGCCGTACGTCATGATGACCCACCCATATCGCCACCGCGACCACATTTACGACGCCCGTCGGCGGGGCGTTCCACGGTGGTGCGCGGGGGCGGCGGGTGGGGTGCCGGCGCCGCGCGGCCGGCGGGCACGGATGCCGCCGGTGCCGTACGCGACGGCGGTCAGTCGCTGCCGAACAGCTCCAGAAGCTCTGTCTTCCCAAACATCCGCGCGGTATCCACGGCGGAGGGGGTTCCGGCCGACGGGTCGGCACCGCCGGCGAGGAGTGCGCGGACGACGGCGTCCTCGCCCTTGAAGACGGCCCCGGCGAGAGGGGTCTGACCGCGGTCGTTGACACGGTCGGGGTCGGCGCCACGGGCGAGCAGGATCTCGACGGCGGCGGGGTGTCCGTGGTAGGCGGCGAGCATGACCAGGGTGTCGCCGCGATCGTTGGTGAGATCGGCGGGGACTCCGGCGTCGACATAGGCCGCCAGCTGCTCGGTCTCGCCCTGCCGGGCGAGGTCGAAGACCTTGGTCGCGAGTGCGATGACTTCGGGGTCCGGGGACTCGCTCATCGGAGGGTCCGCCTTTCGCTGGATCTGAGGTGTACCGCGTTGACCTGGGGCGCACACGGCGGGGACGGCCGTACGGGTGAACCGGGACAGGTTACTGCCCCGCCCGCCCGTGCCGGGGGCGTTCCGGCCGGTCCGGGGCTGCGGCACGGCCCGTACGGCGGAGCGACCCCCCGGGGGAGCCGCGGGGGGAGGCCGCCGGCGGAGGCCGCCGACAGGGGTGCGGGGACGGCCGGGACCGGGGCCCCGGCGGGCCGGGGCGAGCGGCGGTACGGGGGCGGACACCCCGTGGAGCCCGGTCGTGACTCCGTCGGCGGGACCGTCGTTGGGCGCAACCATCTACTCCATTGAAGTGATTCATCAACGCTTTCACCCATTTGCACCTTTTGTCGCATAGATCCTTTCTGTGAGGCTGGAAGAACTGATGGTGACTGTCCCCTCACCCAGGAGAAAAACTCATGGTCCTCTCGATGTCGGGCGTGGTCCTCCTCGCGATCATCGTCTTCCTCTTCTTCCGCAAGGGAGGGCTCAAGGCATCCCATGCGGTCGCCTGCGCCCTCTTCGGCTTCTTCCTGGCGGGCACCGCCATCGCCCCCAGCATCGACGCGGGCACCCAGAGCCTGGCCAGCCTCCTCGGCGGCATCAAGTTCTGAGTCCGTGCCGGCCGCCGGGGCCCGGAGCCACCGGGTCCCCGGCGTCCCGCCACCCCGCACCGGACCCCGAGCCGGTTCCCGTCGCCCCGCACCGGACGCGGCGCCCGCCGGCACCCCCGTAACCCGCACAACACCCCCGTACACCCGCACAGCACCCCGTAACCGATCTGTCCATCCATGACCCAGGAGACCGATGTGGCCCGGCGACCCCTCCCCCGCGTGCTGGCCGGCACCACCGCACAGCTCGCCCGCGTCAGGGGGATCGCCCGCACCACCGCGGACGGCGCCGTCGATGTCCTGCAACCCCTGATCACGGTCGGCCGCGGGCTGCGCCGGCTGGCGGGAAGGGCCCGCCGCGGCTGGTCCGCGACGCCCAAGGACCGGCGCGGCCCCACCGTGCTGCTGGTGGCGGGATGTCTCCTCGGGGTCGGCATGCTGCCGTTCGGGCCGGTCCTCGCCCTGATCGCGCTGATGGGCGCGGCGGGCTGGGCGGGCCGGGAGCGGGCCCCCGCGCGGACCGGGCCCGACCCGGCCGAGACCGCCCGCCTCCAGTCGCTGTACGAGGCCCTGGTGCCCTACTTCGCGGTGCCCGACGACCCCGAGCCCCTCTACCACCACGGCGGCTCCTGGTCCGGTGTGCTGCGCGACCCGGCCTTCGACGGCGACGGCCGGCCGACCGGGCTGCGGATCGTCTACCCCGCCTACTTCACCGACGGCGAGGCCGCCTCCCGGGCCCGGATCGAACAGGTGCTGCACGCCAAGTCGGGCCGGGGCCGTGAGTACCGCTTCGACTGGGACGAGGAGGCCAATGAGCTGCTGATGCGGGTGCTGCCGCCGCTCTCCACCACCGTCGCGGCCCAGCGCTTCGTCACCGCGCCCGGCGAGACCGTGCTCGGCTTCACCGACGAGGACGCGGTACGCCGTACCGTCCCGGTGACCGACGGCGAGGAGAGCCGGGACGCCTCCCCGGTGATCTGGCGCACCGGACCGCGCTCCGCCGAACCGCATCTGCTGGCCGTCGGCGGCCCCGGGGCGGGCACCACCACCCTGCTGCGCTCCCTCGCACTCCAGGTGCTGCCGTACGGCGATGTCCTGATCGTGGAGGGCTGCGGGACCGGTGAGTACGCCTGTCTGACCGGGCGGGCCGGGGTGCTGGCGGTGGAGTGCGGGCCGGCGGGCGCGCGGAGCAGCCTGGAGTGGGCGGCGCACGAGACCGAGCGGCGGCTGATCGCCATCAACCGCGCCCGGCAGGCGGGACGGCCCGCGCCCGAGGACACCCGGCGGCCGCTGTGGATCCTGGTCGACCGGCCAGCCGCCCTCGGGGAGCCGACCGCCACCGACGGGCGGGCCGGCCCCCAGGATCTGCTCCAGGTGCCGCTGCGGCACGGCAGGCCGGCCTCGGTCACGGTCGTGGTGGCGGAACAGCCGGACGCGCTGGACGCCCTCGGGGAAACCGTACGGGCCCACACCCGGGCCCGGGTGGTGCTCGGGGAGGCCGGCCCCGAGGAGGTCGCGGCGGTCCTCGGCACGGCCCCGCACACCACACCCACCCCGGATGTCCCACCGGGGCGCGGCTATGTCCGGCTGGGCGGCGGGCCGGTGCTGCGGCTCCAGGTGCCGGCCACCCCGGACCCGTACGAGGACACGGCGGACGAACGGCACCGCGCGGCGGTCCTCGCCCTGCTGCCGGAGCGCCCCGGCGACACGGAACGACCGGGCGGTACGGAGGGACGGCGGGGCGGTACGGGGGGATCCCCCGCGCGGACGGACCGGGACGGCCCCGCCCCCTTCGGCAAGCCCCCGGAGGCCGGACCGGTGAGCGGAACAGTGAGCGGACCGCTGACCGCCGAGGAGCTGACCGGGGCCCCGGTGGCGGCGGACGGCTGAGCCTCCCCGGGCCGACCCGGCCGACCCGGCCGCCCGAGGAGGCCCAGAAGACCCGAGCGGCCCGGAAGACCCAAGCGGCTCAGTCAGCCCAGGCGGCCCAGGCAGCTCAGGCAGCCGAGGCGGCCCAGACAGCTCAGGCGACGAAGGTACGGGGTGCCTCCGCCCCCGTCGCCGCCCCGGTCTCCACCAGCCGGGCGGCGGCGGCCAGCCGGCTCGCCGCCTCGTCGGCGACCGCCCCCGTGACCGTGAACGGCAGCCGGACAAAGCCCTCGAAGGCCCCGTCCACCCCGAACCTCGGCCCGGACGGCACCCTGACCCCCACCCGCTCCCCCACCTCGGCGAGCCGGGAGCCCGACAGCCCCCCGGTACGCACCCAGAGCGTCAGCCCGCCCGCCGGCACCGCGAACTCCCACTCCGGCAGCTCCCTGCGGACCGCCGCCACCAGCGCGTCGCGGTTCTGCCGTGCCTGGTCCCGGCGGATGGCGACCGCCTGCTGCCAGCCACCGGTCCGCATCAGCCAGTGCACCCCCAGCTGCTCCAGTACCGGAGTGCCGAGGTCCGCGTAGGCCCGCGCGGCCACCAGCGAGCGGATGACATCGGGGGCGGCCCGGACCCAGCCGATCCGCATCCCGGCCCAGAACGCCTTGCTCGCCGACCCCACGGTCACCACCGTGGAGCCCGCCGGGTCGAAGGCGCACACCGGCCGGGGCAGCTCGGTCCCCGGGTCGAGACGGAGTTCCGTCATGGTCTCGTCCACCACCAGGACCGTCCCGGCCGAGCGGGCCGCGTCCACCATCGCCCGGCGCTGGTCCTCGTCGGCGAGGGCCCCGGTGGGGTTGTGGAAGTCGGCGACGACATACGCCAGCCGGGGCGCGGCGTCCCGCAGCACCTGGCGCCAGCGGGCCATGTCCCAGCCGGCCAGCCCCGGCTCCATCGCCACCGGCACCAGCCGGGCCCCGGCCTCCCGCATCAGCTGGAGGATATTGGCGTACGAGGGGGACTCCACCGCGATCCGCTCCCCGCGCCCGGCGAAGAGATGGCACAGCGCGTCCATGGCGCCCATCGCCCCGGTGGTCACCATGATCTGCTCGGGCATGGTGGGGATGCCGCGCTCGGTGTAGCGGTCGGCGAGCATCCGGCGCAGCACCGGGATGCCCGCCGGGTAGTCGCCGTGGGTGTGGGCGTACGGCGGCAGCTCCTCCAGCGCGCCCTGGATGCTGCGGGTGAGCCAGGGCTCGGGCGCGGGCAGCGCGGCGCAGCCCAGGTCGATCATCGAGCCGAGCGACTCGGGGGGCAGCGGCTCCAGACCGCGCGCGGGCAGCGGGTTCCCCGCCGGTACGGCGGTCCAGCTGCCGGCTCCCCTGCGGGACTCCAGAAAGCCCTCGGCGCGCAGGGCCTCATAGGCGGCGGCGACGGTGGTACGGCTGACGGAGAGGGCGAGGGCCAGTTCGCGTTCGGCGGGCAGCCGGGCCGCGACCGGGACCCGTCCTTCGAGGACGAGCAGGCGTACACCGTCGGCGAGGGCGCGGTAGGCGGGGGGCTTGCGGGTACCGGGTCCCGCCGGGCGGGGCTGCTGGGTGCGGAGCTGCCGGGCCAGCTGGACCACTCCCACCGTGGAGGTCCATTGGGTCATGGAAATAAGTCCACCTTCCCGGAATTGGCCATGGTTGCCATCTGTTCCGTAGCCACAGAGTGTCATGGGTCAGTCCAGAATCACCAGAGGGGCCACCACCGTGTCCACAGAGTCCGCACAGCCCGCGCCGCCGGTACCGCCCGTGGCTCCCCCGACGGCCACCGACACCATCCCTGCCACCCAGGCCGGCGATGCCACCGGGACGGATACCGGCGCCCGCTCCCGGCGGCTGCCCCGCAGACTGCTCCAGCTGTACGGGGGACTGCTGCTGTACGGGTTCAGCTCCGCGCTGCTGGTCCGCGCCGGGCTGGGTCTGGAGCCCTGGAACGTGCTCCACCAGGGCCTCTCCGAGCTGACCGGGCTCTCCATCGGGACCATGGCGATCCTGGTGGGCGCGGCGGTCCTGCTGCTCTGGATCCCCATCCGGCAGCGCCCCGGCCTCGGCACGGTCTCCAATGTGGTGGTGATCGGCCTGGCGATGGACGGCTCCCTGGCCCTGCTCCCCCAGATCCATGGGCTCGCGCTCGGGATACCCCTGATGGTCGCGGGGGTGGTGCTCAACGGCATCGCGACCGGCCTCTATATCGCCGCCCGTTTCGGCCCGGGGCCGCGCGACGGTCTGATGACCGGACTGCACCGGCTCACGGGCCGCTCGATCCGGCTGGTGCGGACGGGGCTGGAGGTGACCGTGGTGGCCACGGGCTTTGTCCTCGGCGGTTCGGTGGGGATCGGTACGGTGCTGTACGCGCTGGCGATCGGGCCGATCGCCCAGTTCTCGCTGCGGCTCTTCGCGGTGCCCGAGGGGGACGGCGCCGGCCGGATCGTCGCCTCCGGTGCCGGTACCGGAGGCGGGCCAGAGCAGGAGACCGCGCCCGAGCAGGAGAGGGAGCGGGGCACCGCGGTCACCCGGGCGCGCGCGATACTGCGGCGGTGACCTCCGCCGCCGCCCTCCATCCCTTCCTGGACCATCCCGCCCCGCTGCCCTTCGCCCATCGCGGCGGGGCGGCGGACGGCTTCGAGAACACGGCCGCCGCCTTCCGCCGGGCCGCCCGTCTCGGCTACCGCTGGTTCGAGACCGATGTGCACACCACGGCCGACGGCCGTCTGGTGGCCTTCCACGACGCGACGCTGGACCGGGTCACCGACGCCCGCGGCCCGATCGCCCGGCTGCCGTGGAGCGAGGTCCGGCGGGCGCGGGTCGGGGGGCGGGAGCCGCTGCCGCTCTTCGAGGAGCTGCTGGAGGAGTTCCCCGACGCCCGCTGGAATGTCGATGTGAAGGCGGCGGCCTCGGTGGCCCCCCTGGTGGAGCTGGTGCGCCGGACCGGTGCGTGGGACCGGATCTGTGTCGGCTCCTTCTCCGAGGCCCGGCTGGCCCGCACGGCCCGGCTCGCCGGAGGACGGCTGGCCACCTCGTACGGGATACGGGGCATCGCGGCGCTGCGGCTGCGCTCGCTGGGGATCCCGGCGGCGCTGCGGCGGGGCGCGGTCTGCGCCCAGGTGCCCGAGAGCCGGGCGGGGATCCGGGTGGTGGACCGGCGCTTCGTCCGGGAGGCCCACGCACACGGGCTGCGGGTGCATGTCTGGACGGTGAACGAACCGGAGCGGATGAGGGCACTCCTCGACCTGGGGGTGGATGGCATCATGACCGATCGACTGGAGACGCTGCGCACGGTGCTGACCGAGCGGGGAGCCTGGGTCTGACCCCTGCCCTCGGGCGGGGGCCGGCGCGCTCTTCCCGGGGTCCGCCCGGCCGGCCCGACGGGTCCCCCGGGGCCCGGCAGAGGGGGGAGGCCGGATGGCCGCCGAGACCGCGGATGCCACGACCGACCAGGTGGACGGCGACCGACGGCGGGAGCAACGCGGCTGGTACGTCTACGACTTCGCCTGCTCCGTCTATTCGACCAGTGTCGTCACCGTCTTCCTGGGGCCCTATCTGACCTCGGTGGCCAAGGCCGCGGCGGACGCCGAGGGGTATGTGCGTCCGCTGGGGATCCCGATCCGGGCGGGGTCGCTCTTCGCCTACGCGATCTCGGCATCGGTGGTGCTGGCGGTGCTGCTGATGCCGCTCGCCGCCGCCTGGGCGGACCGTACCGGGCGCCGGAAGCCGCTGCTGGCCGCCGCCGCGTACACCGGCGCGGGGGCTTCGGCGGGCCTCTTCTTCGTGAGCGGCGACCGCTATCTGCTCGGCGCCGGACTGCTGATCGTCGCCAATGCGTCGCTCGCGGTGTCGATGGTCGTCTACAACGCCTATCTTCCCGAGATCGCCACCCCCGCCGAGCGGGACCGGGTCTCCTCCCGGGGCTGGGCCTTCGGCTACACCTCCGGCGCCCTGGTCCTCGTCGCCGATCTGGTGCTCTACGGCGGGCACGAGCGGTTCGGTCTGTCGGAGGCGGAGGCGGTACGGATCTGTCTGGCGACGGCGGGGCTGTGGTGGGGCGCGTTCACCGTGGTGCCGCTGCGGCGGCTGCGGGACCGGGCGGTCGGGCACGGCGGCCGGGCCGGGGCGGGCTCGGGGCTGAAACAGCTGGCGGCGACCCTCAAGGACATGCGGCGCCATCCGCTGACCCTCTCCTTCCTCCTCGCCTATCTCTTCTACAACGACGGCATCCAGACCGTGATCTCCCAGGCGTCGATCTACGGCTCCGAGGAGCTGGGGCTCGACCAGACCACACTGATCACGGCGGTGCTGCTGGTCCAGGTGCTGGCGGTGGCCGGGGCGCTGCTGATGGCCCGGCTGGCCAGGACCCATGGCGCGAAACGGGCGATCCTCGGCTCCCTGGTGGTGTGGATCCTGATCCTGGTGGCCGGGTTCGTGCTGCCCGCCGGGTCCCCCGCGTGGTTCTACGCGCTGGCGGTGGCGATCGGCCTGGTCCTGGGCGGCAGCCAGGCGCTGTCGCGGTCGCTCTTCTCCCATCTGGTGCCCCGGGGGAAGGAGGCCGAGTACTTCGCGGCGTACGAGCTGAGCGACCGCGGGCTGAGCTGGCTCGGGCCGCTCTTCTTCGGCCTCGCCTACCAGCTGACCGGGAGCTATCGCGACGCGATCGTCTCCCTGGTGGTCTTCTTCGGGGTGGGATTCGTGCTGCTCGCCCGGGTGCCCGTGCGCCGGGCGGTGGCGGCGGCGGGCAATCCCGTACCGGACCGGATTTAGACGGTGCGGGGAAAGGGCGGTAGTGTACGCGTTTGGCCTGCCAGGCGGACCGTTACTGCGCACAGGGGGGAAGTGGAATCCGTGGGTGACACTTTCTGTCAGATGTGACAAACCGGGCACTGGTGGGTACCCCAACCTTGGGAAAGCAGCGGCACGACGGGCGACGCATGACCCGGAACGGGAATCTTTACGGCCGACCGGACGTTGACCGGATGACGACGACAGCGACACCTGTCCTGTGGGCGACAAGCCCGGGAGGCACGATTCATGAGTGAGCGAGCTCTCCGCGGCACGCGCCTCGTGGTTACCAGCTACGAGACGGACCGCGGCATCGATCTGGCCCCGCGCCAGGCGGTGGAGTACGCATGCCAGAACGGACATCGTTTTGAGATGCCGTTCTCGGTCGAGGCGGAAATTCCGCCGGAGTGGGAGTGCAAGGCGTGCGGCGCCCTGGCACTCCTGGTGGACGGGGACGGCCCCGAGGAGAAGAAGGGCAAGCCGGCGCGCACGCACTGGGACATGCTCATGGAGCGGCGTACCCGCGAGGAGCTGGAGGAGGTGCTGGCCGAGCGGCTGGCCGTCCTGCGCTCCGGTGCCATGAACATCGCCGTGCATCCGCGCGACAGCAGGAAGTCCGCATAGCGGCACCTCCGCGTCAGGGCTTCGGGCCCGGCGCGCGAGCGGTGATGCAGAGCCGCGGGCCGGTGGGCACTTCAGGGTGCGCACCGGCCCGCGGCTTTGTGCGTTTATTTCCCCTTGAGCCGCCACGTCCGCTCTCCGGCTGAGCCACGTCTTTGCGCCGGGCCATGTCCGCGCACGGCCCTGGCCGCACCCCGGAGCCTGCTCCCGTCCCGGGCGCCGGGCCGGGGGTGCTGAGCGCCCCGGGCGCCGAGCAGGGGTATCAGGGGCGGCAGCGGGGGCTCAGCGGCGGCGGGGCGGGATCAGGGGGTCAGCGGGGGCCGGGGGCCGTCGTTGCGCTCCGGACCGGGCTCGGGCGTGCCGTCCTGGCGGATCACCTCGCCCTGGACCACCTTCCCGTCCGGGCGGTGCATCCGGGCCTGCTGGAGGACGTCCTCCAGGCCCCCGGGCGCGGCCCGGCGGATCCGGCGCTCCAGCGAGCGCTCGGCCGAGCGCTTCAGCAGGGAGCGCACCGGCGGCAGCAGCAGAAGCAGCCCCACCGCGTCGGAGATCAGTCCGGGGAGCATCAGCAGCAGCCCGCTGAGCATCAGGAAGCCATTGCCCCCGCTCCCCTTCCCGCCGTCGGCGGGAAGGGCCTGGCCCGCCTGCTGGCGCTGGAGGGTCTCGGTGAGCCCCTGGAAGGCCCGGCGCCCGGCCCGCTTGACCACGGCGCCGCCGACGACGGCACCGCCGACCAGCAGGGCCAGCACCACCAGCCCGCCGGCCTCGGCCGCCACCAGGGTCAGCAGCCAGATCTCCAGCACCAGCCAGGCGGCGACGCCGAGCGGGAGCAGGGTGCGGGCGCGCGAGCGCCGGGGTCCGGGGGCGGTCGGGGGCATGGCACCGGTCGTCATGCTCCCAGTGTGCCTGGCGGCCCGTCGGAGCGTCGTCAGGGGGTGGAGCGTCCCCGCAGCCGGTTGGCGCGATCCGAGACGCCCCAGCCCGCCACCCGCCACAGCGCCTCGATGGCGATGTCGCGGTTCATCTTGGAGTCGCCGTGCTCCCGCTCCACAAAAGTGATCGGGACCTCCACCACGTGATATCCGGAGGCGACGGCCCGGCGGGCGAGGTCGACCTGGAAGCAGTAGCCCTGCGAGGTCACCTGGTCGAGCCCCAGGCCCCGGAGGGTCTCGGCACGGAAGGCGCGGAAGCCACCGGTGACATCGCGGATGGCCAGGCCCAGGAAGAGCCGGGAGTAGGTGCTGCCGCCCCGGGAGAGGATCTCGCGGGACCTGGGCCAGTTCACCACCCGGCCGCCGGGGACCCAGCGGGAGCCGAGGACCAGATCGGCGTTGCGGAGCGCGGTGAGCAGCCGGGGCAGCTCCTCCGGCTGGTGCGAGCCGTCGGCGTCCATCTCGATCAGTACGCCGTAGTCGCGCTCCAGCCCCCAGGCGAAGCCCGCGAGATAGGCGGCACCCAGCCCTTCCTTGCCCTTGCGGTGCAGGACGTGCACCTGGGCGTCGGCCCCGGCCAGCTCGTCGGCGATCTTGCCGGTGCCGTCGGGGCTGTTGTCGTCGGCGACGAGGACATCCACGTCGGGCACGGCCTCGCGCACCCGGCCGACGATGGCCTCGATGTTCTCGGCCTCGTTGTAGGTCGGGATGATCACCAAGGATCTGCCGAGCGGCCCGTACCGCTTTCCCTGGGCTTCGCTGTCCCTAGCGCCGTCGTTCACTGCTGGCCCCTTTGATGTCCGTGCTCAGGGACCACCTTAGCGATCGTCGGCACCACCTCCGCGACGGCACGGACGGCCGGGGGTGCGCGCGGAGGGGTCCGGCCTCCTTCGGGCCGACCTGGAACCCGCTGGCTGCGGGTCGACCGAGAGCCGTTGTCTACTGAACGCCGGACCCCGTCCGGGTCGCACCCGCCGCCCGGCAAAAACCTTCCCTCGCGCCCGGCGCGGCGGTCGCCGGGCCTGGCTCCCAGTGGCCGTGCCCGGTGCGGCGCACAGCCCCATGGCCCAGCGGCGTTCGACGGGAGCGCGGAGGTCTGCCGGTCGGACGTCCTGTGGTGGACGCGGCCGAACCTACCGGCCACCGGCCGCTCCATGTCAACAGTCGTGCGATCTGCGCGGTTTGCGGCATTCAGTCGCCTCTCCGGCGAAGATCCGCAGGTCGCGGCCGACCACCCCGGGGACCGTCCCGGGGTACGGAAGCTCCGCACGTCACCCGTTCAGCGGGTCACCACCCGGGTCACATCCCGGGTCACATCCCGCGCTCCCAGACGGTCCGCCCGCCGACCACCGTCCGCAGACAGACCGGCAGTTCGCCGCCGGGGGTGAGATCGGGCAGTCCGGGGGTGCCCGAGCGGGGGTCGGTGGACCAGCGGGCCACCCGGTCGTCGGGGGCCTGCACCACCAGGTCACCGGTGCGCCACACGGCGTAGTCGGCGGGGGCGCCGGGGACCAGGATCCCGGCGTCGTCCCGGCCGGTGGCCCGCCAGCCGCCCCGGGTGTGGGCGGTGAACGCGGCCCGGACCGAGATCCGGTGCTCCGGCGTCCGGTGGAAGGCGGCGGCCCGGACGGTGCCCCAGGGGTCCAGCGGGGTGACCGGGGAGTCGGAGCCCAGCGCCAGCGGCACCCCGGCCCGCAGCAGCGCCGCGAAGGGGTTGAGGGTCCTCGCCCGGTCCACCCCCAGCCGGTCGGCGTACATGCCCTCGTCACCGCCCCAGAGGGCGTCGAAGGCGGGCTGCACGGAGGCGGTGAGCCCCAGCTCGGCGAAGGCGGCGATGGTCTCGGGGGTCATCATCTCGGCGTGTTCCACCCGGTGGCGGGCGGCGCGCACCCGGGCGAGCCCGACCCGCTCGGCGGCGGCCCGTACCCCCGTGACGACGGCGGTGACGGCGGCGTCCCCGATGGCGTGGAAACCGGCCTGGAGCCCCGCCTCGGTGCAGGCGGTGACATGGGCGGCGATGGTGTCGGCGTCGATATGGGACACCCCGGTGTGTCCCGCGTCGGCGTAGGGGCGGTGCAGACAGGCGGTGTGGGAGCCGAGGGAGCCGTCCACGAAGAGATCGCCGGCCGCGCCCGCGGCGCCCAGCTCCCGGACCCGCCGGGCGCCCCGCGCGCCGGCGATGGCCTCGGCCCAGTAGCCCACCACCCGCGGGCCGGTGCCGGCCGCCGCGAGGGCGAGCAGCCCGGTGAAGTCGTCCTCGCCGGAGATCTCGGGCCCGGCGCACTCATGGACGGTGCCGATGCCCAGCGACGCGGCCCGCGCCAGGGCGGCGCGCTGGGCGGCCTCGCGCTGGGCGGGGGTGACGGCACCATGGGCGGCGGCCCGTACGGCGTGGTGGGCGTCGCCGGTGAGCGGCCCGTCGGGGTGGTGGCCGTCGAGTCCGGTGACCCCGGGGACCAGGTCGAGCAGGGCGGTGGAGACGACGGCCGAGTGGACGTCGATCCGGGTGAGGTAGAGGGGGCGCCCGCCGGCGGCGGCGTCCAGCTCGGCCCGGGTGGGGTGGCGGCGCTCGGGCCAGCGGGCGGCGTCCCAGCCGTGGCCGAGGAGCACCTGGCCCCCGGGGCGGCCCGCGCTGTGCTCCCGTACCAGGGCGAGGGCGTCGGCCAGGCTCCTCGCGCCGCTCAGATCGAGCCCGGTCAGGGCCAGGCCGGTGGCGGTGGTGTGCACATGGGCGTCGGTGAACGCCGGGGTCACCAGCGCTCCGTCGAGGTCGACGATCTCGTCCACCCCGGTGGCGAAGGCGTCGGCGGCCCCCTCGGAGCCGACCCAGGCGACATGGCCGCGCTCCACGACCATCGCGGTGGCGAACGGGTCGGCGGGGCTGTGGACTTCTCCGCCGCGCAGCAGCGTGGTGCGGTGCTCGCCGGGGAGGGCGGTGCTCTCGGTCATGGGCATCAGCCTAGGCCGGGCGGTGCGCCGGGCCGCGTGCCGGGCCCCGGCCGGTGTCCCCCGAGGGCGCCGGGGCCCCGAGCCGCCCGGCGCGGCTCAGATGCGGGGCGGGCGGGCCTCGTAGGGGGTGGAGAGGACGACGGTGGTGCGGGAGGAGACCCCGGCCAGCGAGCGGATCCTGCTGAGCAGGTGCTCCAGCTCCAGCGGGGTGGCGACCCGTACCTTGAGGATGTAGTTCTCGTCCCCGGCGACGCTGTGGCACGCCTCGATCTCGGGGACCCCGGCGAGCCGTTCGGCGATGTCGTCCGGGGCGCTCGGGTCGAACGGCTTGACCGAGATGAAGGCGGTGAGCGGCAGCCCGACCGCCTCGGGGTCGACCACCGCCGCATAGCCGCGGATGACACCGCGCTGCTCCAGCCTGCGGACCCGCTGATGCACGGCCGAGGTGGAGAGGCCGGTGGCCTTGCCGAGGTCGGTGTAGCTCATGCGCCCGTCCCGGACGAGCAATTCAACGATCTGACGATCCAGGTCCTCCATGTGGATCAACTTAAGGGCCGGAGCGACTTCCGGCACAGCGGGATGGCGCCCACCGGGGCCACCGGACCGAACATGTGACGAACACCACAGAAGTGCGAGGCTCTGGACCGTGACCCGACGGTTACCCACCGATCGCGATGGGAAGTGCTTGGTGTGGTCGAGGCCACATGAGCCTGGTTGGCCCACCCGAGGGGGAGAACCCATGCAGAATGTCAGAAATATCCGTGCCGTAACGGAGCCTCTTGATCCGGCCGAGCAGGACGGGATCGACGAGTTCGACGCGTACGACACCTTTGAGATGTACCGGGTGGTCTGCCCGGACTGCTCCCAGCCGATCGCCCTGCTCGCCGAGGAGGACGTCCTCCCGGAGCACGCGCTCTGCCCCACTCCGTGGAACCCGTTCGGGCTGACCGTGTGCGGCGGCACCGGGCGCCCGGCGGCGCAGGCGAGCCCCGCCGACGACGGGTTCGCCCCCCAGGAGCAGGAGATGGGGCTGCTGCTGACGCTCCCTCAGGGGCTGGACTGGCGGATGCAGCCGTTCTCGCATGTCGGCGGGCCGGGCTCGCAGCCGCTGCGCCGGCACGCCGCCTGATCCGGGCCGGTCACCGGCCCGCCGGACCACGGTCCGGCGGGCTCATGGAAGGACGGCGGGTCCCCGCGCGTCCCCGGTGCCACCGCACGCCCTCCGGCCCGCCCCTGGTCCCGCCGGACGCCGCTCGGCGCGCCCTTGGGGTCCCGCCGGACGCTCAGCGCGTCTCGGGCCCCACCAGATGGCGGGCGATGACCATGCGCTGGATCTGGTTGGTGCCCTCCACGATCTGGAGCGCCTTCGCCTCCCGCATCAGCCGCTCGACCGGGAAGTCCGTCGTGTAGCCATAGCCCCCGAGCACCTGAACGGCGTCCGTGGTCACCGCCATGGCCGCGTCGGTGCAGAAGAGCTTGGCCATCGCGGCCTCCCGGGAGAACGGCACGCCCCGGTCACGGCGGCGCGCGGCGGCAAGGTAGAGCGCGCGGCCCGCCTCGACCCGGGTCGCCATGTCGGCGAGCAGAAAGCGCAGCCCCTGGAAGTCGGCGATGGCGCGGCCGAACTGGTGGCGCCCGGCCGCATAGCCGACCGCCGTGTCCAGCGCCGCCTGGGCGATGCCCACGGCACAGGCGGCGATGCCCAGCCGGCCGGAGTCCAGCGCGGAGAGCGCGATGGCGAAGCCCTGCCCCTCCTCGCCGAGCCGCCGGGCGTCGGGGACCCGTACCCCGTCGAAGTGGAGCTGGGCGGTGGGTGAGCCCTTCATGCCCATCTTCTTCTCGGGCGCGGCGGCGGTCAGTCCGGGCGCGTCGCCCGGCACCAGGAAGGCGCTGATGCCCTTGGGGCCCTCGGCGCCGGTACGGGCGAGGACCGTATAGAAGTCGGCGATACCGCCATGGGTGATCCATGCCTTGGTACCGGTGATGACCCAGTCGTCGCCGTCCCGGACGGCCCGGGTGCGCAGCGAGGCGGCGTCGGAGCCGGAGGAGGGCTCGGAGAGGCAGTAGGCGCCCAGGAGTCCGCCGCCGAGCATGTCGGGCAGCCACTCGGTCCGCTGCTCCTTGGTGCCGTAGCCGGCGAGGGCGTGGCAGGCGAGGGTGTGCACGCTGACACCGAGCCCCACCGTCAGCCGGGCGGCGGCCAGTTCCTCCAGGACCTGGAGGTAGACCTCGTAGGGCTGTTCCCCGCCGCCGTACTCCGTGGGGTAGACGAGGCCGAGCAGGCCCGATCCGGAGAGCAGGGTGAAGACCTCCCGGGGGAAGCGGCCCGCTTCCTCCTCCTGGGCCGCGCGCGGCCCGATCTCCCGCTGGGCGATGTCGCGCGCCAGCGCCAGGAGTTCCTGGGATTCCTCGGTGGGCAGCTCTCGATCCACCGGCTGCGGAACGCGGTCGGACATAGCGGCGCTCTCCTCACTGTCGGGCCCGGGGCGTCGCGCGCTCGGGGTTTCGGCGCGCCCCGCCGGGTCTTTCGCCGTGCCGTCGCCGCCCTCCGGATCGCGGTGGACGGCATGCGGCGGTGGCGCGTCGAGTATGCCCGATCAACAGACTTCCGTCACGGGCGAAGTGCGGAAATCTGCTTTTCCGCACGGCCCCGTAGGCCGATTGCCCGTTCGAGAGTGAGAGAGGGTGCGAGGGCGTGCGGGAGGGGTGCGAGAAGGATTCCCCGGAAGGCCCGGGGGAAATCCCCCCGCGTCAATTCGATAATGGTCCAGACCTATGGGAAGGCCGGGTTCCCGGGCCGGGCGGGGTCCGCCCCCGGCCACGGCTCCGACCGCGGTTCCGGCCGCGACTCCTGCCGTGGTTCCGACCGGGACTCCTGGCGTGGCTCCTGCCGTGGCTCCGTCCGCGGCGGTACGGCGGGGGTGAACGGTGGTACGGGCAGCTCGGGGACGAACTCCGCGACGGTCACCAGGGTGGCTCTCAGCAGGGAGGTCAGCAGCTCGCACAGAACGTCGCGCCCCGGGTCGTCCTGATGTCCGAGCCAGTCCAGGGCGATCTGTTCCACCGAGGCGAGCCAGCCGATGAGCGCGAGCCGGGCGGTCGCGGGGATCTCCCGTGTGCCATAGGCCCCTTCGGCGACGGCGGCCACCAGCTCCTCCCGTACCGCGTCGCGCACCGACTGCACATCGGTGTCGAAACCGACCCCGCCGGTGGCGATGGTACGGAAAGCGGCCTCATTGTTCTGGGCGTATCGGAGATATCCGTCGACGGTACGCCGCACCCGTTCCGCGCCCGGGAGTTCGGGGTCCTGGGTGGCCCGGGAGACGAGACCGGCGACCGAATCCTCGACAATGGCGAGGTAATAACCGCGTTTGCTGGTGAAGTAGTAGTAGATCAGTCCTTTCGCCACACCCGCCTGACGCGCGATGTCATCCATCGACAAGGCGTCGTAGGAGGTATGGGCGAACAACTTCCGCCCGGTCGCGATGAGTTCGGCGCGGCGGGTCCGGGGCCTTTCGGCGGCGGCCCGCCGTTCGTCGTTCTGCACACAGCGACCCTATGCCGCGCGCGGACAGCGGCTCCGCGCACGGACGGAAGCCACCCCCATGGGGTGGCCGCCGAGGACCCGGAAGACTAGAGCAGACCGAGCCGGGTGACCAGCATCGCGACGACGACCACCAGGACCCAGCCCGCGATGTGCTCGACCAGCTCGGAGCGGTCGTCGTCGGGGCCGCCGGTGCGGCTGCGGGCGGTGGTGGGGGACAGCGCGGCGGAGGGGGTTCCTGTGCTCATGATCGGGCTCGCTCGGGTCGTGGGGCTGATGCGCCGGTCCGGCACCGGGGGCGCCGGCCGACCCGACCACAGTGCCAGCGGCCGGGCGTCCGGGGTAGGAGCCAGGTCACTCCCCCGGGCACCCGGCCGGGGCCGGGCCCGGGGCTCAGCCGATCCCGAGGGCCGTCACGGCCTTGGGCTCAGCGGATCCCGAGGTCCTTCAGGGCCCGGCGCTGGGCGCCCGTGGGCTGCTGCGGCCAGTAGAGATAGCAGACCCCGCCGCTCCCGGAGGCGGTCTTCCCCTCGGCGGTGTGCCGCTTGGTCCGCAGCCAGATGTTCTCCCACTCCCGGCGGCGGTAGATCCGCCGCACGGCCCCGTTGTGCGGGGACGCGGGGTCGTTGGCGATCACATCGCCGTCGGCGGTGAAGCCGATCACCGTCATCAGATGCCCCGAGGTGCCGTACCCCGCCCCGGTCAGCTCCTCGGCGCGGAAGGACTGCGAGGTGATCAGCGGAATCCCGGCGCCGACCAGCCGCTCCGCCTCCGTCAGCGAGCCGAGCCGGGTGACCACGGCGTTCATCCCCGGGTAGGCCGCCGCGTAGGCCGCGTTGAAGGGCCAGTTCCCGCACCCCCGGTACCGGTGGTCATAGGTGCTCCGGGCGGCATGGCAGACCTGGGGGTCGGAGTAGGCGGGGTCGACCCAGGCGAGGTCGGCGGGGGCCGGGCGCCGCCCCCAGTACTCGATGATCATCTGTGAGGAGGTGGGGCTGCACCACGCCTCGCCACCGTTGTCGTACTCGGGGTAACGGCCGAGGTGGACATGTTGCGAGTAGCGGGGCACCACCAGCTCCCGGGCGGGGCCGGGCTCGGACGCGGGCACGGTGAAGCGGTCGGGGACATCGGAGGCCATGGCGCCCACCCGGTGCACCACCGGGGTGAGCCGGGTGCCGGGCCTGCGGAAGAGGGTGACCCGCAGCCGGTAGGAGACCAGCCGGGGGCCGGCCGCCGCGTCGTCCACGGAGAGGGTGTCCGTCCAGACACTCGCCCGCCCGTCGCCCTGCCCGTCCACCGAGGTGCGCCGGATGTCGCCGTCGCCCGCCGCCCACCGGCCCAGGACGAACCACGGTGTCGAGCCGCCGCCCGCGTACCCGGCACGCACCTCCACCTGGATCCAGGTGCCGGGCGGGGTGTCGGCGTTCCAGGAGGGAATGATCTCGGTCGCCGGGAGAGCCGGCCGGTGCGAGGGCGAGGTCCAGGTGGCGTACTCCCAGACCGCCGTACGGCCGGTGTGCGGATCGGCGTACTCCCGCCGGCCGGCCGGGTCGGCGATCACCACACCGGGGCGCGGGGCCGCCACGGCCCGGACCCCGTCGGGGGTGCCCCGGCCCCAGTCCCGGTACGAGCTCCAGAAGCGGTTGTCCACGCCGGGGGTGCGGGCGGCCCGGCCCGGGGCGGTGGTGGAGCCGGGGGCCCGGGCGGCGGCGGGACCCGCGGTGAGCACACCCGCCCCCGTCAGGGTCCCGACCGCGGCGGACAGGACGGTTCGGCGCGATGTGGGCATGGGTTCCCCCTTGGTCGTCGGCGGCCGGGCGGCGGTCGTACGACCGCCGGGGCCGTGGTCGGTCCGGCACAGGTACAAACACAGACACACGTACAGACACAGGCACGGGTACAGACACAGACAGCGGCCACTATCTCGGGAACCGCCCCCTCCGGCCAGCGTCCGCGCCCGGGAGCGGCTCCCCTCCTGTACCGCCCCACCGGAACCGGCCGCCCACGACCCCCTGCCCCTCTGGCCCCCTGACCCCGCACCGGCGCCCGGCGCCCGGCCCGCCCCGGTGCGTAGGCTGGCCGGATGGACGCCCTCGACCGGCTGGCCCGGACCCTGCGCGCGCTGCCGCCCTCCTGCGGCCCGGTGCGGCTGATCGGCGTCGACGGACACGCCGGATCGGGCAAGAGCACCTTCACCGCACGCCTCGCCACCGCCCTCGCCACCGGCGACCCTGGCCCCGACACCGAATCTGTCCCCGTCCTCCATCTGGACGACCTGGCCAGCCATGCGGAGCCCTTCGCCTGGACCGCACGGTTCCGCTCCCAGCTCGCCGGGCCGCTGGCCGGGGGCAGGACCGGGTACTACGCGCCGTACAACTGGACCGCACGCCACTTCTCCCCACCACGCGCCCTCCCCCCCGCCCCCATCGTGCTGATCGAGGGCGTCGGCGCCGGACGGCGGGAGCTGCGCCCCCTGCTCGCCGCGGTGCTCTGGATGGAACGTGACGCCGAGGGCTCCTGGCGGCGCGGGC
This sequence comes from Streptomyces sp. NPDC000594, assembly GCF_040299965.1. NCBI lineage: Bacteria > Bacillati > Actinomycetota > Actinomycetes > Kitasatosporales > Streptomycetaceae > Streptomyces > Streptomyces sp. NPDC000594. Next base: position 35,396 of record NZ_JBEPCY010000031.1, on the reverse strand, counting down.
GCCACCGCGACGGCAGCGGGCTGAGCGCCTTCTGGGACGGCTGGACGGTGGCGGAGACCCGCCATTTCGCCGACGACCCCTCCCGCCCGTTCGCCGATGTCCTGGTACAGGAGTGTCCCCAGGGGTACCGCATGACGCCGGGCCCTCGCGCAACCGCAGGCGAGAGCCAATTCCTTACGCTCGGTGACGACACATCCGCGCCAAACCGACCAGTCGGAAATCTGCCGCAGGACTGCCCGAACTCTGCTTGACCGAGGGGCCTTAACGGGCTTACGTTCTCAATGTGCGGCTTTGGAGCTGCCACAAACACGAAGCCCCCGGTTGTTCCCCCGTGACCGGGGGCTTCGTTCTGCCCTCAACAGGCCCTCGGGAAGCGGGATCCTCTCACCCTCGGTCACCACCTCCGGGCTCGCCGGGCGGCACCCTTAAGCTGCCCTCCCCGCGCGGGTACGATGCCCTTCTGTGGGGTCATATCCCGCTCACGGCAGGGCGGTTCGGCGCGGTGCCACCGGCCCACCCTCCGACGACGGGTCCCGGGAAGCACATTCCCCCCGACGGACGCACGGCCGCATGGGCCGGACAGGGCGCAGGCGCACTTCGTGGGGGACCTGATGGACATCGGCACACAGGGCGCACCGGACCCGGCCGACCTCGCCTGGGTGCGCGCCGTGGACGCCTACACCATGGGCGCCTACCCCCAGGCGGAGGAGGAGTTCCGCACGGCGGTACGGCTCGACCCCGGGATGGCCGACGGCTGGCTCGGTCTGCACGCACTGCGGGTGGACACCTCCAACGCGCTGCTGCGGATGTACCGCGCCCGGGACCGCTTCGGCGAACAGCGCGCCCGGCACCGCCGCACCCTCAACTCCTGGTACTGGCTGGGCTGGTGGGTCCAGCCGGTGCTGGAGACCCCGCGCGATCTGCTGCTCGCCCATGCCTCCCACTGGCTCGACGGCCGTCATGTGGCCGAGCTGGACCGGGCGCTGGCGGGACTGCCCCCGGTGGACACCGACCCCCAGGTGCGTTTTCTGCACGCCTGCCGCTCCTATCTGGTCAAGGACTGGGAGCAGTTGGTCCGGCACACCGAGTCCCTGGTGGACGACGCGCTGCTCGGGATCGAGGCGGGGCTCTTCGGCGGGATGGCCCGGGTGCGGCTGGAGATGTACGGGCAGGCGGAGCCCCTGCTGTCGGCGGCGCTGATGCGGTGCCGCAGCGAGCAGCCGCAGCGCAAGGAGCTGCGGTACTGGCTGGCCCGTGCCCATGAGGGCACCGGCCGCAGCGCCGCCGCCCTGCCGCTGTACCGGGCGGTGCACCGGATCGACCCCGCCTTCATGGACACCTCCGCCCGGCTCGCCGCGATCTCGGCGTACGACGGCATAGAGGGGGTCGACGGGGTGGATGTGGCGGACGGCTTCGACACCTCGGCCGGGCTCGCCGTCTCCCTGGCGGGCTTCGGACAGGAGAGCACGGAGGAGCGGGCGGAGAGCGAGAGCGTTCCGGGGGCCGAGCCCCGGCCCGTCGGCGACGGGCCGGTACCGCAGTCCGGGGGCGGCGCGGCGGGCGCACTCCCCGGGGCGGGGCGGCGCCGGGCCCGTGCGGCGGGCGGGGACGGCCGCCCGCCGGTGCCCACCGGCCCCACCGACCCCGCGCTGCTGGCCCAGGCGCTCTCCGAGCTGGAGCGGATGGTGGGGCTCGAACCGGTGAAGCGGCAGGTCAAAGCGTTGTCGGCACAGCTGGAGATGGCCCGGCTACGGGCCGGGCAGGGCCTTCAGGTCCAGCCGCCCAAGCGCCACTTCGTCTTCTCCGGGCCGCCCGGCACCGGGAAGACCACCGTGGCGCGGATCCTGGGGCGGGTCTTCTACGCCCTCGGCCTGCTCGGCGGCGACCATCTGGTGGAGGCCCAGCGCTCCGACATGGTGGGCGAGTATCTGGGCCAGACCGCGGTGAAGGCCAATGAGCTGATCGACTCCGCCCTCGGCGGGGTGCTCTTCGTGGACGAGGCGTACTCGCTGGCCAACTCCGGCTACAGCAAGGGCGACGCCTATGGCGACGAGGCCCTCCAGGTGCTGCTGAAGCGCGCCGAGGACAACCGCGACCATCTGGTCGTCATCCTCGCCGGCCATCCCGAGGGCATGGACCGGCTGCTCACCGCCAGCCCCGGGCTCGCCTCGCGCTTCACCACCCGGGTCGACTTCCCCTCGTACCGCCCCCTCGAACTGACCGCGATCGGCGAGGTGCTGGCGGCGCAGAACGACGATGTCTGGGACGAGGAGGCGGTGGACGAGCTGCGGTCCATCAGCGGTCATGTGGTGGACCAGCGGTGGATCGACGAGCTGGGCAACGGACGGTTTCTGCGCACCCTGTACGAGAAGAGCTGCGCCTACCGCGATCTGCGGCTCTCGGGGTATCCGGGCACCCCGACCCGGGAGGATCTGGCCACCCTGCGGCTGCCCGATCTGATGCAGGCGTACGGGGAGGTCCTGTCGGGCCGGGGTCCGCTGGAGCGCGGCCCGCAGGACCCCCCGCTCTGACCCCGGAGCCCGGGCGGAGGTTCCGGGCGGGGCTCCGGTGCGAGGGCTCCGGTGCGGGGGCTCAGCTGACCAGGGCGATCCCCCCGGTGGTCCGGGAGGTCGGCGAGGAGAGCGGCGCGGTGGGGTGCGAGGGGTCCCGTACCTCCCCCACCAGGGTCTCCAGTACGTCCTCCAGAGCCACCAGGCCCAGGACCCGCCCGGCGGGATCGGCGACCTGGGCGAGATGGGTGGCCGCCCGCCGCAGCACGGTGAGGGCCTCGTCCAGGGGCAGTTCGGCGGCGAGGGTGGTCATGGGCCGCCACACCCGCCGGGGCACCGCCCGCTCCCGCTCCTCCAGGTCGAGGACGTCCTTCACATGGAGATAGCCCGCATAGGGCCCGGTGGCGTCGCCGCGCACCGGGAAGCGGGAGTAGCCGGTGCGTACGGTCAGCTCCTCGATCTGCCGGGGGGTGACCGAGGGGTCCACCGTCACCAGTGCGGACCGGGTGATCAGCACCTCGCTGACCGGGCGGCTGCCGAGTTCCAGGGCGTCCCCCAGCCGTTCCTGTTCGGCCGGGTCCAGCAGTCCCGCCTGACCCGAGTCGGCCACCAGCCGCCCCAGCTGGGTCCGGGTGAAGACCGCCTCGACCTCCTCCCGGGGCTCGACCCCGCAGCAGCGCAGCACCGCCCGGGCCAGGGCCTCGAAGGCGGCGGTCACCGGGTGGCAGAGCCGGGCGAAGGCGACCAGGCCGGGGCCGAACCAGAGCGCCGTGCTCTCCGGGGCGGCCAGCGCCAGATTCTTGGGCACCATCTCCCCGATGACCAGATGGAGGCAGACCACCACGGCGAGCGCGACCGCGTAGCCGAGGGGGTGGACCAGCCCCGTCGGGACCCCCGCCGTATGGAGGACGGGTTCCAGGATCCGGGCGACGGTGGGTTCGGCCACCGCCCCCAGGGTGAGCGAGCAGACGGTGATGCCGAACTGGGCCGCCGCCATCATCCGGGGCAGGTGCTCCACCCCGTACAGCACCCGCCGGGCGCGGGCCGAGCCCTGGGCGGCGAGCGGTTCGATCTGGCTGCGGCGCACCGAGACCAGGGCGAACTCGGCGCCGACGAAGAAGCCGTTGGCGAGGACCAGACCCAGGGCGAGCAGCAGTTGGAGGGCGCTCATCGCACCGCCTCCCGGTCGGTCGCGGCGGCGGTGCGGACCAGGCGTACCCGGCCGGCCCGGTAGCGGTCGACCTGCCGCACGGACAGCCGCCAGCCGGGCAGTTCGGCCCGGTCGCCGGGGGCGGGGATCCGGCCGAGGAGATCGGCGACCAGCCCGGCGACCGTGTCATAGGGGCCGTCGGGGACATCGAGCCCCATCCGGCGCAGGGTGCCGACCCGGCAGCTCCCGGCGGCCTCCCAGGCGGGCCGGCCGTCCTCGGGGGCGAGGGCGGCCAGCTCGGGCCGGGTGTCGGTCTCGGTGTCGTGCTCGTCGCGGACCTCGCCGACGAGTTCCTCCACGATGTCCTCCAGGGTGACGACACCGGCCGTACCGCCGTACTCGTCCACGACCACGGCGAGCGGCTGCTCGCTGCGGAGCCGGTCCAGCAGCCGTTCGACCGACAGGGTCTCGGGGACCAGCAGCGGCGGGGCGGCGAGGGAGCCGACGGGGGTACGGGGCCGGGCCGCCACGGGCACCGCGAGGGCGTCCTTGAGATGGACCGTCCCGACGATGTCGTCGATGCGCTCCCGGTAGACGGGGAAACGGGAGAGTCCGGTGGCCCGGGTGAGGTTGAGGACATCGGCGGCGGTGGCGTCGGCGTGCAGGGCGACCGTACGGACCCGTGGGGTCATCACATGCTGCGCGGTGAGCCGCCCGAGGGAGAGGGTCCGGACGAAGAGATCGGCGGTGTCCTGCTCCAGCGCGCCCGCGCGGGCCGAGTGCCGGGCGAGGAAGACCAGCTCCGCGGGGGTACGGGCGGACGCCTGCTCCTCGGCGGGCTCCACGCCGAAGAGCCGGACGATCCGGTTGGCCACCGCGTTGAGCAGGGTGATCAGCGGACGGAAGAGGGTGGAGAAGAGCCGCTGGGGTCCGGCGGTGAACCGGGCCACCTGGAGCGGCCGGGAGACCGCCCAGTTCTTGGGGACCAGTTCGCCGATCACCATCTGGACGGCGGAGGCCAGCAGCATCCCGGTGCCGACGGCGATGCCGGGCACGGCGCCGTCCGGGACCCCGGCGGCGGTCAGCGGCGGGGAGAGCAGGGCCGAGAGCGCGGGCTGGGCGAGCGCCCCGACGGCGAGCGAGGTGAGGGTGATGCCGAGCTGGGTGCCCGACAGCTGGAAGGAGAGTTCCCTGAGGGCCTCGACGACCCGGCGGGCGCGGCGGTCGCCGTCGGCCGCCGCGCGTTCGGCCTCCGGCCGCTCCACGGTGACCAGGCCGAACTCGGCGGCGACGAAGAAGCCATTGGCGAGGATCAGCAGACAGGCCGCGCTCAGCGGCACCAGGGTGGGGGTCATACGGCCGCCTCGGGGGCGGCGGGGGTACTGCCGGACGGTCCGTCCATGGCCGGAGGGTGTCACTCCTCTGGTCGCAGGTGTCCCCAGGAGGCCGTGGCCCGCCGCACGCGGGACACGGAAAGGGGACGGGGCGCGCTCGGCGCCACCGTGACCAGATTAAGCATGCCCGGCCGTGGCGGGGCAGGGGCAGCGCCGGGCCCGCCGCCCCCGCCACCGGGACGCGGGGGCACGGCTCCCCGGCCAGAACGCTAGGGCTCGACGCCGCCGCGCGACTCGGCGAGGGCGCGCAGCGCCCGTGCGTCGCTGATGGCCTGCTCACGGGCGATTCCGGGCTGGATGCCGAGGACCGGGTGGCTGGAGCCGTCGCTCAGATCGAGAAAGACCCAGGGGTCGCCGGTGCGGAGATTGACCCGAAGGATCTCCGCCCATTCGAGGCGGCGGACACGGGTGATGTTGACGACCGTGACCCCGGCGGCGTCGGCGACCACCTTGGGCCGGGCCAGCAGACAGAGCACCCCGAGGAAGATGCAGGCGGTGAAGACGAAGCTGATCCGCTCACCGGGGTTGAGCCGGTTCAGGGTGAGCCCGGCGAAGCTGATCACGCCGAACATGAGCACGCCGACGGTGAGCAGCACGACCCGGGTACGGGTGGGGCGGAAGGTGACGGGCAGTGCGGGCGTGGCGGCGGCGTCGGAGGAGCCGGTGGGGCCGGGGGCTGCCGCAGGGGTGGAGGAGGGGGTGGACATGGTCGCTTCCTCAGAGCCGGCAGGCGTGGATCGCGGTGGTCAGGATGGCGCGGGCGCCCAGCTCGTACAGATCGTCCATGATCCGCTGGGCCTCCTTGGCGGCGACCATGGAGCGCACGGCGACCCAGCCCTCGTGGTGCAGGGGGGAGATCGTCGGGGATTCGAGGCCGGGGGTGAGGGCCACGGCCTGCTCCAGGTGCTCGACCCGGCAGTCGTAGTCCATCATCACGTAGGAGCGGGCCACCAGGACGCCCTGGAGACGGCGGAGGAACTGCCGCACCTTGGGGTCGTCGGCGGTGGCGCCGGTACGGCGGATGACGACCGCCTCGGAGGTCATGATGGGCTCGCCGATCACTTCGAGGCCCGCGTTCCGCAGGGAGGTGCCGGTCTCGACCACATCGGCGATGATCTGGGCCACGCCCAGTTCGACGGCGGTCTCGACGGCACCGTCGAGGTGGACCACGGAGGCGTCGATGCCGTGGTCGGCGAGGTGCTTGGCGACGATGCCCTCGTACGAGGTGGCGACGGTCATCCCGCCGAAGTCGGTGACATCGCTCGCGGTGCCCGGCCGGGTGGCGTAGCGGAAGGTGGAGCGGGCGAAGCCCAGCTGAAGGATCTCCTCCGCGCTCGCTCCGGAGTCGAGCAGCAGATCACGGCCGGTGATCCCGATGTCGAGACGGCCGGAGCTGACATAGATGGCGATGTCCCGGGGGCGGAGGTAGAAGAACTCCACCTCGTTCTCGGGGTCGACCAGTACCAGCTCTTTGGACTCCTTGCGCTGCTGGTAGCCGGCCTCATGGAGCATCGCCGACGCAGGTCCGGACAGTGAACCCTTGTTGGGGACGGCGATACGCAGCATGAGGTCGGCTTCCTTCGCGTAGGACGTGAGTGGTGAAGGGGACGGGTGGGATCGGGAGGGATCAGGAGAGCGGTCCGGCCGGCCGGGTCGTACACCCGGCCGGGGCGGCGGCCCGCGGGATCAGAGGTGGGCGTAGACGTCGTCCAGGGAGATCCCGCGCGCCACCATCATCACCTGGACGTGGTAGAGCAGCTGGGAGATCTCCTCGGCGGCGGCTTCCTTGCTCTCGTGCTCGGCGGCCATCCAGACTTCGGCGGCCTCCTCGACGACCTTCTTGCCGATGGCGTGGACGCCCTTGTCCACCAGTTCGGCGGTCCGCGAGGAGGCGGGGTCGCCGTGGGTCGCCTTGTGCTGAAGCTCGGTGAAGAGTTCTTCGAAGGTTTTGTTCGCCATGATGGTCCCAGGGTACGGGGTGGGGGGTGCCGCTCAGCGCCAGGGTTCACTGACCGAACGGAGGGTCGTGGCGGTGGCGACGGCGGCGGTGACCGCTTCGTGTCCCTTGTCCTCGCGGGACCCCTCAAGACCGGCCCGGTCGAGCGCCTGCTCCTCGGTGTCGCAGGTCAGTACGCCGAAACCGATGGGGACCCCGGTGTCGACGGCGACCTGGGTGAGGCCCTGGGTGACGCCCTGACAGACATAGTCGAAGTGCGGGGTGCCACCCCGGACGACCACGCCCAGCGCGACGACGGCGTCGTAGCCGCGTTCGGCGAGCACCTTGGCGACCACCGGCAGTTCGAAGCTGCCGGGGACCCGCAGCAGGGTCGGTTCGTCGATGCCCAGCTCGCGGAGGGCGCGCAGGGCGCCCTCGACCAGACCGTCCATGATCTTCTCGTGCCACAGGGCAGCGATCACGGCGACACGGAGGTCGCCGCAGTTGCGTACCGACAGTTCGGGTGCGCCGTTGCCGCTCACGCTTCTCCTCGGTGGTGTGGGGTCGGTGGTACGGATGCGGTTGGTACGGGTTCGGTTGGTACCGATTCGGTGGTACGGGTCCGGTTGGTGCAGGTTCGCTTGGTACGGGGCCGGTGGCTACTGGTGGGCGCAGGTCGACACGGGGGCCGTGTCCAGACCGGGCAGCTGGTGGCCCATCCGGTCCCGCTTGGTGCGCAGATAGCGCAGATTGTGCTCGCCGGCCTGGATCGGCAGCTGCTCCCGGCCGTGGACGGTCAGCCCGTGCCGGACCAGCGCGTGGATCTTGTCGGGGTTGTTGGTGATCAGCCGGAGGCTGCGGACCCCGAGGTCGGCGAGGATCTGGGCGCCCGCAGCGTAGTCACGGGCGTCGGCGGGCAGGCCGAGTTCGAGATTGGCGTCGAGGGTGTCCCGGCCGCGCTCCTGGAGTTCGTACGCGCGCAGCTTGGGCAGCAGGCCGATGCCCCGGCCCTCATGGCCGCGGAGATAGACCACGACACCGCGCCCGGCGTCGGTGATGTGCTCCATGGAGGCATGCAGCTGGGGGCCGCAGTCGCAGCGCAGCGAGTGGAAGATGTCGCCGGTGAGGCACTCGGAGTGGACCCGGACGACGATGTCCTCGCCGTCGCCGATCTCGCCGTGGACCAGGGCGATGTGCTCGACGCCGTCGATGGTGGAGCGGTAGCCGTAGGCGGTGAAGCGGCCGAAGGCGGTCGGCAGATCGACGGCGGCCTCGCGCTCGACGGTCCGTTCGGTGGCCCGGCGGTGGGCGATCAGGTCCTCGATGGAGATGATCGTCAGTCCGTGCTTACGGGCGAACGGGACCAGCTCGGGCAGGCGGAGCATGCGGCCGTCCTCGCCCGCGATCTCCACGATGGCCCCGGCGGGGCGCAGCCCGGCGAGCCGGGCGAGGTCGACGGCGGCCTCGGTGTGGCCGTTGCGCACCAGGACACCGCCGGGGCGGGCGCGCAGCGGGAAGACATGGCCGGGGCGGACGAAGTCGGCGGGCCCGGCCTCGCCGCCGGCGAGCAGCCGCAGGGTGGTGGTGCGGTCGTCGGCGCTGACGCCGGTGGTGACGCCGTGGACGGGGGCGGCGTCGACGGAGACGGTGAAGGCGGTCTGCATGGACTCGGTGTTGCGGTCCACCATCTGGGGCAGGGCGAGCCGGTCCAGCTCGTCGCTGTCCATGGGGGCGCAGATCAGGCCGCGGCACTCGCTCATCATGAAGGCGATGATCTCGGGGGTGGCCTTCTCGGCGGCGATGACGAGATCGCCCTCGTTCTCCCGGTCCTCGTCGTCGACGACCACGACGGGGCGGCCCGCGGCGATGTCCCTGATCGCCTGTTCGACGGGGTCGAGGGCGAAGTCCTCACGGTTGTCGGTGGAGTACCAGGTGGGTGTGTCGGTCCCGGTCCCGGTCCCGGTGCCGGTATCGGCACCGGCATCGGTCTGGGTCGCGGTCTCGGTCTCAGGGGTGACGGTGGTGTTCATGCGGGGACTCCTTTGAGAACCGGGGTACGGGAGCGCAGCCACCAGTCCCGCAGGCCCCACAGGACCAGTACGAAGTAGAGGATGTAGACGATCCCGGAGAAGGCGAGACCGCTGCTGAAGGCGAGGGGGACACCGACGAGGTCCACCAGGAGCCAGGCGAACCAGAACTCCACCAGGCCTCTGGCCTGGGCGATCATCGCCACCAGGGTGCCGACGAAGATATAGGCGTCGGCCCAGGGGCTCCAGGAGAGCGAGGGGTAGGCGAGGAAGATCCCGGCGACCGCGACCGTCCCGGCGGCGGCGCCGCCCGCCAGCAGGGCGCGCTCCTTCCAGCTCGCGAAGCGGACGGCGATGGAGCCGTCACGGGCCTGGCGGCTGCCGAGGGTCCACTGCCGCCAGCCCCAGAGCGCGACCCCGATGACCAGGAGCTGCTTGCCGACGCCACCGGCGAGGTCGGCGGAGGAGTACGCGGCCACCAGCACGAGCCCGGAGACCAGCTGGGCGGGCCAGGTCCAGATGGAGCGGCGCCAGCCCAGCGCCAGGGCGATCAGGCCGATGGTGTTGCCGACCATGTCGGACCACTTGATGTCCTGGCCGAAGGCGGTGAAGGCGACCGAGTTGAGGGTGTCGAAGGCGCTCACGATCCGGCCTCCGGGGTATCCGGAGCACCGGGAGCACCGGGGACGCGGTGGCCGAGCAGCCGCTCGACATACTTGGCGATCACATCGACCTCGATGTTCACAGGGTCGCCGCCGCCCTTGACCCCCAGGGTGGTCAGGGCGAGCGTGGTGGGGATGAGACTGACGCTGAAGCGGTCGTCGCCCGCCTCCACCACCGTGAGGCTGACGCCGTCGACCGTGATGGAGCCCTTCTCGACCACATAGCGGGCGAGCGCGGGCGGCAGTGCCACCGTGACCAGCTCCCAGTGGTCCGCGCGGACGCGGTCCAGGATGGTGCCGACACCGTCGACATGGCCCTGGACGACATGGCCGCCGAACCGGCCGCCGACCGGTGTGGGGCGCTCCAGATTGACGCGGTCGCCGGGGGTGAGGGCGCCGAGGCTGGAGCGCTTGAGGGTCTCGGCCATCACATCGGCGGTGAACTCGCCGTCGCCGTGGTCGACCACGGTCAGACAGACACCGTTGACGGCGATCGAGTCGCCGTGCCGTGCGCCATCGGTGACCAGGGGGCCGCGCAGCCGGAAGCGGGCGGAGTCGCCGAGCTGCTCGACGGCGGTGACCTCACCCAGTTCCTCGACGATTCCGGTGAACACTTCAGCGCTCCTTGGCTACGGGGACGGGGGCAGGGGCAGGGGCAGGGGCAGGGATGGTGGCGGCGACCGCGGTGATCCGCAGATCGGGGCCGATGCGCACGGTCTCCGTCATGTGGAGCCGCAACGCCTGGGCGATCGTGGTGATTCCGGCGCCGCCGAGGGCGGTGGGGCCCGCGCCGAGGAGGGCGGGGGCGAGATAGCCGATGACCTTGTCGACGGCACCGGCCGCGACGAAGGCCCCGGCGAGGGTGGGACCGCCCTCCAGGAGGACGGAGCGGACACCCCGGCCGTACAACACGGCGAGCAGGGCGTGGATGTCCAGCCCGCCGCCCGCGCCGGGCGGCAGGACCACGGTGTCGACGCCGGTCAGACGGCTGGTGTCGGCGTGCTCGCCGACGGCGATCAGGGTCGGTGCGGCGCCGTCGAGGACCCTGGCCCCCGGGGTCGCGGTGGCATGGGTGTCCACGACGACCCGCAGGGGCTGGACGGCGCCCTCGATCCCGCGCACCGCGAGATGCGGGTCGTCGGCGGCGAGGGTGCCGGAGCCGATGACCACCGCGTCGCACTCGGCGCGCAGCCGGTGGACGTCGGCGCGGGACTCGGCGGAGGTGATCCAGCGGCTGGTGCCGTCCTCGGCGGCGATCCGGCCGTCGAGGGTGGCGGCGTACTTCCACAGGACATGGGGGCGGCCCCGGCGTACGGAGGTGAGCCAGGCGGCGTTGACGGCCTCGGCCTCCTCGGCGAGGAGGCCGGACTCGACCCGGACCCCGGCCGCGCGCAGCACCGAGGCGCCACCGGCGGCCTGCGGGGTGGGGTCGGCCACGGCGTGTACGACCCGGCTGATCCCGGCGGCGCGCAGGGCCTCGGCGCAGGGGCCGGTACGGCCGGTGTGGGCGCAGGGTTCGAGGGTGACATAGGCGGTGCCGCCCCGGGCGCGGTCACCCGCGGCGGCGAGGGCGTGGACCTCGGCATGGGGTCCGCCCGCGCGCCGGTGCCAGCCGGTTCCGGCGATCTCCCCGGCGGCGTCGGTGATGACACATCCGACGACGGGGTTGGGGCTGGTGGAGCCGAGTCCGCGGGCGGCGAGCGCGATGGCTCGGCGCATGGCGGCGATGTCGGCTGGGGTGGCCACCGGGTCCTCCTGCCTGTTCGGGCACGGACTCCGGGGCTGTCGAGGTCGACAGGGACGGGAAGCGCCGAACAGACGGCGACGCCGGGGCCGCCGACGACAGGGACCACCCCTGATGGGGCGATCAGTCGCCTGGAACGGCCGGCGTGCCGTGAAAGGGCCACCCGCCGCGCACTGCCTCCCATCCGGACTTTCACCGTCGGTCCAGGAATTTCACCTGGTCAACCGGCCGCTGGCTGCGGACGGGTCGCGGACTGTAACCGCCGGCTCGGAATTGCACCGACCCCGGAGTGCGCTGCTGCTGATACAGGGCCCAGTGTGCCACGGACCTCTGTGGGCCAAACGAGTGATCCCCTGTGGCCTGGCTCACAGCGGCGGGGGCGATCCCGGCCATCACCTGGGGATCCCTCACTCTTGACCCTCTTGGTCTAGTCCATTTACGCTCGCCGGACTCCGCAGCGCGCGGGGTGAGCGACGCCCGGCGGCGGAGTCCCGGCCCTTGCCGCCGCCGGGCGTCCGCCCGCCCGGCCCCGACCGGCCCGGAGGGCCCGGAGCAGCGGGTCAGCGGGTCGCCGCGCCGAACACCTCTTCCTGCGCCCGGTCGCGGGCGGTGATCAGAGCACCCCGCAGGACCGCCGAACCGCCCAGCTCCCCCGGGCGCACCTGGGTGGCGAGCGGGGTGAGCCCGGCCAGCCGCCGCTCGACCAGCTCCGCCAGGACCGCGCCGCCCGCGAGGCCCAGCTCCCCGCCGAGCACCACACAGCCGGGGTCCAGTACGGAGGCCAGCGCCGCCGCCCCCAGGGAGACCCGCTCGGCCAGGGCCTCCAGAAAGGCGTCCCGGCCCGACGCGACCGCCTCGGCGACGGCCTCCGCCGCACCGGCACCACCCGGGGCACCGACCGCGATGCCGTGCTCCACCGCGAGTCGCGCGATGGCACCCCCGCAGGCCAGGGAGTGGAAGCCGCCGTCGCAGCCGACGGCGGAGGGGAGCCCGCCGGTGCCCGGCACCGGCAGAAAGCCGATCTCGCCCGCGCCGCCCGAGGCGCCCCGGCGCAGCCGTCCGTCAAGGAAGATCCCCGCGCCCACCCCCTCGCCCAGCCAGAGGAAGGCGAAGGTGTCCCGGTCCCGGGCGGCGCCCTCGCGCTGTTCGGCGACGGCGGCGAGATTGGTCTCGTTCTCCAGCACCAGCCGGGCGGGGAGCCGCTCCTGGAGGGCCTCGACCAGCCGCCGGTGCCAGGCGGGCAGCCCCCGGGCGGTCCGCAGTTCGCCGGTGGCCGGATCGATCAGGCCGGGGACGCCCACCGCGACACTGTGCAGCCGGGCGGCGCCCGCCTCGCGCACGGTCCGCTCCAGCAGGGCGGCGGCGCGCTCGGCGGGCTCCGTACCGGATGCGTCCCCGATGGGCAGCGACGCCTCGGCGAGGGTGGTGCCGAGCAGATCGGCGACGACCAGCCAGACGCCCTCGGTACGGACGTCCAGCGCGGCGAGATGGGCGCGGTCGGCGACGATCCCGTACACCCGGGCATTGGGTCCGCGCCGCTGGGCACCCGCCTCCCCGACGACCTGGATGAGGCCCGATTCCTGGAGTCGTTCGACCAGATCGGCGACAGTGGGCCGGGAGAGGCCCGTCATGGCCTTCAGCTGTCCCGCCGTCAACGGCCCCTGACTCTGGAGGAGTTGGAGTGCGAGACGGTCGTTGATGACCCGGGCTGTGCTCGGTGATGCGGCCATGTCGGGATCCTTTCAGATCGTCTGCCCCGCCGATGACCACTAACTATCAGGCAAGGTTCCTGATAGTTTACGGCGCACCAACGGAGAGGGAGGGACGCCGGATGGCGCAGGAAGCCGCCCCTGGGCAGCAACGACTGGGCAGGGCACGGTTCGCCGTGGCCATGATCTTCTGTACGCACGGGGCGGTGGCCGGGAGTTTCGCCACCCGTATCCCCTGGATCCAGGACCATGCGGGGGTGAGCGCCGGACAGTTGGGGCTCGCCCTCGCCTTTCCCGCGCTCGGCGCGTCCATCGCGATGCCGCTGGCGGGCTGGGTGAGCCACCGCTTCGGCGCCCGTACCGCCCTGCGCGGCCTGCTCAGCCTGTGGACCCTGGCCCTGGCGCTCCCCTCGCTCGCCCCGAATCTGCTGACGCTCTGCGCGGCGCTCTTCGTCTACGGGGCGACCTCGGGGATGTCGGATGTGGTGATGAACGCCCTGGGGGTGGAGACCGAGAACCGGCTGGGCCGCTCGATCATGTCCGGGCTGCACGGCATGTGGAGCGTGGGCGCGCTGATCGGATCGGCGGGCGGCACCCTCGCCGCCCATCTGGACCTCGACGCACGGGCGCACCACCTGGTGGTCGCCGTGGCGCTGACCCTGCTGGGGCTGCTCGCCTGTCAGGGGGTGCTGGATCCGTCGCGGGGCACCGCGGACGAGGAGCCGCCGCCGAGGTTCGCGCTGCCGCCGAAGTCCGCCGTGGTCATCGGCGCGGTCGGCTTCTGCGCGGTCTTCGCGGAGGGGGCGAGCCTGGACTGGTCGGCGGTCTACCTCCGGGACGAACTGGGTACGTCGGACACGCTCGCGGCGGCGTCCACCACAGCGTTCGCGCTGACCATGGCGGTGGCCCGGCTGGCGGGCGACCGGGTGGTGGACCGCTTCGGCCCGGTCCGCACGGTCCGTACCGGCGGGGTGCTGGCCACGGCCGGCGGGCTGCTGGTGGTGGTCGCCCCGCACCCGGCGGTGGCGATGGGCGGCTTCGGCCTCCTCGGCCTCGGGGTGGCCGTCGTGGTCCCGCTGGCCTTCGCGGCGGCGGCGCGCAGCGGTCCGCGGCCGGCCCAGGCCATCGCGGGGGTGGCGACCATCACCTACACCTCGGGTCTGGTGGCGCCGTCCGCGATCGGGGGGATCGCGGACGCGACCAGCCTGATGTTCTCCTTCGGGCTGGTCACCGTGCTCGCGCTGGGTCTGGTGCTGGGCGCGGGCGTGCTGCGCTCGGCCCGCGGCACCACCGAGACGACCCGCTCCGCCCCGGCGCCGGCGCCCGAGCCCAAGCACTGACCCGTACACCACCTCGGGGGTGCCCGGCCCGGACCATGCGCCCCGGGCCGGGCTCCCCCGTACCCCGTAACCCCGTACCCCGTGAACCCGTACCCCGTACCGGGTGTCAGCCGCCCGCGATGGAGTCGAGCTGTTCGGCGGCGGGGCGCAGCGCCCAGAGGTCGCCGCCCGGCGGGGGTTCCAGGGCGGGGACGGCCGCACGGGAGGGTGCGTCACCGGCGTCCGCCGCCGCGTGGACCACATCGGTGGCGGCGTACCGCCGGAAATCCAGCTCCGGATGGGGCCAGCGGGCCGCGCCGGTCGCCGCGGGCAGGAGATGGCGGACCGCCCCCGCGAGCGACTGCCCCTGGGGCCCCCGGTGCGCCCAGAGGTCCACACCGAGCTGCCGCCCGATCGCCGCCAGCCGCAGATGGGCGACGAGGGAGAAGGTCGAGTAGTGCCAGCTGCGGGTGCGGCGCAGCTCCTGCGGCTGGCTTCCGTCGGGCGCGATCTGGACGTCGATGCGCCGGGTACGGGCCTCCCGGACGACGCTCCGGGCCAGCGCCCGGTCCCCGGTGGCCACGGCGAGCGCGGCGACCTGCATGTCGTGGAAGGTGCCGTGGTTGTTGGCGGCGGCCGCCTCCTCCTTGCCGAAGGGGCTGGTGCGCAGCCAGTCGAGGAAGGCGATGTTCCAGGCCCGTACTCCGGCCCGGTCGGCCGCCCGCCAGCCGGGTGCCCCGGTGTCGAGGACCGCGACGGCGTCCAGCACGCCGGTGTACATCTGGGAGAAGTCGATGATCCCGATCGCCCGGCCGTCGAACCGGCAGGGGATGAACTGGGCATGGTTGAGGTGCGGGTTCATCCGGGTGGCCGGGGCGACGAACCAGGTCCGCAGGATGGTCGCGGCGTGCCGGGCGTACCGCTGGTCCCCGGTGTAGTACCAGGCGAGGGTCAGCGTGGTGGAGGCGTTCACCACCTTGCCGATGTCGGGCCGGTCGGTGCCGGTGTCGACCTCGGGGTTGCGCTCGCCGTCCCGCTGGACATAGGGGCAGCCCCAGGGGTTCTCCGGGGTACGGGGCTTGCTCGGCCACCAGTAGGGCGCCTGGCTGAGGTAGTCATGGGGGTTCCCGCTCGGCGCGGGCCGGGGCTTGTCGGTGACGGTCCAGGGGCCCTGCCCCAGCCAGCGGTCGGCGCGCGCGGTCAGCTCGGCGGCCGTCCGGCGCAGCTCGGGATCGCCCCGCTGGAGCCGCTGCTTGGCCCGGCGCATCCGCTCCCCGTCGATCACCACGGTCCTGGGGGTGCGCACCTCGCCGCCGGCCGTCACCGCTCGGGCGACCCGGGCCCCGCCGGTCCCCGGCTCCTCGGTCGCGCCCCGCGCGGACGCCACGGGCAGCAGCAGGGCGACGGCGACGGCGGCCGCGGTGAGGCCCACCCGCCGGCGCCGTAAGTGATCTCCGGCCATCGAAGACTCCCATCAGATATGTGAACGGGATTCACGCATCGGACCGTGGCGAGCGTAGGGCCGTGGGGTACGGGTGACAACCCCGGCGGGGCCGCCGCCGGGGCAGGGGGCCACCCGCCGGGCGCCCGTGGCATGCGGCTCCGGCAGGCGGGGAGCCGGTGCGCGGGGTGCGGGGCCGGAGCGGCGGCCTGACCGCCGCCGTTCTCCGCACCCCGTCCGACAGGCACGTCAGCGCCCCGGGTCCCCCTTGTCGGCGTCGTCGTATCCCGTGGTGCCGCCGTCCAGCAGCGGGGGCTCATGGCGGGCCGAGGTACGGGAGAGCCAGCGGAGCGCGTGATAGCCCGTCAGCACGATCAGCGTACCGAGGGCGATACCGCTCAGCTTGAAGTCGTCGCTGAACTCCAGGCTGACATCGCCGATGCCGATGATGACACCGGCCGCGATCGGGACGAGGTTCAGCGGCTGGGTGAAGTCGACCTTGTTGCGGATCCAGATCTGGGCGCCGAGCAGGCCGATCATCCCGTACAGGATCACCGTGATGCCGCCGAGCACCCCGCCGGGGATCGCGGCGACCAGGGCGCCGATCTTGGGGCAGAAGCCGAAGAGGAGCGCGAAGCAGGCAGCCGCCCAGTAGGCCGCCGTCGAGTAGACCCGGGTGGCCGCCATCACCCCGATGTTCTCCGCGTAGGTCGTGGTGGCGGGCCCGCCCACGGCGGTGGAGAGCACGGTCGCCGTGCCGTCGGCCGCGATGGCCGTACCCATCTCGTCGTCCAGGGAGTCACCGGTCATCTCACCGACCGCCTTCACATGGCCGGCGTTCTCCGCGATGAGCGCGATGACCACGGGAAGGGCCACCAGGATGGCCGACCACTCGAAGCTGGGCGCATGGAACTCGGGCAGTCCGATCCACTCCGCCCGGGCCACCCCGGAGAAGTCGATCCGCCAGTGGTCGGTGACCTTGCCGGAGCCGTCGGCCGAATGGATCTTCCCGGCGACGCGGTCCAGCACCCAGGAGAGGGCATAGCCGAAGACCAGCCCGAGGAAGATGGCGATCCTGCCCCAGAAGCCGCGCAGACAAACGACCGCGAGACCGGTGAACAGCATCGTGGCCAGCGCGGTCCACTGGTCCTGCGGCCAGTAGGTGCCGGCCGCGACGGGCGCCAGATTGAAGCCGATCAGCATCACCACCGCACCGGTCACCGCGGGCGGCAGCACCGCGTGGATGATCCGGGCCCCGAGGGTCTGGATCACGATGCCGCAGACCGTCAGCACCGCGCCGACGACCAGGAGCGCCCCGGTCAGGGTGCCCGCGTCGCCGCCCTGGGAGGCGATCACCCCGGCCACTCCGACAAAGGAGAGCGACGACCCCAGATAGCTCGGGATCCTCCCCCGGGTCATCAGAAGGAACAGCACGGTCGCCACACCGGACGCCATGAGGGCGAGATTGGGGTCGAGGCCCATGAGGACCGGGGCCACGAAACACGCGCCGATCATGGAGACGACATGCTGGGCGCCCAGCCCGGCGGTACGTCCCCAGCTCAGCCGTTCATCGGGCCGGACGATCTCTCCCGGGGCGAGGTGCTTGCCGTCGCCGTGCAGCGTCCAGCCGAAGCCCTTCATGATCACACTCCATCTCCACGATGCTCTGCGCATCGCAGAGTCCGGCTGATAAGTAGCCGATGCGCAGGCCAGAGGCAAACCGGGACAGTGGCGGACACGCCGTCCCGGTGGGGTGAAATGGATCGTTCAGCGCAGCGGAGCCCTCCGCGCCGCGCCTCCGCGTGAGCCGTTCATGACACTGCGCGACCCCTGGTGGCTCGGTACGAGGGGCTCGGCGCGGGCGGGCGGCGGGCTGACGGGGTCCCCCGTTCCGGGGAAGTCCTCGCTCCACGGGGGTCACGGACCCCGCCGGGCTGGGACGCTGCCCCCATGGCGCCACAGCACTCCTCGTACCCGATCGCCGCGCGGCCCCGGGAGGCCGCCCCGGCACCGCCGGGTACCGCCGGGCCGGGCCCGGTCCTGCCGGGTGTACCGGGGCCGCGCGGGTCGCGCGGGTCCGCCGGCGACGGGGTCGCGGTCTGCCGCCGGATCCTGCTCACGGCCGTCCGCGACCTCGGCCCGCTGGACCCCGGCGGCGGTCTCCCGGGCCGCCGGGCGGCGGCCGTCCTCGGCGCCCTCGCCACCCGCCGGTCGCTGCGGGCGGTCGCGGCGGCCCGGCCGCCCGCCTGCTGGCGGCCCCTGTTGCGGTACCGCCATCACCCCCGGGTGCATCCGGCGCAGTTCGCCCTCGCGGGGCTCAACGCCCATATCGGCCATGATCTGGCCCTCGCCGTGGTGGACGCCTGCGAGACGCTGGGGTGCGAACCCGCCCGGCTGGAGAGCGCCTTCGACCAGCTGGGGGATCTGCTCGCACTGATCGAGGAGGGCGTACGGGAGGAGCTGCTGTCCGGCCCGGAGCCGCTGCGGGTCGCCGATCCGCTCGCCCATCTGCTGGGCAGCTGGAGTCCGCGCCGGGCCTGCGACAGCGCCTGGTCGGCGGCGCGGCTGCTGTGGCGGCTGCGCGAACAGCCGGCCCTCGCGGCGGAGTTCCGGCACCGGCTGGACGGCGACACCGGGCTGGTGGGGCGCTGCCTGCTGGTACCCCGGCCGTAGGGCGCGTGAGCGAAGCCCCGCCCGGCCCGCGCCGCGCCCCTTCCCCGGGAGGTGCGCCCACCCGCACCCAGGGGCCCGGGAGGGTATCCACCCCCTGGGCCCGGCGGTCCTGCGGCCCGGGGGGACTCCACGTACCGGACCCTCCTCCTCCCCCTACGCCCGAAGGGCGTGGGTGGTGCCCCCACTACCCCCGAAGGGCGTGGGTGGTGCCCCCACTACCCGGTCCAGCTCGATCCGGCGGAAGGACCCCGGTCGTCCCGGGCCCGGCGGCGCCCCCGGCCGTCATCGTCCCGCGCGGCCTGCCGCGCCCCGGCCGGTACGGGCACCCGGGGCGGGCCGGGCCACCGGGGCCGTGCGGGCTCGGGGCGGGCGGGCCCAGGGGGCCCGTACGGCGATCGGCCGGGTACCCGCCCCACCGGGTACCCGGCCCCCCGAGCGCCCCCGGCGAGGCCCCGGACCGGGCCCGCCGGACCGTGGGCGGCTCAGGCGTTGGTACCGGCGTCGACCGTGATGACCGATCCGGTGATGCCCCGCCCGCCGGGCCCCGCGAGATGGGCGACGGTGGCCGCCACCTCGTCCGGGGCGAGATAGCGGCCGAGGGCCGACAGCGCCCGCTGGGCATCCGCGTCCTCCCCGTCCGCGGGGTTCATGTCCGTCTCCGTCGAACCGGGCTGCACCAGATTGACGGTGATCCCGCGCGGCCCCAGCTCACGGGCGAGCGCCCGGGTCATCCCGGTCAGCGCCGACTTGCTCATCGCGTACAGCGCGATCCCGGGGAAGGGCACCCGCTCGGCCAGAGCGCTGCCGATGCTGATGATCCGCCCGCCCTCGGGCAGATGCGGCGAGGCCGCCCCCGCCGCCAGCAACGGCGCGGCGGCGTGCACGGCGAGGGTGTGGTGCACCGCCTCGGGGGTGATCTCCTCGACCGGGCCGTACGGGAACACCCCCGCGTTGTTCACCAGGATGTCCAGGGCGCCCAGCCCGGCGACGGTCTCCTCGACGGACCGCGCCACCGCCCCCGCGTCGGCGGCGTCCGCCTCGATCACCAGGGCCCGCCGGCCCAGCGCTGTCACCTCGGCGGCCACCGCCTCGGCTTTCGCCTTGCTCGCCGGGGTGACATGGGTGAGGGCCACATCCGCGCCCTCCCGGGCCAGCCGTCGCACGATCGCGGCCCCGATCCCCCGGCTGCCACCCGTCACCAACGCGACCCTGCCCCGCAGCGGTTCCATCCCCGGCCCCATTTCTGTGTTGATCGACACAGAATTATTCGACCCCTCGGCGGCGCACGTCAAGAGATATATTTGCCGAGCGGTACAGAAATGAGGACCACACCGTGGGACCGGGCCGCCGGAGGGAGGCAGCGCATGGCCGCCACACGCGGACGCCCCCGCGCTTTCGACCGCGACACCGCGCTCGAACGCGCGATGGAGGTCTTCTGGGAGCAGGGGTACGAGACCACCTCGATGGCCGACCTCACCGCGGCGATGGGAATCGCCTCGCCCAGTCTCTACGCCGCCTTCGGCTCCAAGGAGGAGCTGTTCCGGGAGGCCGTGGCGCTCTTCGACGCCACGGACGGGCGGTGGATGACCCGGGCCCTCACCGAGGAGCCCACGGCCCGCGCCGCGGTCGCGGCGCTGCTCCGGAGCGGGGCCCGCGCCTACACCGAGGACAACCGCCCCGGCGGGTGCATGGTGGTGCTCTCCGCGGTGAACTGCTCCGCGGCCAACCCGGGCCCCCGCGAACATCTGGCCGAGCGCCGCAGGGAGGGCGTCACGGAGCTGACCGCCCGGCTGGACCGCGGTGTCAGCACGGGCGAGCTGCCCCCGGGGACCGACACCGCCGCGGTCGCCGCCTTCTACACGGCGGTGCTCCAGGGCATGTCGGTCCAGGCCCGGGACGGCGCCCGGCGGGCGGAGCTGGAGCGGATCGCCGCGCTGGCCCTCGCCGCCTGGTCCACCGTCACCGGCACGTCACCGGACACACCGGGCGCGCCGGGCATGCGGTGCGCCCCGGACCCCGCCGCCCCGGCCCCCGCACCCGCTCCCTGACCCTCCGGAGGACACCGGGCCGGGCCCCTAGGTCGTCTCTTTCGGATCTTGCTGGGCTCGCGTGCCCTGGCACCGCACTCCCCCTGGGCCTGGCGGCCCGGGAGGTGCCCCCACGCCGCGTTGTCGTCAATCACCAATGGCCCCCTGGGCCCTGGCGGGCCCGGGTGGGGGTTCCCCCAGTGGAACGAGGGGGAGTACCCCCACCGCAGTGGCTCAATCCTCCGCCTTGCGATGCACGGCACCAGACCCTCCCCCTACGCCCGAAGGGCGTGGGAGGTGCCCCCACTCCCTGATCCAGCCTGATCCGAAAGAAACTCCCTAGTCCTCCGGAAGCTCCACCGGGGCGATCTCGTCGTACACATCCCCCGGACCGGGGTTGGACGGATCCGTACCGCCGCCCAGATGCGTCATCACACCCCACACCGCGTTCAGCGCCGTCTGCACCGCGCCCTCGGCCCACCCCGCCGTCCAGGAGATGTCGTCCCCGGCCAGGAAGATGCCCCGCATGTCCTCGGGCAGCCGGTCCTGCATGAAGTGGGTGAAGAGCCGCCGCTGATAGCGGTAGTGACCGGGCAGGTTCGCCTTGAACGCGCCCATGAAGTACGGCTCGTTCTCCCAGGAGACCGTCACCGGGTTGCCGATGATGTGCCGGCGGATGTCCACATCCGGGTAGATCTCGCCGAGCGACTTCAGCATGACCTCCATCCGCTCGTTGGCGGAGAGCGGCAGCCACTTCAGACTGTCGTCGCACCAGGTGTACGAGAGACAGATGACGGCCGGGCCGTCGTCCCCGTTGTCCAGCAGATAGGTGCCCCGGGTCATCCGGTCGGTGAGGGTCATCGACATGACGTCCCGCCCGGTCTCCGCGCCCCGCGCGTCCACCGCCCGGTCCCGCCAGAACGGCCGGTCCACCGGGACGAAGAGCTTGGACGACTCCATGTAGTGGGTGCGCTCGATCGCCGTCCAGTGGTCGATCGGGAAGAGCGTGTCATCGCAGTCGATCTTGGAAAGGAGCATCCAGGACTGGGCGGTGAAGACCGCCGCCCGGTAGGTGCGGATGTCGCCGGAGGCGTCGGTGACGGTGATCCGGTTCCCGGCGGTGCGGTTCAGCCGGGTCACCGCGGGCCTCGGCGCTCCCCCGTGCAGCGAGGCGAGCGAGGTGCCCGGGGCCCAGTGCGTGATCTTCCCGGGCTCGCGGTCCCAGAGCCGCAGCGGCAGCTGCTGGCTGCCCTCCACGATGCCCCGGTGGTGGTCGTCCGCCTCCGAGTACACCACCCGCAGGATCTCCAGGATGGAGTTGGGGAAGTCGGTGTCCCAGCCGCCGGTGCCGAAGCCCACCTGGCCGAAGATCTCCCGGTGGCGGAAGGAGGCGAAGGCGTCCGAGTCGCAGAGGAAGCCGTAGAAGGTCTGGTTGTCCAGCTTCTCCACCAGCCGCGCCCAGATCTCCCGGATCCGCGGGACATCGCGCTCCCGCATCGCGCGGTTCATGTCGGAGAAGTCGGCGCCCTCCTCCAGACAGGCGTTCCACGCCTCCATCACATCGCGGTAGACCTGCGGCAGATCGTCGATGGTCTCGGCGTAGTGGCTCTCCCCCTTGAGGTCGACCACGGTCGAGGGGGTGGCGGGCGACAGCGGGTTGGGGAACGGCCGGGTGGTCAGCCCCACCAGGTCGATGTAGTGCTGGAGCGCGGTGGACGACGGCGGGAAGCGCATCGCGCCCATCTCGGCGCTCAGCTCCGGGTCGCACCCCTCGAAACCGACCGTGCGCAGCCGCCCGCCGATCCGGTCCGCCTCGTAGACGACCGGCTTGAGACCCATCTTCATCAGCTCGTACGCGGAGATCAGCCCGGAGAGACCGCCGCCGATCACCGCCACCTCGGTACCGTGCTCGGTCGCCGGGACCTGGCCCAGCCCCGCCGGATGGGCGAGATAGTCGTCATAGGCGTACGGGAAGTCCGGCCCGAACATGGTGATCGGCGGCTGCGCGTCGGTGTGCTGGACGGCGGGGGGCACCGTGGAGGTCATGGGCGCGGACTCCTTGTGAAGCGGAAACACGAAAAGGCGAGGGGTGCGGCGGTACGGGCGGCTCCGCGCGTACGGGCGTACGGGCGGCTCAGCGCCCCGTACCACCGGGCTGTACGGGGGCGGGGCGCAGGTCAGCTCCGCGTGCCGTACAGCTCCGGGCGGCGGTCCCGCAGATAGGGGTTGGCCTCCCGGGAGGCGGCCAGGAAGGCGGGGTCGACCTCGGCGGTCACCAGCTCCTCGCCCCGTCCGGCGCGGACCCGGGACACCCCGTCGGGCCCCGCGAGGGTGCTGAGCCCGACGAACTCGAACTCGCCCTCCGCGCCGGTCCGGTTCACATAGGCGATGTACAGCTGGCTCTCGAAGGCGCGCACCGGGATCAGCGACTCGGCGACGAACTGGAAGGGGTGCATCTGCGCGGTGGGGACCAGCAGCAGATCGGTCCCGGCCAGCGCGTGCGCCCGGACGTTCTCCGGGAACTCCACGTCGTAGCAGATCAGCATGCCGACGGAGAGGCCGTTCAGCTCGGCCCGGACCACCTGCTCGGTCCCGGGGGTGAACCACCGCTGCTCGAAGCAGCCGAAGAGATGGGTCTTGCGGTAGTCGGCGAGACGGGTGCCGTCCGCGCCCACCAGCTGCGCGGAGTTGTGGATCGGGCCGTCCGGGGCGGACCGCTCGGGGTAGCCGAAGCAGATCGCGATGCCATGGCGGGCGGCGATGGCGGCGACCGCCGCCGGCCCCGGCCCATCGGCCGGCTCCGCCAGCTCGGGCACCCGGTCCCCGATGGCGTACCCGGTCAGAAACATCTCCGGGGTGACCAGCAGCTCCGCACCCAGCGCGGCGGCGCGCGCGGCGGCGTCGTCGAGCGCCGTGAGATTGTCGGCGACCGATCCCGGACGGCCGGAACTCTGGAGCAGGGCGATGCGCGGCGATGACATGGCGGACCTCGGTCTGCGGAAGTGAGGACCCGCGCGCACCACGGCCCGAGGGGCGCGCGGGCGGAGCGGGGGACGGCGAAGAAGCCGTTCAAAACGGTAGGGGCCCGGCGGGTATCGGGACAAGGCGCGACCGTTGCGCTCCGACGGGCGATGTATTGCGTGATCTGCGGCGCTTTCGGCGATTCATTGCGCGGAGGCCGTACGGGACCGTACGGGACCGCTCATCGGCCGGGAAAGGCCGGGTGGGGAGGCCGGGCAAGGGAGCCGGGCGTGCCGTTCGGCGGAGACGGATCCACCCGGGGGCCGACCCGGGCGGTGGGCTTCCCCGCCATTCGGGGGAGAGTGATCGACTTCCTGGGGTCGATGTGGGGC
This sequence comes from Streptomyces sp. NPDC000594, assembly GCF_040299965.1. Taxonomy (NCBI): domain Bacteria; kingdom Bacillati; phylum Actinomycetota; class Actinomycetes; order Kitasatosporales; family Streptomycetaceae; genus Streptomyces; species Streptomyces sp. NPDC000594. Next base: position 11,451 of record NZ_JBEPCY010000031.1, on the reverse strand, counting down.
GGGGGGCCCGGACGGAAGAGTGGCTGTTGTCCGGCCGACCGGTCGGGACACCCTCCACCACCTGGTGAAAGGCCCCTGTCATGAATGTTTCCGCGCACCGCCGTACGCTGCTCCCCGCCCTCTGCGCCGTCCTGCTGGCCGGCGGGGGCACCGCCTTCGCCGCACAGGGCGACGGGTCGGGCGGAAGCGGCTCCGACGGAAAGCGCCCGGCCGCCGCGGCCGCGGCTCCCCGGGAGGCGGCGGCCCTCACCGGCACGGCGAAGCTCTACCGCTCGCGCGGGGACGACATCACCTTCTCCTTCGACGCCCATCTGGCGGCCAAGCACCGGAAGAGCCCGCACAAGGCGACCGGCACCTTCACCTTCCGTCACTATCTGAACGGCAAGGGGGCCACCGCCCGGGCCGAGGTCGACTGCCTGGTGACCGGTGGCAAGGTCGCCGTGGTCAGCGGGGTGATCACCAAGACGGATCTCCCGGGCGCCCGGGGCAAGCGGGTCGGGGTCACCGTCCATGACCTCGGCGGGAAGGACCGGCTGGGCTACAGCTGGGCGACGGCCCCGATCACCGCGAAGGGGACGATCCCCCGGTGTGTCAGCTCGGCCCCGTTCGAGAAGGTGCTGGCGGGCTCGGGCGGCTTCCGGGTGCTGCCGTGGCAGCCGAAGCTCTGAGCCGCCCGGGCCTCGAAGCCCCGGCACCCGACACCCCGGACCCCGAAGCCCCGGCACCCGGACCTCTGGTCAGGCGGGGGAGCCCGAGGAGAAGCGGCGCAGCAGCGGGGAGAGGACCAGGACGGACTTGGTGCGCTCCACGAAGGGCTCGCCCGCGATGCGTTCCAGGACCCGTTCGAAGTGGCGCATGTCGGCGGCGAAGACCTGGAGGATGGCGTCGGCCTCGCCGGTGACGGTGGAGGCCGAGGCGATCTCCGGGTAGCGCTTGAGGCCGCGTTCGATGGCCTCGGGCGAGGTGTTGCTGCGGCAGTACAGCTCGATGAACCCCTCGGTCTCCCAGCCGAGGGCGGCGGGGTCCACCCGGACGGTGAATCCGGTGATGGCGCCGACCGCGCGCAGCCGGTCCACCCGGCGCTTGACCGCCGGGGCGGAGAGGCCGACCTGGGCGCCGATATCGGCGAAGGAGCGGCGGGCGTCCTCCGCGAGGGCGTGGACGATGCGTTCGTCGAGGTCATTCAGTCGCACTGCGGATGGATCACTATCTCTGCGGTGGCCGTGGCCGGGGACGGAAGCGGCTGGGTGCCGCCACCGCAGTAGACCATGACCGCGCGCCCGCGTCGGTGCACCGGGTCCACAGGGGTGACCCGGTGCACCGGAAGGGGCGGGCCCGCACGCCGGTGAGCGGTCCGGCGGGGCCCGCCCCGGACGGGCCGGGAAGGGGAGACCCGTCGCGGGTGCGCCGGGGCTCACTCGACGACGAGGAGCCCCTCGCGCAGCCTGGTGGTGATCCGGGCGAGCAGCCGGGAGACATGCATCTGGGAGACGCCCAGCTCGGCGCCGATCTCCGACTGGGTCAGCTCGTCGCCGAAGCGCATCCGCAGGATCCTGCGGTCCCGTTCGTCCAGCTCCTCGATGAGCGGTTTGAGCGCCTGGACGTTCTCGGCGATCTCCAGATCGCCGTCGGGGGCGCCGAGGCGGTCGGAGAGGGTGGCCGAGGTGTGGTCGGAGGAGTCCTCCAGCGGCATGTCGATCGAGCCGGCGGTGTAGCCGTTGCTGGCCACCACGCCCTCGATGACCTCCTGCTCGTCGATGCCCAGATACTCGGCCAGCTCCCGGGTGGTCGGGGAGCGGTCCAGCCGCTGGGAGAGGTCGTCGGTGGCCTTCGCCAGGTCGATCCGCAGTTCCTGGAGCCGGCGCGGCACATGGACGGCCCAGCTGGTGTCCCGGAAGAACCGCTTGATCTCGCCGACGATATAGGGGACGGCGAAGGTGGCGAACTCCACCTCCCGGCTCAGTTCGAACCGGTCGATCGCCTTGATCAGGCCGATCGTGCCGACCTGGATGATGTCCTCCATCTGCTCGGCCCGGTTGCGGAACCGGCCCGCGGCGTACTTCACCAGTGCGAGGTTCAGCTCGATGAGGGTGTTGCGGACGTACTGGTGGTCCCGCGTGCCCTCCTCCAGCGTGGCCAGCCGGGTGAAGAAGATCCTGGAGATCTCCCGTGCGTCCCGGGGCGCCACCGCCCCGGGGTCGATCACCTCCGGAAGGTCCAGCTCTCGGCTCGGGCTGCGTGTTCCGTCGATGAGGCCGGTCGGGACCTGGCTCGCCGTGGACACTTCGTCCTCCCCTGCTCCGTGGTCAGTGCAGGTGGGCGCCTACCCCGAACCATTCCTTCCATGCGTGCCGGTTTTTTTCGGGGTACGGAAAGGGCCCGCGGCCCCGCCGGAGCGGGGCCGCGGGCCCGGTGCGGCCGACCGGGCCGCGGGGTGGGGGGAGGGGGAGGGTCAGTTCCAGCTGGCGTGGAGCGGCTTGCCCTCGGCGTATCCGGCGGCGCTCTGGACGCCGACGACGGCCCGCTCGGCGAACTCCGCCAGGGAGCCCGCGCCCGCGTAGGTGCAGGAGGAGCGGACGCCCGCGATGATCGAGTCGATCAGGTCCTCGACCCCCGGCCGGGTCGGGTCCAGGAACATCCGCGAGGTGGAGATGCCCTCCTCGAACAGGGCCTTGCGGGCGCGGTCGTAGGAGGACTCCTCGCTGGTGCGGTTGCGCACCGCGCGGGCGGAGGCCATGCCGAAGGACTCCTTGTAGAGGCGTCCGTCGGCGGTCTGCTGGAGGTCGCCCGGGGACTCGTAGGTCCCGGCGAACCAGGAGCCGACCATCACATTGGAGGCTCCGGCGGCCAGCGCCATGGCGACATCGCGCGGGTGGCGGACACCGCCGTCGGCCCAGACGTGCTTGCCGTACTTCTTGGCCTCGGCGGCGCACTCCAGGACGGCGGAGAACTGGGGCCGGCCGACACCGGTCATCATCCGGGTGGTGCACATGGCGCCGGGGCCGACGCCGACCTTGATGATGTCCGCGCCCGCCTCGATCAGATCGCGGACGCCCTCGGCGGCGACGATGTTGCCGGCGACGATCGGGACCTTGGGGTCGAGGCCGCGGACCGCCTTGACGGCGGCGATCATCGACTCCTGGTGGCCATGGGCGGTGTCCACCACCAGGGTGTCCACCCCCGCCTCCAGCAGCTGCTTCGCCTTGCCGGCGACATCGCCGTTGATCCCGACTGCGGCGGCGATCCGCAGCCGGCCCGCGTCGTCGACGGCCGGGGTGTAGAGGGTGGCGCGGAGGGCGCCCTTACGGGTGAGGATGCCCGTGAGGCGGCCGTCGGCGTCCACGGCGGGGGCGTAGCGGCGGTTGGCGTGGTCGAGGCGGTTGAACGCCTCCCGGGGGTCGATGTCCGCGTCGATGATCAGCAGATCCGTGGACATGACCTCGCTGAGCTGGGTGAAGCGGTCGACGCCGGTGAGGTCGGCGTCGGTGACCACACCGATGGGCCGGTGGTCGGCGTCCACGACGACGCCCGCCTCATGGGCCCGCTTCGGCAGCAGGGCCAGGGCGTCGGCGACGGTCTGGTGCGGGGCGAGCACGATGGGGGTGTCCAGGACATGGTGGCGGGTCTTGACCCAGGCGACCACGTCGGTGACGACCTCGATGGGGATGTCCTGGGGGATGACCACCAGCCCGCCCCGGCGGGCCACGGTCTCCGCCATCCGGCGGCCGGCGATGGCGGTCATATTGGCGACGACCAGCGGAATGGTGGTGCCGGAGCCATCGGGGGACGAGAGGTCCACCCCCTGGCGGGAGCCAACGGCCGAGCGGCTGGGGACCATGAACACATCGTCGTACGTCAGGTCGTACGGCGGCTTCAGATCATTGAGGAAACGCACGTGCAGAACATCCCAGTCGATAGGAGGAGGCCCCGGCAGGTGTGCCGGCCGGGGAAAGCGCACGTACTTCATTCTCCCATGGCCCGCTCGGCGGGCGGGGTGGGAGAAAGCTCCAGTGCCCGGCGGACCCATCAAGCGGATCATCCAAATCCGGTACGCCGGTCGCGGGCCAGATGACGGCGGAGCGCGGTGGTGGTCACCCAGCGCAACGGGGCGGGGCGGCGGGGTATGCCCAGGGCGCCCATGGAGGGGTCCATCAGACACTCGGCGACCAGCGGTCCGAGCCCGGCGACGGGGGCGGGCAGCCGCCGGGCGAAGACGGTACGGGCGGAGCGCCACAGGGCCCGTCCCTCGGGGGTCGGACGGAAGGAGCGCTGCTCGTAGGCGTCGGTGAAGGCGGCCAGCGCCCGGTGTCCCGCGGGCGGTGCGGTGATCCCGATCCGGCGGCCCAGCGCGGTGTAGAAGGTGTGGGCGGCCTCGCGTTCGGCCTCGGTGGCGGGGCGGGGTCCGTAGCGGTCGAGGAAGCGCAGCGGATGGACGCAGAAGAGGCCGAGTACATAGACGAAGGCGTCGTCGCCGACCGGCAGCCCGTGGTGGACCCGGCGCAGCCGGTCGAGGCTCTCCTCCGCGCCGGGGTCGTCGAAGCCGGATTCGAGGACGCGGAAGAGCGGGCGGCCGGTGGCCTTGGCACGGGCGAGCGGGTCCCCGGTTATGCCGCCGGAGCGGGCCAGCACGGTGGCTATCTCGGGGACCGCGAAGCACCGGTAGAAGGCGAGGTTGAGCCCGAACCGCAGGGCGGTGGGGTGGCTGCGGACCAGCTCCCGGTAGGCGTTCCAGGACCCTTCGCCGGGTGCTGCGGGCTCCGCCGGGCGGGGCGTGGAGGGGTTCGGTACGGTCACGGCTGCCTTCGGGTGGTCGCGGGGCTGAGGGGTCGATCGCGCGGGGCGTCGCGGAGGGGGTCAGCCGGGCCGGGGGGCCACCGCGGCCAGCACCGCCGGATGGTCCAGATGCCGGGCGATCCGCACCAGATGCTCCCGCTCCACCCGGGCGTCGACATCGGTCGCCAGCCGCCCCGGCCCGGGGAGCCCCGGGGGCCGGACGGCGCGGGCTCCCCCGTTCCGTACCCGGTCCACCGCCACCAGCAGCCCCGCCGCGTCCCGGGCGGCCCGCAGATCGGCGCCGCCGAGACCGTGGCGGCCCGCCTCCCGCTCCACCGCTTCGGCGTCCCCGGCCCGGAGATAGGGGCGGAGCGAGCGCTGGGCGTCGGTGATCTCGATGATCCGGCGGGTGAGCAGAAAGCCGACGGAGCCCAGGGCCAGGCGCTCCCGCAGCGGGCCCACCGAGGCCAGCACCTGGCGGGGGGTGTGCTCCCGGACCACGGTGCGCCAGAGCGGGGCGAGCAGCCGGTAGTCCCGGCGGTCCGCCCGCCATTTGCCGAGCACGGGATAGCAGAAGCCGGCCACGATCACCTGGGCGCCCAGCGCGGACGCCATCGGGCCGACGACATCGCTGAGCACATCCAGGCGGTACGCCCCGGTGGCGGCGCCGAGGATGGCGATCACCTTGGTGACGCCGTAGGTGGAGCAGATGACGGTGCCGACGGTGACACAGAGCAGTCCCCGCCGGACCCGCTCCTCCCCCGGGCCCACCTTCCGCAGATGGCGGCGGCAGATCGCCGCGACGGAGAGACAGGCCGAGAACCAGCCCGCCTGGTACAGCAGCAGAAAGGCGAGCAGCACCGGATCGTCCGCGTGCGCCATGTCGAAGGTGAGCGGGGTCTCCGGCCCCCGGGGGCGGGCGAGCAGGAAGAGCAGGACCAGCAGGGCGGCGAGCAGGACGTGCCGGACGATCGGCCCCCGGATCCGGGGGCGGGCACCAGCGGCGCCGGAGCGGGCGGTGGGGGTCCACATCAGGGCCATGGCCTGGGCGAGTCCGCCGTACAGCACCACCGAGACATAGACGAAGAGGGTGCCGAGATTGGCGATGCCGCTGATCTCCCCGACGGCGCGGTAGACGGTGGGGGCGCCGAAGGCGAAGGCGGTCGCCCCGGTGAAGACGGCGGCGGTGGTGAGGGCGAGCGGGGCGGAGGCGGCGACCCTCAGCCGGATCAGCCGCAGGACGACCATGGTCCAGGCGGCGGCGCTCACCGAGAGATAGACGAGGTCGTAGACGCCCTCAGACACCGGTGCTCCCCAGCTCGAAGGAGGCGGAGAGCGCCGGGTTGGGCTGCCGGGAGAGGTCGAGGCACTGGAGCAGCACGGTGCCGATGATCTCGGCCTCCAGTTCGGCCTCCTCGTCGTAGGCGTCCCGGCCGAGGACCAGCCGGACCACATCGGGGCTCACGGTGGAGAAGAGGGCCTCGGCCACCTCGTCGTCGATGGTGTCGTGGTCGGCGGGCCGGTGGCCCCGGTGGAGGTGGACCAGTTCATGGCAGACGACCTGGTACTGGAGGAGGGGTCCGGCATGGGCGTCGACAAAGATGTAGTCGGTGGTGTCGGACTGGGCGCAGTAGCCGGAGACCCGCAGCTCCAGGGGTTCCACCAGCAGCCGGATGGGGCGGCCCCGGCCGGCCGCGACGGCGTCGATGACCTCCTGGAGGCTGGGCGCCTCGGGCAGGCGCAGCTCCGTCCGGATCCGGCGGGCCCATCGCCAGCGCATCCACCACAGGGCCAGGGAGCGCATGTCGTCACCTTCCGGCGGGTGCCATCGGCACAGGAGGGGCTGGGGCCGGCCGCCGGACGCGCTCACCCACCGCCACCGGGGGGCGGGCGGTGCCGGGTGGTGTCGGCGGTGGCCTCGTACTGGTCCACGAGCCGGCCGACGACATGGCGCACCCGGCGGTCGGCGAGGGCGCGCAGCAGCCGCAGATTGGCCAGGGCCTGGACGACATGGGCGTCGTCGTCGGCGCGGACCAGGAAGTCCCGGGTGTGGCCGAAGCAGGCGGCGACGGCGCTGAGGGGGGCGGCGCTGAAGTAGCCGACATCGACGCCGAAGTAGTCGGCGTACTTCTGGGCGAGGACGATGGAGGGGTTGTTCCTCCCGGTGCGGAGGTTGCCGACGTGCTGCTTGTTGCTGTTGAGGGCCTCGGCGACCTCGGTCTGGGTGACCGGTCTGCCGGTCCGGGGGGAGAGCCGGGTACGGAAGAGGCAGTCCAGGCGCTGGGCGAAGAGCCGCTCGCGCTGGCGTTCGTCGATCGGCGGGTCCACCTCCCCGGGCGGGAGGGTGCCGGCCCGCAGCCCTTCCACATAGGGGAGGTCGACCCCGGCGCGGTCGGCGACCTCTCCGCTGGTCCAGGGGCGCTGGAGGGCGGCGGGCCGGATGACCGAGAAGAGCAGCTCCAGCCGGGCCGCCACCCTCGGCGGCAGCTCCGCCGCGCCGGGCACTTCGGTCATGGCCAGGGCCTCCAGATCGCGTGTACCGCCGGGCCGGAGGGCCGTGCCACCACCCCGTTCTCGGGAACCCGACGGCAGAAGTATGTGACCGCGCGCCGGGGAGGGTCAAGAAAAGCTGACCTGTCGTCATCTCGCCCGCAAAGGCGTGAAGTTGGCGTCGTATACGGCCGGAACGCGTAGGGTAAAGAATTGTTGACCCCAGGGGATCCCCCGGGGGAGAGGGGGTTCCACACCGGTCGGACAGGTCTCTTGTGCACGGGGGGTGCCGTATGTCCAGTACGTGGTGGACGCGTTGGGGTCCGGTACGCGGGGCATTCATCGACCGCGCGGGCAGAGGGGCGAAGGACATCACTGCTTTGTGAGGTCGATCACATGCCACATCACCGAGCGGCCGGACCCGCGACGGCCCCACGACGGCGTCGCTTTCTGAACCGAGCCGGTGGCGCGATGGCGGCGCCGACGGGCGGCAGGGCCGTGGCGCACCGCCGTACCCACTCCTGGGACCCGGGCTGAGCCGCCCCGGTCCCCCGGAAACGCCGCACGGGGCCCGGTCGTCCGGGCCCCGTGGGGTGATCGCTCCTTCGGCTTTCCGTCAGTCGTCCGGGTCCGCCCGGTCCAGGGCCGGGCGGGGGCTCGGCGGCCCCGCCAGCAGATGGTCGGCCGCCGCCGTGTCCGTCACCAGGCTGGTCACCAGACCGGAGCGGAGCACCGCGCCGATCGCGTCGGCCTTGCGCTGACCGCCCGCGATGGCCACCACCTCGGGGATCCGGCGCAGCCGGTCCGTCTCGACGGTGATGCAGCGCTCCCCCAGGTCCCGGCCGACCCGGCGGCCGTCCCGGTCGAAGAGGTGCGCGGACATCTCGGCGGCGACACCGTACGAGGCGTAGCGCGCCCGCTCCTCCTCGCTCAGCATGTCGTGGACGGTCGAGATGCCCGGCTCCCAGGAGCCGATCGAGACCGCGGCGACGGTGACCTTGTCGAAGTAGTCGAAGGCACGGGCGATGCCCGTCTGATGGCGCAGCGCGGCGGCGGTGGCCGCGTCGGGCAGCAGCATCGGCGCGTAGATGGGGTGGGCGTCGCCGCCGGAGACCTGGGCGGCCCGCCGGACCGCCTCCACCGAGCCGCGCTCGGCGGTCCCCGCGTCGTACACCCCGGTGAGCTGCACCACCGTGCACGGTGGCAGCCGGTCCAGCGCGGCGGCCATATGGATGGTGGACCGGCCCCAGGCCAGGCCCAGCACATCGCCCTCGGCCACCAGCTCGCCGAGCAGATCGGCGGCCACCTCGCCCAGGTTCTCCGGGTCGGGTGACTCCTCGGCCTCCGCCGGGGACTCCACCACCACCGCGTGGCGCAGCCCGAAGTGGGCGCGGAGCGCGTCGGAGCGCTCGGCGTCCAGCTCCGCGGGAACGCGGATCTCGATCCGTACGAGATCACGTTCCAGCGCGGTCTCCAGGACGCGCGCGACCTTGAAGCGGCTGACGCCGAACTCCTCCGCGATCTGGATCTTGGATTTGCCCTCTAGATAGAAGCGGCGGGCCATGGCCGCCGCCTGCACCAGCTCCGCGGGTCCCATCCGCGTGGCTGACCGGCCCGTCGACACCGCGATCTCCTCACTGCTGTACACACTCCGGATCCGTCATCCTGTCAGATCCGACCGTCGTTGATCAGCCCGAATGGGCCGAGTTCGCTTCCTTCTCCCCTGCTCTTCGCCGTATTTCCGGTACGGGTGGCCCGTGTTTGCCCGGGGTCCGAAACCGGCGGAACCGATTCCGCCCCGGCCGTCGCCCGCGGGCGGACCGTCCCCACCCAGTCTCCCCCGGTTCGCTCGGAAACGGGCCGGGTCGTGCCTCAATGACGGCAGGCGGCGGTGGCCTGCTCCCGCAGGGCCCGCACCGCGCGGGCCGGGTCGTCCGCGCCGTAGACGGCGGACCCGGCGACAAAGACATCCGCGCCCGCCTCGGCGCACCGCTCGATGGTGGTCGCGGAGACCCCGCCGTCGACCTGGAGCCAGAGTTCCAGTCCGTGCTTCGAGATCAGCTCCCGGGTACGGCGGATCTTGGGCAGCATGATGTCGAGAAAGGCCTGACCGCCGAAGCCCGGCTCCACGGTCATGATCAGCAGCATGTCCAGCTCGGGCAGCAGATCCTCGTACGGCTCGATCGGGGTGGCGGGCTTGAGCGCCATGGAGGCGCGCGCCCCCTTGGCCCGGATCTCCCGGGCCAGCCGGACCGGGGCCGCCGCCGCCTCCACATGGAAGGTGACGGAGCCCGCCCCCGCCTCGACGTACTGGGGGGCCCAGCGGTCGGGGTCGGCGATCATCAGATGGCAGTCCAGCGGGGTGTCCGTCGCACGGGCGAGGGACTCCACCACCGGGGTGCCCAGGGTCAGATTGGGCACGAAATGGTTGTCCATCACATCGACATGGAGCCAGTCCGCGCCGTCGACGGCCTTGGCCTCCTCCGCCAGTCGGGCGAAGTCGGCGGAGAGGATGCTGGGGTTGATCTGTACGGCCATGGCCCAAGCCTGCCATGCTCCGGGCCGGTTCCCGCCCGCGGACGGGTATCGCGATCGGTCCGGAGGGGCCACAGCGGGTCGCCGCAGGGCCCCATCCGGGACAAAAACTGTCTTTCCCTTCGTACCCGGGGGTGCTCACGCCGTGCGGCGCAGCAGGGCCAGATACATCGCGTCGGTGCCGTGGAGATGCGGCCACAGCTGGATGTCCGGTCCGTCCCCGAGCGCGGGGACCCCGGGGAGCAGGGGGCGGGCGTCGATCCACTCGGCTTCCACCGGGGTGCCGCCGCGCCCGCGCAGGACATCGTCGACGACCACCCGGGTCTCGGCGAGATGCGGCGAGCAGGTCGCATACCCGACCACACCGCCGACCCGGACGGCCCGCAGCGCCTCCCGCAGCAGCGAACGCTGGAGCGGGGCGAACCCCTCCAGATCGGCCGGACGGCGGCGCCAGCGCGCCTCCGGGCGGCGGCGGAGCGCGCCGAGACCGGTACAGGGGACATCCATCAGCACCCGGTCGAAGCCGCCGGGCTGCCACGGCGGGCGGGTGCCGTCGGCGGTGACGACCTGGTACGGGCCGGGGTTCCCGGCCAGCGCCTTCGCCACCAGACCGGCACGGTGCGGCTGCTTCTCGGCGGCGAGCAGGGCGGCGCCGCGCCCGGCGGCGAGCGCGGCCAGCAGGGCGGCCTTGCCCCCGGGGCCGGCACAGCCGTCCAGCCAGCGGCTGTCGGGGCCGTCCAGGGGGGCGTTGGCCAGCGCCAGGGCGACCAGCTGGCTGCCCTCGTCCTGGACGCCCGCGCGGCCCTCCCGGACGGCCTCCAGGGCGCCGGGCTCACCGCCCTCGGCGAGCCGTACCGCATAGGGGGACCAGCGGCCGGGCAGCCCGGAGTCCTCGCCGACGGCGACCAGCAGCTCCTCGGGCGTCGACCGCCCGGGGCGGGCGACCAGGGTCACCTCGGGGCGCTCGTTGTCGGCCTCCAGCAGATCCTCGATCCCGGCCCGGCCGCCGCCCAGGGCGTCCCACAGGGCGGAGACGATCCACCGGGGGTGGGAGTGGACGATCGCGAGATGCTGCTCGGCGTCCTTCTCGTACGCGGGGGCGACCCGCTCGATCCAGGTGTCGAGGTCGTCCCGGGCGATCCGGCGGAGCACGGCGTTGACGAACTTGGCCCGCCCGTCCCCGAGGACCACCCGGGCCAGCTCCACGGTGGCGGAGACGGCGGCGTGGCTGGGGATACGGGTGCCCAGCAGCTGATGGGCACCGAGCCCGAGCACATCCAGGACCGGCGGGTCGACCTCGCGCAGCGGCCGGTCGACACAGGCCGCGATGATCGCGTCATAGGTGCCCTGGCGGCGCAGGGTGCCATAGACCAGCTCGGTGGCGAGGGCGGCGTCCCGGGTGTCGAAGTCCTCGGCCTCCCGGGCCTTCCGCAGCAGCGGCGGCAGGACGAGATTGGCGTACGCGTCCCGCTCGTCCACGGCGCGCAGCGCCTCGAAGGCGAGGATCCGCACGGGGTCCTTCTTCGGGCGGCGGTGGGGCTTGGGGGCGCGACGGGGGCGGCCCGCGCGTGCCTGGTCGTTCAAAGGTGCTCCGCAGTCACAGGGGTCCTGACCTCGCAAGGGTAGTCCCTCCGCCGGGTAGGGACCCGGCGG
>NZ_JBEPCY010000030.1:0-94650 GCF_040299965.1 Streptomyces sp. NPDC000594 | reverse complement strand
AGCGCCTCGGGACGGCCGACTGCTCACGACGACGGTTCCTCCCTGGCCTACTGCGTGTGCGGACAGCGGGCCCCATCTTGCCCCTCGGTCCACGCGCGCCCCGGCCCCGGGGTACCGGGGCCGCATCGGACGGGCCGATGTCAGGAGGCGCGGCGGGTCTCGTCGTGATGGCTTATCTCGACATCGCCGGAGGCACCGAAGGTGAGCCGGCAGGTGTCGGCCCGGTAGGTGGCGACCGTCACCGCGGCGGTCCTGCCGCCGGAGAAGTAACGGGTGGTCACCACCAGCACGGGGGCGCCGGGGAGCCGATCCAGCTCCTTGGCGTCGTCCGCGCGGGCGGAGCCCAGCTCCACCGCCCGGTCCTGCCCCTCCAGATCGAGGCGCTGGAGCTCGCGCAGGACCGCGCGGGCCCGTGCCGCTCCCGGCGGGGCGTCTATGGCCGACAGTTCGGGTACCGAGGCGGGCGGGACATAGAGCTGTTCCGCCGCGACCGGCTGTCCATGGCTGACGCGCAGTCTGCGCAGTGTGTAGGTCTCGTCGTCGGCCGCCGTTCCGAGGAGCCGGGCCACCGAGGCGGGTGGCACGGCCTTCTGGCAGTCGAAGGACTGCCATGCGTCCTGGGCGGATCCCGGCCATGCCTGCTGGGTGGTGGAGACATCCACTCCCATGCGCGGCGGAGCCACGGTCGTGCCCACACCCCTGCGTCGTTGCAGGCGTCCTTCCAGTTCCAGCTGTTCGAGGGCCTGTCGCAGTGTCGCGCGGGCGACCCCGAACCGCGCTGCGAGGTCCCGTTCGTTCGGGAGGACCTCGCCCACCGAGAAATCGGAGTCGAGCGCCTCCCCGATCACGGTCTTGAGGTGCCAGTACTTTGGTTCCGGCACTGATTCCAGCTGCGTGGTCCCCACCCTGATCCTCCGCATTCGCCGTGTCAGCGGCGGCTTTTTCGCGCCCTTGTTTATTAAAGGTTCCTGCACTATCTCTGCCGACCATAGGGTGGCGCGGCACCTTGGTCAAGACCAATCCTGCGTTTGTCACCCGGGTAAGTCGACTCGACGGGGGAAGCGTTCACAGGCTGTTAGCACCCCAGTGAAGCGCGCGCCATTCAGGACCCATGCCTTTTTGGACACGGCTCTGACGTGCGCGAAAGGGCTCACATGAACGTCACCCCGGCGACTTTGTCGGGGTTGCGCACCCATGTCGGGACCGTGTGCGCGGTCACCCGTACGACCCGGCCGGACAGCACTGTCCGGCGTTTCGGCGGGGCCCACGGACGGTCCGGGGTGCCGTTGGATCCGGCGGACCGGGGCTCCCTGTCCGGAACCGGCCCTCCGGCGGCGGCCACGAACCGATCGACGGGCTCCGCGTCCACCATTATCCGTGGTGATCGCCCCGCTCTGTCCCCATCATCGCCGATCGGGCGCCCTCGGAGGGCGAGCGGGCCGGTTGGCGCGTCCGTCTCCCCGCCGGACGCGGCGGCGGACACCCGCCCCGGACATCGGCCCGGGGTCACCACCCAGGCCGCTCCCAGGACTCCGCCTCCGGCCGTGCGCACGGGCATGCGACAGGGCGCCGCGGCCGGCACGGCGGAGGGACGGTGTTCCTGCGGGAGATCGGTCGGGGTCCGGTTCGCCACTCGTCCATCCCAGCCCACATACGCTTCCGTGTCCAGGTCGCCACGGTGCGTCATATGTCTCCCGGCCGGATCCGTCGGGTCGACACACCATCGACGGCTGTCGACGCCCCGATCTTGAAACTACCAGCCGGTAATCAGGGCTGACGACCCGTCCACAAGCTCCGATCAGGGGTGACACCCAGGAGCAACAGGCGCGGTCAGGGACATTTCCTGCTCCATCGCGCCACCCCGGGACAAGCGGAACGTGTCCGTCGACTGCGCGGAAAATGGCGCGGGAAGGCCGTTGCCCCGTGGTGAGCACGCGGAACACCGGCGGAGGGCGCACCGGGTGACACCCCTGGGCGACCGCGCTCCCGGGTGGCGCGGAACGGGCGAGGGGCGCCCGGCGGATGCCGGACGCCCCTGGGGCAGGGATGGCGTGAACTGCTCGCCGTGGGAGTCGGGGCCACGGTGCCCGCCGGGACTACCGCGACGGTCCGCGTACGGCCGGAGGCTTCCGAACCTCCGATGACTTCGCTGACTCCTGTGGTCCAGGCGGCTGCTGTGACGCCTGAGCGCCTTCGAGCCCGCCACCGGACCCGCCTTCGGAACCACCACCGGATCCGGTATCGGCTGCGGCATCGGCTCCGCCGCCGGACCCGCCATCGGACCCCTGGGCGCTGTCGGACCGCCGGGAGCGCCGGAGGGCGAACAGCCCCGACCCCAGCGCCGCTCCCGTCCCCACCAGGACCCCGCCCGCCGCCTGGGCCGCGCCGAAGGTCCCCGTGCCCACCAGCGGCGCGGTGAGCGCGGCGGCCACCGGGATCAGCCCGGTGAAGAGGGTCGCCCGCTCGGTGCCGATGCGCTGGATCCCCATGTACCAGGTGACAAAGCCGATCACGGTGACCACCGCCGCCTGCCACAGCAGCGCCCAGGCCTCGCCCTGGTCGGGCATCCGCACCCACTCCCGGCCGTCGAGGAGCACCCCGATGACCGCCGACTCCAGCGCCGCCACACCACAGACGCAGGCGGTGAGCAGCCGGGGGCCGAGGGGGCGCAGCACCGGCGCCGCGAGCACCGCGAAGCCGACCTCACCGGCGAGCGCGGCCACCGACCAGAGGACCCCGAGGGCGTCGGCGCGCCCCCACCCCTGGACGGTGAAGGCTCCGGCGGCGACGAGCAGCGCCCCGTACAGCACGGGACGGGTGGGCCTGCGGCCCTCGGTCAGCGGGACGAGGACGGCGACCACGACGGGTGCGCAGCCGACGAAGACGCCCGGCACGGCGGGTTCGGCGGTGCGTTCGGCGGCGAGGACGGCGAGGTTGAAGCCGACCATGCCGACCCCGGCGAGCAGGGCGATCCGGCCCCACTGGCGCGGGGTGAGGGCCCTCAGGGGGGCGAGGGCCCGGCGGCCGCCGAGGAGGGGCAGCAGGAGCAGCAGGGCGAGGGCGTAGCGGAGGGCCTGGCCGCCGGCCCAGGGGTACTCCCCGAGGACGCTGTTGGCGGTGAAGGAGGCGCCGACGAGGCAGTAGGCGAAGGAGACGAGGAGGATGCCGTGGAGGGCGGAGCGGTCGGTGGCCCACGCGGTCGGAGTGGGGGACGGGTGGTTCATGGGGCCGACGCTAGGCAGTGCGGCGGTCCCCTTTAAGGTCCACTTCCATGACGTCATCGGGGACCACTTCACACAACGGCGAGGACGGCGAGGGCGGGAAGGACAGGAAGGACGGGCGGGAGCGGGAGGCGCCCCGGGGGACGGGCCCGGCGTGGGAGCTGCTGCTGCCCGCCGCCGGGGCGCCCGCGCGGCAGCGGGGGCGGGCGCTCCAGTCGGCGCTGCGCGACGCGGTCCGCTCCGGCCGGCTGGCCCCCGGTACCCGGCTGCCCGCCAGCCGGGAGCTGGCGGTCGATCTGGGGGTGTCCCGGGGGCTGGTGACGGAGGCGTACGAGCAGCTGACCGCCGAGGGGTATCTGCGGAGCGAGCGCGGCTCGGGGACCTGGGTGGGTGCCGCGGCCCGCTCCGTACCGGATGCCGTACGGGATCTCGCGCCGCGCTCCTCCGGTCGCGGGGCGCTGGTGGACTTCCGGCCGGGGAGCCCGGATCTGTCGCTCTTCCCGCGCGCGGCCTGGGCGGCGGCGCAGCGGGCGGTGCTGGCCCGGCTGCCGCACAGCGCGCTCGGCTATCCGGATCCGCGCGGGCTGCCCCAGCTGCGGTCGGCGCTGGCGGCGCTGCTGACCCGGCGGCGGGGTGTGGTGGCCGACCCGGAGCGGATGGTGGTGTGTTCGGGGGTGGCGCAGGCGATGACCCTGCTGGGGTCGGTGCTGTACGGGCGGGGGCTGCGCTCGCTGGGGGTGGAGGATCCGGGGAGTCCGGGGCACGGTCCGCTGTTCCGGGCCGCCGGGCTGGAGATGGAGCCGCTGCCGCTGGATGGTGAGGGGCTGGCGGTGGGGCCGCTGTGGCGGTCGGGGGTACGGGCGGTCAGCACCAGCCCGGCCCATCAGTTCCCCACGGGGATCGCCTACTCCGCGCGGCGCCGGGTGGAGCTGCTGGAGTGGGCGCGCTCGGTGGACGGGCTGATCGTGGAGGACGACTACGACGGGGACTTCCGCTACGACCGGGCGCCGGTGGGCGCGCTCCAGGGGCTGGATCCGGAGCGGGTGGCCTATACGGGGTCGGTGAGCAAGTCGCTCGCCCCGGGGTTGCGGCTGGGCTGGCTGCTGGTGCCGGGGCCGCTGGTGGAGGAGGTGGTGGAGCGCAAGCGCACCCTGGACATGGGCCATCCGGCGATCGATCAGGCGCTGCTGGCGGAGCTGGTGACGAGCGGCGGTTACGACCGTCATCTGCGGTGCTGCCAGCGGGCCTACCGGGAGCGGCGGGACACCCTGGTGGCGGCGCTGACGGAGCACTTCCCGGGGGCACAGGTGAGCGGGATCGCGGCGGGGCTGCACATCATCGTCCGGCTGCCGGACCGGTACGGGCCCGAGAAGCGGTTCAAGGCGGCGGCCCGGCGGGCAGGGGTGATCGTCCGGTCGCTGGCGTCGCATGCGCTCGTCCCGGTGCCGGAGAGCGGGGTACGGCTGGTTCTGGGGTACGCCCATCTGGCGCCGTCCGACATCATGCGGGGGATCCGGCTGCTGGCGGCCGCGGCACGGGCGGAGGCCACCGCGGGCTGATGTGGCGCGTGTTGTTCATCCGGAGTTCCGGCGGGTGTACGGGGCGGGCGTCCATGATGGCCCGGCGGCCGTGCGGCCCGTACCGCACCCCGTACTGCCTGCCCGTACCGCACCGACTGCCTGCCGGTACCTCGCCGTACTGCTCCGTACCGCCCCGCACCGCCCGTCCTGGAGGCCCGTTCCGATGACTCTCGGTCAGTCGTACCGTCCCGTCCGGCCCAGCCGCCGTGCCCTGCTGCTCGGGGGTGCCGGTGCCTCGGCCGCGCTGGCGCTGCCCGCCGCCGTGTCCCTTCCGGCGCTCGCGCTGCCGGGGCGTCCGGAAGCCTCCTGGGGGGTGCAGAGCGGGGCGGTGACCTCCTCGTCCGCGCTGGTGTGGGTGCGTTCGGACCGTCCGGCGCGGATGCTGGTGGAGGTGGCCGCGACGGAGTCGTTCCGGCGGGTGCGCCGCTTCACCGGGCCGCTGATCGGGCCGGGGACCGACTTCACCGGCACCACCGCGCTGCACGGGCTGCCCGCCGGGGAGCGGGTCCACTACCGGGTGACCCTCGCCGACCCGTCCGATCCGCGCCGTACCGGCCGCCCGGTGCACGGCTCGCTGCGGACGGCGCCGCTCGGGCGGCGGCGCGGTGTGCGCTTCCTGTGGTCGGGGGACATCGCGGGCCAGGGCTGGGGCATCAATCCGGACATCGGGGGCTTCCGGGTGTACGAGGAGATGCGCCGGCTCGACCCGGACTTCTTTCTGTGCAGCGGGGACACGATCTACGCGGACGGGGTGATCCAGCCGAGTGTGACCCTGCCGGACGGGCGGGTGTGGCGCAATGTCACCACCGAGGAGAAGTCACGGGTGGCCGAGTCGCTGGACGGGTTCCGCGGCAACTTCCGCTACAACCTGCTCGACTCCCACGTACGGCGCTTCAACGCCCAGGTGCCGACGGTGGCCCAGTGGGACGACCACGAGGTGCGGAACAACTGGTACCCGGGGCAGCTCCTGGACGATCCGCGCTACTCCGAGAAGAACGTGGATGTGCTGGCGGCGCGGGCGCTGCGGGCCTTCGGCGAGTACTTCCCCGGGAGCACCCCCGCGCCGCACGGGACCACCGGACGGATGCACCGGGTGGTCCGGCACGGCCCGCTGCTGGATCTCTTCGTGCTGGACATGCGCTCGTACCGGAACGCCAACTCCCCCGGGCGGCAGCCGGAGGACCGGCAGGGGATCCTCGGGGAGGCCCAGCTGACCTGGCTGAAAAGAGAGCTGGCACGATCGCGGGCGGTGTGGAAGGTGATCGCCGCCGATATGCCGATCGGTCTGGTGGTGCCGGACGGGTCGGCGAACTTTGAGGCCGTCGCCCAGGGCGACCCGGGTGCTCCGCTGGGGCGTGAACTCCAGATCGCCGAGCTGCTGCGGTTCATCAAGCACCGGCGGATCACCGGCACGCTCTGGGTGACCGCGGATGTGCACTACACCTCGGCCCAGCACTACCGTCCGGAACGGGCCGCCTTCCAGGACTTCGCGCCGTTCTGGGAGTTCGTCTCCGGGCCGCTGGCGGCGGGCGGGTTCCCGGCCAACGCGCTGGACGCCACCTTCGGCCCCGAGCGGGTCTTCGTCCGGGCGCCGGAGCGGGCCAATGTGTCGCCGATGGAGTCCCCCCAGTACTTCGGCGAGGTCGCCGTCGACGGGGAGAGCGGGGAGCTGACCGTACGGCTGCGGGCCGAGGGCGGCACGGTGCTCTTCACCCGGACCCTCCAACCCGGCCGCGTGGGCCAGTGAGCAGGCGCCGGTGAGCAGGCCGGGTGACCAGGCAGGTGCGACCGGGCCGGTGCGACCGGGCCGGTGTGACCGGGCCGGTGTGACCGGGCCGGTGTGACCAAGCAGGTCCGACCGGGCCGGTGACCACACCCGGTCGACCCGCTTGACCTGCGAAAACCCTGGTGGGCAGGGGCCGTTGTCAGTGGCGGGTCCTACCTTCGGACCCATGACGCGAACCATGCAGGCGCTCGCCTACACCCGGTCGTCCGCCCTGGAGTCCGGTGCGGACGGCAGCCTCCTCGGCCTGGAGACCTCCGGCGGGCTCACCCCCTCCGGCGCCGAGGCCCACCCCACGTTCTTCTCCGGTTTCCTCGCCGCGCCGCAGGCGGCGGCCCGCGCCCTGCTGGCCGTCGCCGATGTGGCCGCCGCGCGCTACACCGACCCCACACCGCGCCCGCTGCTCGACCCGGTGGTGACGGGGAACGGCGACCGGCTGCGGTTCGAGTCCTTCTCCGGCTGCTGCGGGGTGTACGCCCGGCTCGATGTGCTGCGCGACGGCCTGGACGGCGCGGAGACCGGGCACGGCACCACCAATGTGGATGTGAACAACCCACTGCGGGAGGCGCTCTCCCGGATGACCGGGGACAGCCCGATGCATCTGCGGGTGGGTCCGGACGAGCTGGCGGTGACCACGCTGGACGGCCCGGTGGTGGAGAAGAAGGTGCCGCTGCCGGACCGCTGGCTGCGCGGGTTCGCCGAGGCCCAGGTCGCCACCGCCGGGTTCGACCTCCGGGCAGAGCTGTCGGGCCCCGAGGCGGTGCGGTTCCTGCGCACCCTGCCCCGGACGACCGGCCGGGCCTCCCGGGGCACCACCTGGGTGATCCCCTCGGGTCGCACCCTGCGGCCGACCACCCGGCCGGCCGCCGGAGCGGTCTGTCTGCCGGGCCCGGAGCGGCTGACCGCGCTGCACCGGGTGCTGCGGAACGCCACCGCCCTGCGGGTGTACGCACCGGCGGGCACCAGCGGCGAGGCGGCGCCGTCGGCCTGGGAGGTGGAGCTGCCGGGGATGCGGCTGACGCTGACCCTCTCCCCGGAGACCGGCCGGGGCTTCTCCGGCGAGGGCGGTGTCCTGGAGGCGCTCTCCACCGAGGAGGCGGCCGGGGACGCCGAGCTGATCTCGGTCCTGCTCGCCTGGGAGCCGGTGATCGACCCGGCCGAGCTGGCGAGCCGCTCCGGTCTGACGGCGGAGCGGGTCCGGGCCGCGCTGGTGCGGCTGGGCACCGCGGGCCGGGTGGGGTACGACATGGCCGACGCGGCCTACTTCCACCGCGAGCTGCCCTATGACGCACGGCGCGCGGAGAAGCACAACCCCCGGCTGGTCAACGCCCGTGAGTTGGTGGCCGCGGGGGCGGTGCGCCCCGGTACCGGCGGCGAGCCGGCCGCGGTGATCTCCGGCGACCGCACCTACCGGGTGGGTGAGCGGGCCGGGCGGCTCTGGTGCACCTGCCCCTGGTGGGCGGAGCACCAGGGCGGACGGGGACCCTGCAAGCACGCCCTGGCGGTCCGGATGGTCCGGCGCGGCGCCACGGCGGACGGCACGACCCACGCCACGACGGCCGGTGCGGACACGGCGGGAGTCGCCCGATGAACGAGATCATGGACGCCGTGCGGCGAGGCCGGCTCCAGGAGCTGACCAAGCTGCTGGCCCCGCTGACCACCGCCGAGCGCAAGGCGCTGCTGCCCGAGCTGAAGACCCTGCGGACCACCCTGCGCGACGGCGGGTGGGAGGACTGGGAGAGCTGGCAGCAGCTCGGAAAGGCCCGGATGGGGCTGCTGGTCGCGGGGGCGGCCTGCCACACCGGTGCCGCGGCCGCCGCGGCCTGGATCGGCGCACGGGATCTGCGGGTGCCGCGGGGCCCCGCCGAGATGCCGCTGCTGCCGCATCTGGTGGAGGTGCTGTCCACCCGGGAAACCGTCTGGCTCGGGGATCTCGCCCACCGGCTGGCGGCCCGCGCCTCCACCGGTGACGAGGACTACCCCCTGATCCGGCAGCTGGTGAACCTCACCCGCTGTCCGGTGCCCACCAGCGACGCCTATGTGATCGGCTGGGCCCTCCATCTGACCCAGCACCGCGGACTGATGCGCGGGCTGGCGCTGGAGCCGGAGGCCTCCGTCCTGGTGACCCGGCTGTTCGAACTGCCCGAGCTGCCCGGTGCGGTGCTCTCCTTCGCCGAACCGGACAAGCCCCACCACTGGCCGCAGGCGCTCGCCCGGCTGCCCGAGTCGGCGATGCCCCGGACCGAGCTGGCGGACAGCTGTGTCTCCCGGCTGCTGCGCGGCGGACGGCCACAGGATCTGCGGTTCGTGCTGACGGTGCTGAAGCAGCTCGCCCTCACCCCCGAGGAGGAGGCCGCGCGGATCCCCGACTGGATGGGGATGGCCGCCGACAGCACCTCCCCGGTGGCCGCCCACGCCCAGGGGGTGCTCGGCGCCCTCGCCCTCAGCGGCGCGCTGCCGGAGCACGCCCTGGCCGAGACGTCGGGAGCGGTGTTCTTCCGCCCCGAGAAGAAGCTCGTCCGTGACCAGCTGATCCTGCTGGGCAAGGTACTGACGGCACGGGCGCACGACGGGGAGACCGAGGCCGTCGGCACCCTGCTGCGGGCCGTCGGCGAGGCGTTCGGCCATACGGACAGCGGGGTGCAGCAGCGGGCACTGAAGCTGGTCGCCCGTCATCTGCCCACCGTGGACGCGTCGGTACGGGAGGAGCTGGCCGGGGCCGCGCTGCTGCTCGGCCCCCTCCACCGGGAGACGGCCGCCGCGCTGGGCCTCGTCCCCGCCGACGAACCCGTGGTGTACGAGGCGGAGACCCTGCCCGCCGTCCCGGCGCGCCGCCCGGCGGGCGCGCCCGCGGACTCCGTGCCCGAGCTGCTCTCCGAGCTGGTGGCGGCCCGGTCCGGGCGGGGGGAGCCGGTCGTCTTTGAACGGGTGCTGGACGGTCTGGTCCGGCTGGCGTACCGGGAGCGGGAGCCGCTCCTCGACGCGGTGCGGAAGTCCTTCGCCGACGAGTGGTGGTTCTCGTCCAGCCACACCCGCGGCAACCCCTTCCCCTACGGCATCACCGGGGTGGAGGAGCTGGTGACCGCGCTGGCCGGGCCCGTCCCGGTCGAGGCGGTCCGCAAGGTCCACGCGCAGAGCACCGGCTCGGACATCTGCCCCATCCAGGGTCTCGGCGAGCTGATCGGCGGACGCCTCGCCGAGGTGGCCTGGCGGCTGCGGACGGACCCGCTGCCGCTACTGCTGGCCACGCCGACCTGGGAGACCGGGGCGCTGGACGCCGAGGTCCTGGTGGAGCGGCTGCGCGAGTACCAGCGGCTCGGGATCGCGCCCGCGCCCCGGGACTTCGCCCAGGCACTGCTGCGGGTGGCGCCGGGCAGCGGCGGACCGGCGGCGCGGGAGGCCGCACTGCTCGGGACCGAGGAGGGCGGCCGGCTCGCCTCCTGGCTGGAGGGCACCTGGCCCGAGCTGCCCGCGCTCCAGTGGCCGCAGGGCCGCCCCGACGGCACCGAGGCGCGGCCCGAGCCGTCCTGGCCGGACGGGCAGGAGGGACAGGGCAGGCAGGAGCGTCAGGAAGGGCAGGAGACCGAGGGGGCCGGGGCGGCCGGGCTGCTGGAGCTGACCGCCCGCGGTGCCCGCGCCCTGGCGGACCGCACCCGGGAGGCGCTGAGGCTCCGCAAGCTGCTCCCCGCGCACGCCCGCTGGCTCACCCGACCGGTCGACACCGGCCATCGGCACACCTACCGGTGCCCGGACCGGTCCACCGTCGACACGGCCGTTCCCCGCTGGGCGGCGGCGCTCCCGCACCACCGGGACGCGGTCGCCGCATGGCAGATCGACCTGCTGGACCAGCTCGACAGACGGGGCGCGGGCCGCTGGGAATGGCGGTGGCTCATGGGCTCCCTGGCGCTGCTCGCCGAGGGGGAGGGCGAGGGCACCGCGGGCCGGCCTCTCCACCGGGCGGTGGCGACCGCGCTGGGCGCGGCGGACCGGGAGATACGGCTGTCCGGGGTGGACGCGCTGCTGGTGCTCGCGGCACGGCGACAGCTGGATCCCCGGCTGCTGGGTCGACTCCTGGGCGAGCTGGTCGTGGCCGGTGACCTCAAGCCCAACCGGCTCGCGGAGGCGATCCGTACCGCCGCGGCGACGGGTGCGCACCGGACGGTCTGGTCGGTGCTGGCGGCGGCGCTCCCGGTGCTGCTCCCGGTCCGGCCGGCGATACGGTCCCTCGGGGAGCTGCTGGAGGTGGCGGCGGACTGCGCGGAGCGCTGCGACCCCGATGCGGTTTCCGGCCCGACCCCCGGCCCGACCCAGGGCCCGGTCCCCGATGCGGTCTCCGGCGCGGTCTCCGATGCGGCCGACGGCCCGGTCGGCCGGCCGGATGCCGGGGCCGCCGCGGGAAGCGTGTCGTCCATCGGGGATCATGGTCTGATGGACCTGGCCGGTCCGCTGGCCGAGGTCGCCGGGGCGGGCGGTTCGTCGGCGCGGGTGACCCAGGCGGCCCGGTTGCTGACCACGGTTCAGCGGCTGACCGCACCTTCCACGCCATAAATGGCCAAGAATGGCGCATAGCATCCCAGATATGCGCTTAACCCATCGGTCACAATGCGTTGGTGATCGTGCAACACGGCTCGGTGACAGTGGGGTCATGACCCAGATGACATCGGCTGTCCCTCCCGTACCGAAAGCCCGCCGCCACCACTGGCGGCGGGACCTCGTCGAACTCGCCGCGGTGTTCACGGCGGTGGTGGCCGCGGACGCGGTGGCCAAGCTGGTCGTACGCGGGCCCGACGGCCCGCTGCTGCTGGTGCTCTCGGCCGCCTCCCTCGTCGCGACCGCCGCGTTCCACCTCTGGTGGACGCACCGCCACAGCCATGCGCCACCCGGGGGCGGACCGGCCCCCGCCGAAGCCGTGGCCGGTGGCGGGGCCGCCGTCGGCCCCCCGGACCGCGAGGGGGAGCCGACGGAGCCCCGGCGCGGGGACGGGGCACCACCGGCCACGGGCCTCTGGCGTGTGCGCACCACCGTGCGGGACGCGCCCGGCAGCCTCGCCGCGCTCTGCGCCGCCCTCGCCGGCCTGGGCGTCGACATCCTGGCGCTCCAGACCCATCCACTGGCCGAGGGCACCGTGGACGAGTTCCTGCTGCGGGCCCCGGCCACGCTGGAACCCCGGCGGCTGACCGAGGAGATCGCGTCGGCCGGCGGCAGTGACATCTGGATCGAGCGCGCCGACCCGCATGACCTGGTGGACACGCCGACCCGGGTGCTGCACCTGGCCGCCCGTACCGCCCTCGACGCCGCCGAACTCCCGCTCGCGCTCCGCCGGCTCCTCGGCCGGTGCACCGTGACCTCCCGCCCCGCCGTCTCCCCCACCGGGCGCCCCCTCGGGGATCTGCCGCCGGTGGAGGGCTCCCTGGAGGAGAACCTGATGCGGTTCCGCGACCCCCGGGGCGGATCGATCGAGGTGGAACGGCACCATCCGCCCTTCACCCCGACCGAGTTCGCCCGCGCCCGCGCGCTGCTGGCGCTGGACGCACGGCTCGGCCCCCGGGTACCGCCGGGCCGGGATGTGCTCACCCTGCCGGAGGGCAATGAGATCACCGTCGGCCATGCCGACCAGCGGGACATCCCGGCCGCCCGGGAGCTGCACGCCCGCTGCTCCGAGCGGACCCTGCGCCAGCGCTACCACGGGCCGGTCGCCGACGCCGACCGCTATCTGGACCATCTGCTGAGCCCCCGCTTCGGCCGCACCCTGGCCGTACGGACCGCCTCCGGACGGCTGGTCGCCCTCGGCCATCTGCTCTGGGACGGGGAGGAGACCGAGGTCGCCCTGCTGGTGGAGGACGCCTGGCAGCGCCGGGGCATCGGCTCCGAGCTGCTCGCCCGGCTGACCGCGCTGGCCCAGGAGGCCGGAAGCCGCCGGGTCTACGCGGTGACCCAGCCCGGCAACAACGGCATGGTCACCGCGATGCGGAGCCTCGGACTCCCCCTCGACCACCAGCTGGAGGAGGGCACCCTGGTCCTCACGGCGGCCCTGGACACGGTGCCCACCGGTCCGCCCACCGGTCCGCCCACCGGTCCGGGCCCGGCACCGGAGCGTGCGGATCGCTGACACCCCTCCGGTGCCCGCCCCACCCGGAGGGGGCACCGCGCCGCCCGGCCAGCGGGTCGCTGATGACATGGGCCCCTCCCGTGAATGAGGATGTGGGCATGTCAGTAACTCCCCTTGGCCCGCTGCCCCGTGAGGTGGCCGACGCCCATGTCGACGCCCTCGTCCGCCTCGACCCGACCATCGGTTCCTATCTGGGTGACCGGGAGAGCCACTCCCGGCTGCCGGACTACTCCCCGGCCGGCGCGGCGGCCCGTGCCGGGCTGGCCCGGGAGACCCTGGCACGGCTGGACGACGCCGAGAAGCGGCCCGGGGCGGAGAGCGACGCCGAGCGACGCTGCGGCCGGCTCCTCCGGGAGCGGCTCACCGCGGAGCTGGCCGTCCATGACGCCGGGGAGGAGCTGCGCGCGGTGAGCAACATCAGCTCCCCGGTGCACGCGGTACGCCAGTCGTTCACCATGATGCCCACCGCGACCGACGAGGACTGGGCGGTGGTGGCCCGGCGGCTGCACGCGGTCCCCGGGTCGCTGGAGGGCTATCGCGCCTCGCTGGAACTCGGCCTGGAACGCGGGCTCCCGGGGGGTCCCCGGGCCACCCGGATTCATATCGGACAGCTCACCGAGTGGATCGACGGCGGCTGGTTCGCGGAGTTCACCGCCGGTGGCCCCGACGGCCTCCGCGCCTCTCTCGACCGGGCGGCCCACGCCGCCACCGAGGGGCTGACCGCCCTGCGCGACTGGCTGCGCGAGGTGTACGCGCCCGCCGTCGCGGACGCCCCCGACACCGTCGGCCGGGAGCGGTACGCCCGCTGGGCCCGCTACTTCAACGGCGCCGACCTCGATCTGGACGAGGCCTACGCGTACGGCTGGGCCGAGTACCACCGGCTGCTCGCCGAGATGCGGACCGAGGCGGAGCGGATCCTGCCGGGGGCGGGCCCCTGGGAGGCCCTGGCCCATCTGGCCGAGCACGGTCACCACATCGAGGGGGTGGACGAGGTCCGGAGCTGGCTCCAGGCGCTGATGGACGAGGCCATCGAGGCCCTGGACGGCACCCACTTCGAACTCGCGGACCGGGTACGGCGGGTGGAGTCCCGGATCGCCCCGCCCGGTTCGGCGGCGGCGCCGTACTACACCGCCCCCTCGGAGGACTTCTCCCGTCCGGGCATGACCTGGCTGCCGACCATGGGGGCGACCCGTTTCCCCGTCTACGACCTGGTGTCGACCTGGTACCACGAGGGCGTACCGGGGCACCATCTCCAGCTGGCGCAGTGGGCCCATGTCGCCGACCGGCTCTCCCGCTACCAGGCCACGCTGGGCAGTGTCAGCGCCAATGTGGAGGGGTGGGCCCTCTATGCCGAACGGCTCATGGACGAGCTGGGCTTCCTCCCCGACCCGGAGCGCCGGCTGGGGTACCTGGACGCCCAGATGATGCGTGCCTGCCGGGTGATCGTGGACATCGGGATGCATCTGGGACTGGAGATCCCGGCGGACTCCCCCGTCCACCCGGGGGCGCGGTGGACACCGGAGCTGGCCGAGGAGTTCTTCCGCGCGCACAGCGGTCATCCGGCGGAGTACGTGGCGAGCGAGCTGACCCGCTATCTGTCGATGCCCGCCCAGGCGATCGGCTACAAGCTCGGCGAGCGGGCGTGGCTGCTGGGCCGGGAGAATGCCCGGCGGGCGCACGGGGACGCCTTTGACGCGAAGTCCTGGCACATGGCGGCCCTGTCCCAGGGGTCGCTGGGTCTGGACGACCTGGTGGACGAGTTGTCCCGGCTGTGACGGACGGCGGCGCGGCCCCTCGGTGACAAGGGGCCGCGGTGACAAGGGGCCGCGCGGCCGGGAGGGGGCGGCCCGCAGGACCGCCCCCTCCTTCGGTGACTCCCGGTGGGCCGACGGCCCTTCCCGGTGGATCAGCGGCGGAAACCGCCCTCGGAGTCGATGACCTGGCCGGTGATCCACTCCGCCTCGTCCGTGACCAGCCAGGCGATCAGCCGCGCCGGGTCGTCGGGCATCCCCCAGCGCCCGGCGGGGAACATCCCGGCGATCGACCGATAGGCGTCGCCCTCCAGATAGTCGGTGTCCACCGGCCCGGGGTTGACCGTGTTGACGGTGACGGCCAGCTCCGCCAGGGCGGCGGAGAGCGAGCGGGTGACCGAGGCCAGGGCCCCCTTGGCCAGCGCGTAGGCGAGTTCGCCGGGCATACCGCCGGAGAGGTCCTGGCCGGAGGTCATCATGACGACCCGGCCGCCGGGGGTCCGGGCGGGCAGTGCGGCGCGCTGCCGGGCGAAGGCCTGGACCAGCAGCACCACCGACCGGGTGTCGACGGCCCAGTGGGCGTCGAGCATGGCCGCGTCGATCTCCAGCAGCTCACCGTCGGAGCCGCTGAGGGCGTGGTTGGCCACCAGGATGTCCAGCCGTCCGCCGAGGGCGCGGGTCGCGGTGGCGATCAGCTCGGCGGGGGCGGCGGCGTCGGAGAGGTCCCCCGGGCCGTGGAACACCTGGGCCGACGGGTCCGCGCGGGCGTCCCGTACCCCGGCGGCGACCGCCTCGGGCCCCTCCGGGTCGGCGCCCCAGGGCTGGGAGTCGTCATGGGGGACATGGTGGTGCAGATAGAGGCTCGCACCCAGGGCGGCGAGCCGGCGGGCCACCGCATAGCCGATGCCACCGCGTCGGCTGGCGCCGGTGACCAGGGCGGTACGGCCCTTCAGGGGCAGCGGGTCGCGGCGCAGGGCCGCCGGGTCGGGGTGAGGAAGTCGAGGCATGGAAGATCATGATGGTGATCCGGCGGCCCGCTGTCACCGCGTTTTCGCCCCGCCGTACGCCCGCCTCCTCGCCCCGCCGCACCGGCGCCCCTCCCCTGCCCCTCCCCTGCCGCGCCCCCGCCGTCGTACCGCGCCGGGTGCGGGCCCGCCGGTCAGCAGCCGCAGTCGGCGGTGGTGAGGGGCGCGGTGAGCGGATCGGCCGCGCGCCGGCCGTCGCCCTCCCAGGTCTCGTACGCGAAGCCCTCCCGTACCCAGTACTCGAATCCACCCAGCATCTCCTTGACCCGGTAGCCGCGTTCGGCGAGGGCGAGGGCGGCACGGGTGGCGCCGTCGCAGCCGGGGCCCCAGCAGTAGGTGATCACCGGAACGGCCGGGTCCAGCAGCGCGGCGGCCTGCTCGGGGATCAGCGCGGTGGGCAGATGGACCGCGCCGGGGATGTGCCCCTGGTCCCAGGCGGCCGTGGAACGGGAGTCGACCAGCACGAATCCCGGGTCGCCGCCCGCCGTCAGATCGGCGGCGACATCGGAGACATCGGTATGGAAGGCGAGCTTCGCCCGGAAGTGGGCGGCGGCGGAGGCGGGGTCTGCGGGCGGGACCATCAGAGAACGTGTCATGGCCGAAAATCTATGATCATCCGTGGCCGTTCCCCAGGGGGGATCCCCGGGGAAACTCTTGATCGGCCGGGGAATCCCCGGTTGTCTGTCCCCATGACCACGTATGCACCGGACGCCACGGACTGGCGGATCCTGGAGGCGCTCCAGGCCAACGGACGGGCCGGTTTCGCCGAACTCGCCCGGTCGGTCTCGATGTCGGCGAGCGCGGTGACGGAGCGGGTACGGCGGCTTGAGGAGGCGGGGGTGATCACCGGCTATACGGCGGTGGTCGACCGGGAGCGGCTGGGGCTGCCGATCCTCGCCTTTGTCCGGCTGCGGTATCCGCACGGGAACTACAAGCCGTTCCACGATCTGCTGGAGACCACCCCGGAGATCCTGGAGGCACACCATGTGACCGGCGACGACTGTTTTGTCCTCAAGGTGGCGGCGCGGTCCATGCGGCATCTGGAGGAGGTGACCGGCCGGATCAGCGGGCTCGGCCCGGTCACCACCAGCATCGTGTACTCCTCGCCGCTGCCGCGCCGGGCGCTGGGCCGCTGACGGACACCGGACGCCGGGCGGCTGACCACCGGCCGGGCCCCGGCCGGGCGACCGGCCCGGCCGGGGCGTTCCGGTCAGCCGCCCAGCGGGGCGGTGTGCAGCCGGACGGCGGAGCCGTGCCGTTCCT
The DNA here is from genome assembly GCF_040299965.1 of Streptomyces sp. NPDC000594. NCBI lineage: Bacteria > Bacillati > Actinomycetota > Actinomycetes > Kitasatosporales > Streptomycetaceae > Streptomyces > Streptomyces sp. NPDC000594. Next base: position 77,918 of record NZ_JBEPCY010000030.1, on the reverse strand, counting down.
TGACCACCTCCAGCCGGGTGGGGACCCGGCGGCGGAGATCGGCGACATGGCTGACGATGCCGACACAGCGGTCGCGTTCCCGCAGGGTGTCGAGGACGTCGAGGACCTCGTCCAGGGTCTGTTCGTCCAGGCTGCCGAAGCCCTCGTCGATGAAGAGGGTGTCGAGGCGTACGCCCCCGGCCTCCTCGGTGACCACATCGGCGAGACCGAGCGCCAGCGCCAGCGAGGCGAAGAAGGTCTCCCCGCCGGAGAGGGTGGCGGTGTCCCGCTCGGCGCCGGTCCAGGCGTCCACCACATGGAGCCCGAGACCGGAGCGCTTGCCGCCGGCGCGGGCGTCGGAGTGGACCAGGGTGTACCGGCCCGAGGACATCCGGCCCAGCCGTGCGGAGGCGGCGGCGGCGACCTGTTCCAGCCGGGCGGCGAGGACATACGACTCCAGGCGCATCCGGCGCTCGTTGTCGGCGGAGGTCCCCGCGGTGAGTCCGGCGAGCCGGGCCACCCGGTCGTACTCCTCGCGCAGCGGGCCGAGTCCGCGTACCCCGTCGGCGGCCTCGGCGGAGAGACGTACCAGCTCCGCACGGCGCTCACGGGCGGCGTCCCCGGCGGAGACGGCCTCCCTCAGGGCGCGTTCGGCGGTGTCGTGGGCGGCGCGGGCGGCGGCCGGGTCGGCGGGCGGCCGGGCTGCGGCGGCCCGGGTCTCCGGCTCGGCGAGCCGGTCCGCGACGGCGGCCTCCTCGGTACGCCAGGCGTCGGTACGGGCCTGGAGGCCATGGCGCCGGTCCTCGGGCAGCAGCGCGGCGGCGGCCCCGGCGGGGGTGGTGAAACCGGCCTCGAAGGCCGCGTCCGCGAGACGGTCGTCGGCCTCCTTGAGCCGGCGCGCCGCCTCCTCCGCCGCGCGCACGGCCGTACCGGCCCCGGCGAGCAGCCCGACCCGGCGTTCCAGCAGGGCGGCCCGCGCCGCGACACCGCCCCCTTCCGCGCCTTCGGTGTCCTCCGCGCTCCCGGTGTCGAGGTGGGCGAGGTCGGCGAGGAGCGCGGCGTACTCCTCGTCGAGCGCCTCCCGTCGGGAGGTACGGGCCGCCGAGCGCCGTTCCACCTCCTGCCGCTCCGCCAGCCGCCGCCGGTACTCGCGCTCGGCCCGGTCCAGGGCCTCCCGCGCGCCGTACGCACCGGAGGCGAGCCGGTGCGCCCGCCCGTGCTCCTCCTCCAGCCGGGCGACCAGCGCCGCCAGCTCGGCCACGGTGGGGTCGGCCTCCTCGGCCACCCGTGCCCGGGGGACCCCTGCCGCACCCGTGGACCCCTGTGCGCCCCCGGCCGGACCCTCGGTCCCACCGCTTCCGTTGCCGGGACCACTCGTCGCCGGGGACACCCCCGCGCCCCGGGAACCCCGGCCACCGCCGCCCGTACCCCCGGCACCGGTCCCCTCCGTGCCAGGCCCATCGGCCGGCGCCGGCACCCTCGCCTCCGGGGCACCCGCCCCACCCGCGCCCCCGGACAGACCGGAGCCGCGCCCCGCCCCGGACCCCCCGGCCACCCGCTCACCGGCGACGTCGCCCACGGCCGAGTACTCCGCGCCGGAGCCGCCCGACGGCGGGGAGGACAGGGAGGACAGGGCCGTGCCCCCGGTGCCGCCGGACGGGCCAGTGGGGTGACCGACCGAGGCAGCGGCTGGGCCCACACCAGGACCATCCGGCGCGGACGGAAAACCGGACCCGGCCACCCGCTCGCCGGAGGTGGAGGCGAGCCCCGCACCACTCGCATCGTCGCCTGCCGCCGAGCGCCCGCTGGAACCGCCCGAAGACGGGGACGACGCCTCCGCGCCCCCGGTGCCGGGGGTCCCGGACGGTGCGGCGGGATCGCCGGACCAGCCGGTGGGGTGGCCGAGGGGGGCTGTGGCGGGGCCCGCGCCATGGGTGGCATCGCCTGCGGCCGAGCGCCCGCCGGAGCCGCCCGGGGACGGGGAGGACACGGTCGTGCCTCCGGTACGGGGGGTGCCGGACGGCGGGGACGGATCCATCGCGGGATCGCCGGACGGGCCGGTGAGGCGGCCGACGGAGGCCGGGGCAGGGCCCGGGCCCGGGGTGCCCCCCGTACCGCCCGGCAGGGCGGTGGCGCGGGCCTCGGTGCGGGCGGTGGTCAGGGACTCGGCGAGGACGGCGAGTTCCCGTTCGGCGGTGGCGCGGGCCGTGTCCGCGCGGGTGAAGTCGTCCAGGGCGGTGTCCTCGGCCGCCGCCGTCGCCGAGCCGTCGACCGGGCGGGCCGGGTCCGGGTGGTCGGTGGAGCCGCAGACGGCGCACGGGCCGCCGGGGGTCAGCCCGGCCGCCAGCTCCGCCGCGATCCCGAGGAGCCGGCGTTCCTTGAGGTCGAGCCAGGTCTCGCGGGCCAGGCCCGCCCGGTCGCGGGCGGTCCGCAGGGTCTCCTCGGCCACCGCGTTCAAGGCCGTGAGCCGGTCACGCTCCCCGGCCGCCCGCAGCCTTCTGCGCGCGGGCTCGATCCGGCCCGCCAGATGTTCGGCGCGGGTGGCGGCGTCCTGCGCGGCGGCGATCCTCGCCCGGTGCTCCTGGTGGAGCGGCTCCCACCCCGCCAGCCAGCCCTCCGCCTCCGCCAGCAGCTCGTCGTCGGCGCGGGCCTGCCGGTCGAGTCCGGCGCGCTCCCGGACGATCTCCGCCCGGCGGCGCTCCGCCCGCAGCGCCGCGTCCAGCCCGCCGAGGTCCTGGCGGAGTCCGTGCTCCAGCGCGGTCAGCTGCTCCGCGCCCGCCTCCCGCAGCTCAGCGGGGAGCAGACTCCTGGCCCGGTCCTGGGCGGCGGTCGCGGCGGCCTGTTCCCGGGCCGCGTCGTCCCGCAGCCGCAGCGCCGGGGCGACCCGTACGGCCCGCTGGGCGGCGTCCAGCCGGGCGCACAGCTCCTCGTACGCGGGGCGGCGCTCCTCCAGGGCGTCCCGGCGCCGACGGGCATCGGCGTGGCGCCGCTGGAGCCGCTCCTCCTCCTCGGCGGCGTCGAGCGCGCGCCGGGCTTCCGCCTGGCGCTCCTGGGCCGCCGAGCGGGCGAGTCCGGCGATGTCATGGCGTTCCACCGCGCCCGCGCGGGCGACGGCGGCCCACTCCAGGACGGCGCCGGCCAGCCCCGGGTCCCCGGGCTGCCGCCGGGGCGGCGGCCACTCGGCGGCGGCGGGTCCCGCCGCCTGCTCCATGCGGTGCGCGACCGCGAGGAGCCGCTCGTCCCCGGCCCGTACCCGCCCCTCAGCGGCGCGGCGCCGCTCGGCGAGGTGCTCCTCCACGGCGGCGAACCGCCTGGTGTCGAAGAGCCGTCCGAGGAGCTTGGCGCGGGCCTCGGCGTCGGAGCGCAGAAAGCGCGCGAAGTCGCCCTGCGGCAACAGGACCACCTGGCAGAACTGGTCCCGGCTCATCCCCACCAGCTGGGTGATCTCCTCCCCGATCTCCTGGTGGGAGCGGCTGAGCGGCTGCCAGGCCGCCCGCTCGGGGTCGTACTCGCGCAGCCAGGTCTGGGCCCGCTCGGTGGTCGTGCCGGTGCCCCGGCTCTTGGGCCGGGGCTGGGCGGGCCTGCGGCGGATCTCCAGCCGCCGCCCGGCCACGGTCAGTTCGAGGAGCACCTCGGTGGGGGTGCCGACGGCGGCGTGGTCGCTGCGCAGCGAGGTGCCGGGGCCCTGCCGGGCGCCGGGGACCGCCCCGTAGAGCGCGAAGCAGACCGCGTCGAGCACGGAGGTCTTGCCCGCGCCGGTGGGACCGTGCAGCAGAAAGATCCCGGCGCCGGAGAGCCCGTCGAAGTCGATCTCCTGGGTGGTGCCGAAGGGCCCGAACGCCGTGACCGAGAGCCGGTGCAACCTCATCGTCCGTCCCCTTCCCGTACCGCCCCGTCCACCCGCACCCCGTCGAACGCCTCCCGCAGCACCGTGCGTTCCCGTGCGTCGGGGCCGCTGCCGCCGCGCACATGGGCGACGAAGTCCTCGGCGATCTGCTGGTCGCCCCGGCCCCGGAGGCGCTGGGCGTAGGAGCGGTCCGGGTCGCCCTCGGGGCGCTCGGGTTCGAGGACCAGGCTGAGGGTGTACGGGAAGCGCTCGGTGAGCCGGGCCATCGGCTCGTCCGGGCGGACCGGGTCGGTGAGGGTCGCCTCCACGAAGGAGTCCCGGTGGCGGGCGAGCGCGGGGTCCGCGAGCAGCCCGTCCAGGGTGCCCCGGATCCGGGCGAGCGGCCGGGGCACGGGGCAGTCGATCCGCTCGGCGGCGATCCCGCCCCCCGGGCCGAGGTCGATCAGCCACAGGGTCTTGCGGTGGTTCGCCTCGGAGAAGGAGTACGCGAGCGGCGAACCCGAGTAGCGGACCCGTTCGGTGATCGTCTGGCAGCCGTGGAGATGGCCGAGGGCCACGTAGTCGACCCCGTGGAAGATCCCGGCGGGCACCGCGCTCACCCCGCCGACGGTGATGTCCCGCTCGCTGTCGCTCGGCTCGCCCCCGGCGACAAAGGCATGGGCGAGCACCACGGAACGGGTGGTCGCGGGGCGGGTCGCGAGATCGGCCCGGACCCGGTCCATGGCCGCGCCGAGCACGGCCTCATGGTGTGCCTTCTCGGTGGCGAACTCGTCCTTGACCAGCGCGGGCTCCAGATAGGGCAGCCCGTACAGGGCCACCTCGCCCTGGGCGTCGGTGAGCAGGACGGGGGTGGCGCAGCCCGCCGGGTCGGTCCGCAGATGGATCCCGGCGCGGTCGATCAGCCCGGCGCCGACACCGAGGCGGCGGGCGGAGTCATGGTTCCCGGAGATCATCACGGTGGGGACGCCGGCTTCGGCGAGCCGGTGCAGCGCCCGGTCGAACAGCTCGACGGCGGAGAGCGGCGGTACGGCCCGGTCGTAGACATCGCCCGCGACGAGCACCGCGTCCACCGCGTGGGTCCGCACGGTGTCGATCAGATGGTCGAGGAACGCGGACTGGGCCGCCAGCATGCTGACCCGGTGCAGTGACCGTCCCAGATGCCAGTCCGATGTGTGCAGAAGCCTCACCGCACCGCCCCGACGCGCATGTCCGTCACTCTCCGACCTCGGTGGCCCTGGTGGGGGTCGATCCGGTGGTACGAGGAGGAGTGCCCGTTCCGCATGGTTGTCCTCCTCCGCCTCACGACCCGTGTCACCGGACCGCGCCCGCTGATCCGGTCCGGCCCGGTCCGACCCGAAGGAACGACCCTAGCGCTGTCGGCGCCCCGGTCCCGCACGGACCTCGAAATCGATGACCACCACGGCCGCGCTCCCCGGTGCTCCCGGCACTCCCCGGTCTCCGGGCCGCCGCCGGAAGGAGTCCGCCGAACGCCCCGACGGCGTGCGCATCGGCCGATCGGTCGACACGGGGGTCGGCCGACCGGCCCGGCCCGCCCCCCGGAAGGGGGAGGGAGAGCTTCCGGTCGTTGCCGGAGGATGGAGGGGACCTTCTCCGCCGTCGTTGGGAGCCGCCCGTGACCACCGTCCACCATCTGCTGCTGGAGGCCGCCGGGCGCGGTGACGACCCCGGGGTACGCGCGGCCCTCGCCGCGGGTGCCGACATCGAGTCGCGCGACGAGGAGCTGCGCACCCCGCTGCTGCTGGCCTCGCTCGGCGACCATGTGCCGGTCGCCCGGACGCTGATCGACGCGGGCGCCGACCCCGACGCACAGGACCGCAGGCACGACAGCCCCTGGCTGGTCACCGGGGTGACCGGCAGTGTCGCGATGATGCGGGTCCTGCTCCGCGGCGGCCCGGACGTACGGCTGCGCAATCGTTTCGGCGGGGTCTCGGTCATCCCGGCGAGCGAGCGCGGGCATGTCGCCTATGTCCGCGCCGTGCTGGCGGAGACCGCCATCGATGTGGACCATGTCAACGATCTGGGGTGGACCGCCCTGCTGGAGGCAGTGATCCTCGGCGACGGCGGCCCGGCCCACCGGGAGACCGTGGAGGTGCTGCTGGCGGCGGGGGCGCGCCCGGATCTCGCGGACGCCGACGGGGTCACCGCCCTGCTCCACGCCGAGCGCCGGGGGTACGAGGAGATCGCGACGCTGCTGCGGGCGGCCCGGTGAACCGCCGCCCGCTCACCGCCCTGGTCCTGGCGCCCGTGGTGGCCGCGCTGCTCGCCGGGTGCGCCGCGGACCCGGCGCCCGACCGGCCCGCCGCCGGTACGGCCCCCCGTGCCGCTGCCGGGGAAGGGAGCACCCCGCAGCGGACCACCGCACCGGTGCCCCAGGACGACGCCCCCGGCCGCGCCACCCCGCCGGGCACCCTGCTCGTCGCCGACTTCGGCGGGGACACGGTCACCTTCCTCCACCCGGAGCGCGGACCGTTCGCCTCCGTCCGGGTGGGCACCGCCCCCTACGGTCTCGTCGTCGGCGCGGACGGCCGCGCCTGGGTCGCCACCGCCGAGGGCGTCGCGGTCGTGGACACCCGTACCCGTACCGCCCTGGGGAGGATCGCGTACCGAACCGACTCCGGACCCGTCACCACCGGGGAGTACCGGGGCGGCGGCATGGGGATCGCGCTCTCCCCCGACGGGCGGCGGCTCTATGTCGGGGTGAACGTCCCGGACGGCCCGGGGGTGCTGGAGGTCGTGGACACCGCGACCCGGAAGGTCACCGCGACCGTCCCCGTCGGCCGCCGTCCCTTCGATGTGGATGTCTCCCGGGACGGCCGTGAGGTGTACGCGACGAACCACGACTCCTTCGATGTGACCGCCGTCCGGGCCGATGACCTGCGCGCCCGCCGCCATGAGGTCGCCCCGTACGGCACCGAGGGCGGTCTGGGCTCCTGGCTCAAGCCGCACTACGCCGTGGTGCGCGAGGACGGCCGGCTGCTGCTGCCGTTCGAGGGCGAGCGGCTGGCGGTGCTCGACCCGCGCACCGGCCGGGTCACCGTGGAGCGGATGACGGCCGACACCCATCAGCACGGCGCGGCCCTCACCCGGGACGGCACCCTGCTCGCCGTGGGGACCGGACCGATCGGCTCCGAGGACCGGGAGGCCTCACTGACGGTCCGGTCCGGGGACGGCACGGAACGGGTGATCCCGCTCGACGGTCCGCACGAGGATGTGGCGGTGTCGGCGGACGGGCGGACCGCCTATGTGACCGGCGGCTTCACCCGCGACGGGTACTGGGACGGGATCACCGTGGTCGACCTCGAACGGGAGACGACCCGCCGGCTGCCCGGCGGCTCCCGTCCGCTGGGGATCGCGGTACTCCGCTAGCCGGGTGGTGTACGGGGAAGGTCGAGGGGTACGGGGACGGGCTCAGGCGTCCCCGTATGCCTCGCCGCCCGGCTCGAACTCCGCCGCGCCCGCCGTCGCGTTCGCCAGCCAGACCCGGAACGCCTCGACCTCGCTGTCCGGCAGGCCGATGTCGATCGCGACCCGTTCGCCGTACCGCACCTCCCGTACCGTGCGTCCCGCCGCCCTCAGCTCGTTCTCCAGCTTTCCGGCCCGCTGGAGGTCGACGGTGACGGTCGCGAGGCGGAACCGCTTACGGGTCAGGGTCCCCAGCGTGTCCAGCGCCTCGCCGACGACTCCCCCGTACGCCCTGATCAGCCCGCCCGCGCCGAGCTTCACCCCGCCGTAGTAGCGGGTGACCACGGCCACCGTGTAGCGCATCTCGCGCCGCAGCAGCATCTGGAGCATCGGCACCCCCGCGGTGCCGCCGGGCTCGCCGTCGTCGCTCGCCTTCTGTACGGAGGCGTCGGCTCCGATGACATACGCGAAGCAGTTGTGGGTCGCGGTCGGGTGCTCCTTGCGGATACGCGCGACAAACGCCTGGGCCTCCTCCTCCGTCGCGGCGGGTGCCAGCGCGCAGAGGAAGCGCGACCTGTTGATCTCTGTCTCGTAGACGCCCGCACGGGCGACGGTCCGGTACTGCTCCTGCATCGGTCCACCCTATGCCGCTCCCGGGTGCTCGCCGCGCCGTGCCCGGGGCGTCCCCGCCGGGAATGCTCCGCACACCCCGCCCGTTGTCCGTGCCATGAACGCGGATGCGGCGGATGAGACGGTTCAGGGGCAGGGCGGCGCGGAGCGCGGGCCGGACACCGACACGGGCACGGGCACAGAGGCCGAGACGGTCGACGCGGTGGTGGAGCGGATCCTGACCGCCACCGGGGACACCTGGGCGGTGGTGGGGCTCTCGGAGAACCCGTCACGGGCGGCGTACGGAGTGGCCCAGGTGCTCCAGCGGTTCGGCAAGCGGGTGGTGCCGGTGCACCCGAAGGCGCAGACGGTCCACGGGGAGCGGGGGTACGCCTCGCTGGCGGAGATCCCCTTCCCGGTCGATGTGGTCGATGTCTTCGTCAACTCCGACCTGGCCGGGGCGGTCGCCGACGAGGCGGTGGCCATCGGCGCGAAGGCGGTGTGGTTCCAGCTCGGGGTGGTGGACGGGGCGGCGTACACCCGGACCCGCGCCGCCGGGCTCGACATGGTCATGGACCGCTGCCCGGCCATCGAGATCGGGCGGCTGGGCCGGAGCTGACGGCCGGCCCGAGGCCGACAGCCGGACCGCAGCCGACGGCGGGGACCGCGCTCCGGGGGCGGGGCGGGGTCAGACGCCAAGACCCGCCAGGACCACCGCGCCCGGCAGCGCGGCGAGCGCCTTGCCGGGCAGGATCAGCTTGCCCCGGCGGCGTCCGCTGCCGACCAGCACCCAGGGCAGCTCGGCCACGGAGGCGTCGATGAGCAGCGGCCACGCGGCGGGCAGACCGACGGGGGTGATGCCGCCGTACTCCATGCCGGTCTCGCCGGTCGCGGTGTCCATCGGCGCGAAGGACGCCTTGCGGGCGCCGAGGTGCTTGCGGACCACCCCGTTGACATCGAGCCTGGCCCGGGAGGGGACCACACAGGCGGCGTACGAGGTCTCACCGCCGCGCTTGGCGGCGACGACCACACAGTTGGCCGAGGGTTCGAGCAGATCGGGCCCGTAGTGCTCCACGAAGGCGGCGGTGTCCGCGATCTCGGGGTCGGTGTCCACAAAGATCAGCTGGTCGGGCGGGACGTCACCGGCGCCGCCCCGTACGGCGTCGGCGACCGGGCCGGTCAGCAGATCGAGGCTGTCGAGGGCGGGCCGGGCGTGATCGAAGTCACCGATGGGAGCGCGCATGGCGGTCACAGTAACAGCGGCGCCCCGCCCGGCACATGACCGTTCGGGGGACGGCTCCCCCGTCCGGCGGGGACCCCGGGGCCGGGGTCCGGCCGCCCGCCCCGGCATGGCGCCGTCCGTCCCGGCACGGCCCGCTCAGCGCTTGGCGGGCGGGACCGAGACCGTCATCGTCATGGCCACGGCCGACGCGCCCCCGTTGCGGTACCCATGGGGCCGGTCGGCGTCGAACGCGGCCGAGGACCCGGCGGGTACGGGATAGCTCTCCCCGTCCACGACCAGGGTCAGTTCGCCCTCGGTGACATGGATCAGCTCGACGGTGCCGTCCGGGTGGGCGTCGGACTCGCTGTGGTCCCCCGGCATCAGCCGCCACTCCCACAGCTCCAGCGGGCCCGGCCGCTCCGCGCCGATCAGGAGCCGGCTGTGGCTGCCGGTGGAGGTGGTCCACATCCGCACCGCCGTGTCGGGCGGGACGATCCTGACCGCCGGTCCCTCCTCGTGGTCCAGCAGCGTGGTGAGGGAGACCCCGAGGGCGTCGGCGAGCTTCACCGTGGTACCGACGCTGGGGTTGGTACGGGCCTGCTCGATCTGGATGATCATGCCCCGGCTGACGCCCGCGCGGGCGGCGAGGGCGTCGAGGGTGAGCCCCCGTTCGCCGCGCCAGTGCCGGAGATTGCGGGCGAGTGCCTGGGTGAGCTGGTCGAGGTCCGACACATTCCGTCCAGTGGAGTGAATGACAGAGTCTATTATTTTGAACTACAGTCCGGGGAAACGTTCACTGCACTGTACTTCGAGACGGTACTGCGAGGTCCTGATGGCCGCCCTGTTCGCCCTCGCCGCGGCCCTGCTCTGGGGGCTCGCCGACTTCGGCGGCGGACTGCTGACCCGCCGCGCGCCGGCCCTCACCGTGGTGGTGGTCTCGCAGACGATCGCGACCGTCGTCCTGGGTGCGGTGGTGCTGGCCTGCGGGGCCTGGCGGGAGACCGGACCCCAGCTCTGGTACGCCGTGGCGGCGGGTGTCGTCGGGCCGGTGGCCCTGCTCTGCTTCTACAAGGCGCTCGCCCTGGGGCCGATGGGGGTGGTCTCCCCGCTGGCCTCGCTCGGGGTCGCGGTGCCGATCGGCGTCGGCCTCGCCCTCGGCGAGCGGCCCGGGGCGCTCCAGCTGGCCGGGACCGCCGTCGCCGTCGCCGGGATCGTGCTGGCGGGCGGGCCCGAGCTGCGCGGGGCGCCGGTGCGGCGGCGGGCGGTCGGGTACACCCTGGTCGCGGCGGTGGGGTTCGGCGCGGTGATGGTGCTGATCGCCGAGGCGTCCAGCAGTGTGCCGGGCCTCTTTCTCGCCCTCCTCGTCCAGCGGATCACCAATGTGGTGGTCGGCGGTGGCGCGCTCTGGGCCTCGGCGCGGCGCGGGGCGGCGGTGCTGCCCGAGCACGGCGGGCGCCGGGTCCTGGTCGCGGCACTGCCGGCGCTCGCCTTCGTGGGCATCGCGGATGTGGCGGCCAATGGTGTCTACACGGTCGCCGCGCAGAGCGGTCCGGTGACCGTCGCCGCCGTCCTCGCCCATCTCTATCCGGTGGTGACGGTGACGGCAGCGCTCGTGGTGCTCAGGGAACGGCTGCGTCCGGTGCAGACCACCGGGGCGGCGCTGGCGCTGGCGGGCACGGTCCTGCTCGCCTCCGGCTGACCCCACCCCACTCCCCGCCACTTCGGCCGGGCCGCCGCACCGGCCCGACACGGTGCGTGCCGGTCCCGGCCGGCTCAGACCCCGCCCGGGGACGGCGCTCCGGGGGTGCGCTCCACCGGCCCGCCCACACCCTCCGGCGCTCCCGCGCCCTCCCGGGGAGCCCCGGCCTCTCCGGTACCCGCAGCCTCTCCCGTACCTGCGACCTCCCGGAGGGTCCCGGTCTCCGGAGCCGGGGCGGCCTCCCGGGAGGTTCTCGCCGTCTCCCCGGCCCCGGTGGCCCCCTCCGCCACCAGAGCGTCGGCGACCGCCAGCGCCTCGGAGACCGCCAGCAGCTCCCCCGGAGTGATGCCCTCCGGCAGGGGTACGGGGGCGGGCGTCCGCAGCGGTGGCTGCCATCCCGTGGCCGGCTCCCAGCGCCGGACGATCCGCGCGGGCGCGCCCGCCACCACACAGTGGTCGGGGATCTCGCCCCGGACCACCGCTCCCGCCGCGACCACCACATTGCGGCCGAGCCGGGCGCCGGGCAGCACCACCGCCCCGGTGCCCAGCCAGCAGCCGGGTCCTATCTCCACCGGTTCGGTGCGCGGCCACTGGCGGCCGACGGGCAGGTCGGGATCGTCGTAACTGTGGTTGGTGGAGGTGATGTAGACATAGGGCCCGCAGTAGGTGTCCGCGCCGATGACCACCCGGGTGTCGGCGACGACATGGCTGCCCCGCCCGAGCACCACCCCGTTCCCCAGGGTGAGGATGGGGTCGGGCCCCAGGTCCAGACCGGGCATCATGCCCGCCGTGAGGGTGACCTGTTCACCGATGATGCAGTGGTCGCCCAGCTCGATCCACTCTTCGCCGAAGACGGTGCCCTGCGGAAAGGCCAGCCGGGTGCCCGGCCCCAGCCGGCGGAAGCGCAGCCTCCCGGGGTGCTCCGCCGTGACGGAACCGGCCCGCCGCACCCAGCGCCAGCCCTGGTGGACGGCCCGGGTGAGCAGCCCTCGGCACCACACGGAGGGCGAGGCGAACAGGTTTCCGTTTCTGGGCATCCGGTCACGGTAGTCGGCCCTCCCGGAGGCATCGCCGACCCCCGACTGTGATCTTTGCCCCACAGACCCCATGGAACCCGCCGCAAGCCCCACGGACCGGACCCCTCCCATCCGCCACCGCACCCCTGGATGACCGAAAAGCACCGCAGGGATGGCGACCCCGGATGCCCGCAGGACCGTTCCGCCCGGGGTCGGGGCCACCCCGACCCCCCTCCCGGGCCGCATTCCCAAGGATCCTGTGGAATTCCGCATCTATCACGACCACCGCCACCGGACGATGACTTCGGGTCTGATTCCACCGTTCCGTGGTCCACAACGCCGACGGCGGGGTCTGTGCCCATGACACGTGACTAGCATGAGCGCCACATACCTGCGGATGATCACCATCAACTCCCGATGGGTGATACCGCGTTCGGCCACCACCACCGGCCGGCCCATCCGCACTCCCCCGGACTCCAGCAGCGAGGGACCGCTCCATGTCAGTGCCCGTCACACGCGCACCGCGCCGTATACGTCAGCCACGGCCCCGGCCCCTGGCCGTTCCGCTGGTCTCGCTCCTGGTCGCGGGGGTGGCCGGGGGCGCGGTGAGCACACTGGCGCCGCATGCCGCACGCCCCTGGGTGGGCGGTACGGTCGCGGTCGCCTGGCTCCTGCTGGCGTGCGCGCTGGTCGGCGCCGCCCGTACCGCCCGGAGACTGCGCTCCCGCTCCGCCGCCCTCACCGACGAGCTGCGCACCCTGCGCTCCCAGGGCGAGCGGACCGCCGCCGAGGCGGCCCATCTGGCCGATGTCACCCTCCCCGCCGTGGCCCAGCGGCTGCGCGAGGGGGGGAGGGCCGAGGGCTCGCTCACCCCCTCCGAACCCTCGCTGCGGCGGCTGCTCCAGCTCTTCACCCAGGAGATCGCCGCAGGTGAGGACCGGCTCCGGGCCACCGCCGAGGCGGAGCGCGCGGCGGCCGGGGAGCGGCTGGACCGGGCCGCGGCGGAGCTGGACCGGCTGACCGCGGTGATGCTGCCCGCCGCCGTGGAGCTGCTGCGCGGCGGCGCGTCCGCCGACACCGCCCTCGCCGAGCTGGAGCGGCCCGACGACCCCCGGCTGCGGGCGGTCCTGGAGACCGTCGTCCGTGAACTGGCCTTCAGCGAGCGGCGCGGAGCCGCCGTACGGGAGGCCGGGATCAAGGTACTGAGCCGGGTCCAGGCGAAGTCCGTGAGCATCCTGGCCGATCTGCGGGAGATGCAGGATCGTCACAGCGAAGAGGTGTTCGGGGATCTGCTCCGGCTCGACCACGGCACCTCGCAGCTCGGACTGCTGACCGACCGGCTGGCGCTGCTGATGGGCGGCCGGGCGAGCCGGTCGTGGAACAAGCCGATCGTGATGGAGTCGATCCTGCGGGGCGCGGTCGGCCGGATCGCGGCCTACCGGCGGGTGAGGCTCCACTCGTCCAGCACCGCTTCGGTGGTCGGGTACGCCGCCGAGGGCGTGATGCACCTGCTGGCCGAACTGATGGACAACGCCGCCAACTTCTCCCCGCCGATCGACGAGGTCCATGTCTATGTCGAGGAGCGGATGGCCGGTCTGGTCGTCACCATCGAGGACAGCGGGCTGAAGATGCCGGACGCGGCCATGCGGCGGGCCGAGGACGCGGTGTCCGGCCGTGATCTGGACCTCGCCCGGCTCCAGAGCACCCGGCTCGGTCTGGTCGTGGTGGGGCTGCTGGCGGCCAAGTACCGCATGGGCGTGAGCTTCCGGCCGTCGGCCCGGGGCGGCACCGGTGTGGTGGTGCTCTTCCCGCCGGAGCTGCTGCACCGTACCCGGAGCGCGGTGCCGGAGGCGGTGACTCCGCAGCCGGTGTCCCCGGCGGCCCCGGCGGCCCCCGAAGCCGCCACCCGGTTCTCCGGCGCGCCGCAGGGATCCGGCGTACCGCCACTGTCCGACGTACCGCTGATGTCCGACGTACCGCAGGTCACCGCCGTACCCCAGGCCACCGCCGCACCGCAGGTGTCCGCAGCGCCCCGGGGACCCGGGGCCACCACCCCGCACTCCCCCACGCCCCCCGCGGCGCCCGCGTCCGAGCGGCCCACCCTGCCCGCCCGGGGCGGGCTGCCGCTCGCCACCCCCGGCGGCCTGCCGGTGCGCCCCCCGGGGCGGACCATGGCCGCGGCCGACCGGAGCCGCCCCGACCCCCGGGAGCAGCCCCCGCCCCCGCCGCCCGCCGCGCCCGCCCGGAACCTCGGGGAGCGGTTCGGCGCCTTCCACCGGGCCCGCAAGGAGCGGCCGTCGCCCGGGGACAGCTGACCTCCTCGTCCGCGGCGACCCGCCGCACCCATCCATCGACACCCGCATCCACCCACGTACACATCCATCACATCCATCGACGCACGGACACACCGACGCACGGAAGACAGGAGGCACGGGCCGGTGGGCCGCCCGTTCGGTACGGGCCAGGGACACCCGCCCCACGCACCATGCAGACCACGGACAACAGCCTGACCTGGCTACTGGAGAACCTGCTCGACCGCACCCCGGGCACCCGGCACGCCCTGGTGCTCTCGCGGGACGGGCTGAAGCTCTGCTGGACCCCGCATCTGACGCTCGACCAGGCCGACCAGCTGGCCGCGATCTGTTCGGGCATCCAGGCCCTCGCCCAGGGCGCCTCGGTGGAGTTCGGGGACGGCAAGGGCGGCGTACGGCACTCCATGACGGAGTTCCACGGCGGACTGCTCTTCATCGTGGAGGCGGGCGCGGGCGCCCATCTCGCCGTCGTCGCCGAGGAGGGCGCCGACCCGGGGGCGGTGGGCCATCAGATGACCGAGCTGGTCGAGCAGATCGGTGAGCATCTGCGGGCCGAGCCGCGCACCCCGGCGCCCGAGACCCGGCGCTGATGGCGCGGCGCCCCGTCGACATGGGGGACCCGGACCGGCTCTATACCGTCACCCAGGGCCGCAGCCGTCCCGACGACGAGACATTCGACCTGGTCACCCTGGTGGTCAGCGAGTGCGAGCCGACGGCCGGCATGCAGTCGGAGCACCTCCGGATCCTGGAGATCTGCCGTCACCCCACCGCCGTGGTGGAGATCTCCGCCGAGTTGCGGCTGCCGATCACGGTGGTACGGATCCTGCTCGGCGACCTCCAGTCGACGGGGCGCATCACCGCGCGCCACCCGCGTACGGCGCGCTCCTTCATCGATCTGCCCGACTCGGCCCTCCTGGAGGAGGTGCTCCATGGACTCCGCAATCTCTGACCCGCCCCGGCACCGGACCCCGCTGGCCCACTCCGCCGAGACCGGACTGAAGATCGTCGTCGTGGGCGGTTTCGGGGTGGGCAAGACCACCCTGGTCCGTTCCGTCAGCGAGATCCGGCCGCTCAACACCGAGGAGGTGATGACCCAGGCGGGGGTCGGTGTGGACGAACCCGTTCCGTCCAGTACGAAGACCACCACCACGGTCGCCTTCGACTTCGGCCGGATCAGCCTCAACGAGCGGATGGTCCTCTATCTTTTCGGCGCCCCGGGGCAGGAGCGCTTCTGGTTCCTGTGGGACCGGCTCTTCTCCGGCACCCTCGGCGCGGTCGTCCTGGTGGACACCCGGCGGATGAGCGACTCCTGGTACGCCATCGACCGCCTGGAACACCACCGGACCCCCTTCGTGGTGGCGGTCAACCGTTTCGACGGCGACCATGCCGCCTTCGATCTGGAGGAGATCCGCCAGGCGCTGTCGCTGGACCCCCGTATCCCGCTGATCGACTGCGACGCCCGGGTGCGCTCCTCCGGGAAACAGGTGCTGATCACCCTTGTCGATTACCTACAGCGACTGGCCCGAGCCAGGGAGACGACCGCATGACCGATAGTGATCTCATTCCGGGCCGGGGCGCGGGGCCCGGTGACGGCGGGCCGTCGGCGCCGGCGGCGCTGTCAGGGGGATGCCCCGCCCATCGCGCCGACCCGGCCGGTGGAGGCTTCCCGGCCGCGGGGGCGGTGCGGCTG
This sequence comes from Streptomyces sp. NPDC000594, assembly GCF_040299965.1. Classification (NCBI taxonomy): domain Bacteria; kingdom Bacillati; phylum Actinomycetota; class Actinomycetes; order Kitasatosporales; family Streptomycetaceae; genus Streptomyces; species Streptomyces sp. NPDC000594. The sequence goes on along the minus strand of NZ_JBEPCY010000030.1, from coordinate 62,121 downwards.
GGTGGTCTGGAGTATCAGCAGACCCCGTCCGAGCTGTACCGCACCCTGCGCCGGGAGCACGGCCCGGTGGCCCCGGTGCTGCTGGACGGCGATGTCCCCGCCTGGCTGGTGCTGGGGTACGCCGAGGTCAGCCATGTCACCACCCATGACGAGCTGTTCGCCCGGGACTCCCGGCGCTGGAACCAGTGGCCGTCGATCCCGGCGGACTGGCCGCTGATGCCCTTTGTCGGCCATCAGCCGTCGGTGCTCTTCACGGAGGGGGCCGAGCACCAGCGGCGGGCGGGGGTGATCACCCAGGCGCTGGAGGGGGTCGACCAGTTCGAACTGGCCCAGTGGTGCCGGGAGATCGCCCAGCGGCTGATCGACGCCTTCGCGGGGAGCGGGCGGGCGGAGCTGATGGCGGCGTACGCGCACGCGCTGCCGATGCGGGCGGCGGTGCGGATGTGCGGGATGCCGGCGGGCGGCGAGGACACCGAGGACCTGGTGACCGATCTGCGGATCTCGCTGGACGCCCGGGAGGGCGACGACCCGGTCGCCGCGTACGGGAGGGTCCAGGAGCGGATCCAGCGGCTGGTACGGGAGAAGCGCGCGGCGCCCGGCCCGGATGTCACCTCCCGGATGCTGGGCCACTCCGCCGGGCTGACCGATGTCCAGATCGTCCAGGACCTGATCTCGGTGATCGCGGCGGCGCAGCAGCCGACGGGCAACTGGATCGGCAACGCGCTGCGGCTGATGCTCACCGACGACCGGTTCGCCCTCAATGTCTCGGGCGGCCGGCTGAGTGTGGGGCAGGCGCTCAACGAGGTGCTGTGGCTGGACACGCCCACCCAGAACTTCATCGGGCGGTGGGCGGTCCGTGACACCCGGCTGGGCGGGCGGACGATCCGGGCCGGGGACTGTCTGGTGCTGGGGCTCGCCGCCGCCAACACCGATCCGCAGATCTGGCCGGAGGGGCATGTCGGCGCGGAGAACTCCGCCCATCTGTCGTTCGGCAACGGCGAGCACCGCTGTCCGTATCCGGCGCCGCTGCTGGCCGACTGTGTGGCCCGTACCGCGATCGAGACGCTGTTGGAGCGGCTGCCGGATGTGGTGCTGGCGGTGGAGCCGGAGGAGCTGACCTGGCGTCCGTCGATCTGGATGCGGGGGCTGACCTCGCTGCCGGTCCGTTTCACCCCGGTCGCCGACTGAGCCGGACCGGCGGCCGCTGAAGCCGGACCGGCCGCCGACCGGGGCCGGACCGGACCGGCGGCCCGCCCCGCGCCCGCGTACCCGTACCCAGGGGCCGGGGTGCGGGGCAGGACCCCGGTCCGGGTACGGATGTCAGCCGGGTACGGGGGTGAAGCGCACCGGCAGCGCCGCGGGCCCCCGGGTGAAGACCCCTCGCTCCCGGGGGACGAAGCCGTCGGCGAAGCGCAGCTCCGGCATGGCGTCGAGGAGCTGGTTGACGCCGGTCTCCACCTCCGCGCGGGCCAGCAGCGCGCCGACGCAGAAGTGCCGTCCGAGCGCGAAGGCGAGATGGTCGGCGGCGGCGGTGAAGGCGTTGTCCGCCGCGAGATCGGTACGGTGGATGTCAAAGGTGTCCGGGTCCCGGTAGCGCTTCCCGTCCCGGCCCGCGGCGCCGATCAGACAGGTGACCGTGGCCCCGGCGGGGACGGTGCACCCGGCGACGGAGACCTCCTCGGCGGACTGCCGCATGATCATCTGTACCGGTGGGGAGTGGCGCAGGGTCTCCGCGAACGCCCGGCCGATCAGTGAGCGGTCCTCCTGGACGGCGGCGAACTGCTCGGGGTGGGCGAGGAGGTTGGTGAGAAGGGCGCCGATCGCCTTGTCGGTGGTCTCGCCCCCGGCCGCGAGGAGCAGACTGCAAAAGGCCTTGACGTCCTCGTCGCTCATCCGCACCCCGTCGACCTCGGCGGCGCAGAGGGCGGAGAGCAGATCGTCCCCCGGGTCCGCCCGGCGCTCGCGGATGATCGGGAACAGATACTCGGCGAACTCGGCACGGGTGCGTTCGCCCGCCGCGGCGATCTCCGGGTCGCCGGAGAGATTGCCGAGGAAAGCGATGACACTGGTGTACCAGCCGTGGAAGCGGGCGTGGTCGGCCTTGTCGAGGCCGAGCATGTCGGCGATGACATTGACGGGGAAGCGGGTGGCGAAGGAGTCCACGAGATCGGTGGCCCCGGTGTGCCGGAAGGTGTCGATGAGTTCCCGGGCGTTGCGCTCGATGACCGGGAGGACCTTCTCCCGCAGCTCGGCGCCCCGGAAGGCGGGCACCACCAGTGCCCGGCGCACCGCGTGCTCCCTGCCGCTGAGCTGGAGGATCGTCCGGCCGTGCACCGGCTCGATCTGCCAGGCGTAGTTGTCGGTGGTGAAGCGGCCCGCCTTGTCCTTGAAGATCCGCTCCACATCCTCGTACCGGGAGACCAGATAGCTCCCGGTGGCCTCGTGCCAGAGCAGCGGGGCGTGCTCGCGCAGGGCCCGGTAGGTGGGGTAGGGGTCCGCGGCGAACTCCGGGGACAGGATGTCGGGCATCCGGTCGGGGATCCGATCGGGGATGACCATGCGCGCTCCCTGGGGGTGGGTGGACGACACCGGTCACGCTAGGCGCCGTTGACAGGTCCCAGACAGACTGATCTTGGCCGAATCCAGATGTTCCCCTTCGCCAGGAATGGCGGATTCCCAGGCGGCTTCCGGGGCCGGCCGGCCCGGCCCGTCACGGTGGCGCCGGACGGGCCGGGCGCTGCTCAGGAGCGCGGGGTCGCCGAGCGGTGGGTGTCCGCCAGATCGCGGTAGACGGCCGCGTTGAGGGCGATCCCGGCCCGCTCCTCCTCGGTCAGCTCCCGTCTGACCTTGGCGGGAACACCGGCGACCAGGGAGCCCGGCGGGACCTCCATCCCCTGGGGGACCAGCGCCTGGGCGGCGACGAGCGATCCGGCGCCGATCCGCGCGCCGTTGAGGACGGTGGCCCCCATGCCGATCAGTACGTCGTCCCCGACCGTGCAGCCGTGCAGGACCGCGTTGTGGCCGACGGAGACCCGCTCGCCGACGGTGACCGGAAAACCCGGGTCGGCGTGGACGGTGCAGTTGTCCTGGATATTGGAGTCGGCGCCGATCGCGATCGGCGCGCAGTCCCCGCGCAGGACGGCGTGGTACCAGACGCCCGACCCCGGGGCCAGGGTGACATCACCGACCACGACCGAGGTGGGCGCGGTGAAGGCGTCCGGCGCGATGTCCGGCTCCCTGCCGCCCACGGCGGCGATCCATGGTGCTGCGGTCATCGCGCTCTCCTTCCGGCGCGCGCCCCCTCGGCGCGACGCCGGGGCAGCCTACCCAGGGGGGTGGCCGGGAGGTCAGGGGGCCAGGGGGGTCGTGAGGTCGGAGGGGCAGGACTGCGGGCATCCGGGGGTCAGGACGGTCCCGATCCCGGGCGGCGGGTCAGGACTTGGGGCGGAGGGTCCAGACGATGGTCATCTCCCCGGTGACCGCGCCGTCCGCACGCTCGATGGTGACCCGTACGGGGAACTCGGGGCGGCCGCCCCCGTCCAGCTCGGCGACGATGTCGGCGACCGGGCGGCCGAGGGTGGCGGTGGCGGTCACCTCACCCATGGCGAGCTTGCGGTAGGCGATCTCCGCCGTGACGGCGAGCGGGACGGCCCGGTCCAGCAACCCGCCGAAGGCGGCGAGGACGACCGCGCCGCTCGCCGACTCGGCGAGGGTGAACATCGCTCCGGCGTGCGGCCCGCCGATGTGGTTGTGGTGGGCCTCCCGGTCCGGCAGCCGCAGCACGGCACGGTCGGCGGTGGTCTCCAGGAACTCCAGCTCCAGGGTCCGGACCATGGGGACGGTGGCGGCCAGGAGTTCGCCTACGGACATCTGATCTGCGCTCATGGGCCGCGATGTTACCCACGAGTAAAGCGCTTGGCCATCCCCGGGACCTCCCGGGTGCGGGGCCGGGGAGCGGGCCGTCACCGCCGGACCTCCCGGGTGCGGCGGCCGAGGAGCGGGCCGTCACCGCCGGACCCCGCGCTCCCCGCGCCGGCGGCGGTAGTAGGCGACCGTGACCACGGCGAGCAGCGGCCCCCACGCCAGCAGGGGGACATAGCAGGCGGTCATCACCCAGTAGAGACCGCCATCGGGGGATCCGGCGGCGCCCATGTTGTCGGTGTCGTTCCAGGTGAAAGCGCCACTGACCGTGATGAGGGTGACGAGCACCGCGCCGAGCGAGGCGGGGACCACCGCCGCCATCACGGGGATGCGCCGGCCGCCCAGAACGGGTACCCAGCGCGGGAGTTCCTCGCCCCAGCGGTGGATCAGCCCCAGCGTCAGCAGTCCGAGCGCCTCGGCGAACAGGCTCAGGCCGATGAGGTAGAAGGAGTCGAAGCCGGGGAAGTTGCTCGGGTGGAGGTACTCGTCGGTGAATCCGGAGTCCCAGCCGAGGGCGACGGCGATGCGCCACAGGCCGGACGGCACCAGGGTCAGCGCGGCGGCGTGCGCCGCCAGCCGGACGGAACGGGGCACCCGGGGCGCGGGCTTTCCGGCGACCGGGATGTCACCCATGGCGGACGGTCGCACCGGATGGTACGGGGCGGCGATTGCGGTGGTGCGCACGATGAACTCCCTGGTTCTGGAAGGGGACCGGAGGGGCCGGAGGTGACAGGTTTCGCCGTGACGGGTTTCGCCGTGACCGGCTGGATGACCCAAGCCTCGCTCCCGGCGCCGCGCGATCCCATCCGCCGATCGGCAGAGAGATCGCGCCGCCGCCCAGCGCCTCTCCGCCGATCGGCACAGGGCCCCGCGGCGTGCCCACCCGTACGCTGATCACATGGGGGAATCGACCGGCCCGGCCGTCATGGCGCTGGGCACTCTGCCGGTGCTCACGGCGGCGGGCGCACTGGTGTGGGCCGCCGCAGGCCCGCGTACCACCGTCCGCCGGCGGCTGGGCCGCCTCGCCCGCCCGGCCTCGGTCTGCGCGGTCCTCTCACTGATCACCAGTTTCGCCCTGCCGAAGGCCGGGCCCGGCCCCGGCTGGAAGCTGGTGGAGACCGCCGTCCTGCTGCTCCTCCTGGCCGTGGTCACCCGCTGGTCACCCCGGCGGGACCTCACCTGGGCCCTCCCGCCGGGCGTCCTGGCGGTGGCCCTCTGGCCGCTGCCGCTGGTCGCCGACGAGTCCTTCCTGGAATCGATCGGAGCCGTCGCCTTCTGGCTGGTTCCTGCGGCCGCCTCGGTGGCGGCCGGCGCCTACCCCCGCCGCCAGGCACGGCGCCGCCGGAGCGCGGTCGCCGAGGCCCGCCGGACCCAGCGCCGTCAACTCTCCCGGGACCTCCATGACTTCGTCGCCCATGACATCAGCGGAATCGTCGTCCAGGCCCAGGCGGCCCGCTTTGTCGCCGCCACCGACCCCGGCCAGGCGCTCCTCGCCCTGGAACGCATCGAGAGGGCGGGCCTGAGCGCCCTGGCCTCGATGGACCGGACGGTGGAGATGCTGCACGGCCCGGAGGCGTCCACCACCGAGCCGCTCCCCGATCTGTCCCGGCTCCCCACCCTGATAGCGGACTTCACCTCGGCGGGGGCCACCCGGGCGCGGCTGGAGCTGCCTCCCCCGGTCGCGCGGGCGCTCTCCCGCGAGGCGGGCCGCGCCGCGTACCGCATCGTCGTCGAGGCACTGACCAACATCCGCCGGCACGCACCCGGCGCCTCCCATGCCACCGTCGTCTTCACCGCCACGGCCGCCACGGTGGAGATCCGGGTCACCAACGACCGGGGGACCCGCCCCGGACCGGCCCGCCGCCGTGTCGCCCGGGGCGGTCTCGGCCTCCCCTCCCTCACCGAGCACACCCGGGCCCTCGGGGGAACCCTCTCGGCGGGGCCGCACGGCGACGGCGGCTGGCGGCTCACCGCCGTTCTCCCCGCCACTCCCCCGAAAGAGACGCCATGACCGCCCTCCCCGGACCGACCCGGATCCTGATCGCCGACGACCAGGAGGACATCCGCAACGGCTTCCGTCTGATCCTCGGCTCGCAGCCCGACATGGCCGTGGTCGGTGAGGCGGCGGACGGCCTCACCGCCGTCGATCTCGCCCGTTCCCTGCGCCCGGACCTGGTCCTCGCCGACATCCGGATGCCGGGCCTGGACGGCCTCGAACTCACCCGGCGGCTCGCGGGACCCGGCGTACCCGACCCGCTGCGCGTCCTGGTCGTCACCACCTTCGACCACGACGACTACGTCCGCACGGCGCTGCGGGACGGGGCCTGCGGGTTCCTGCTGAAGCGCTCGGGCCCCGGGCTGCTGATCGAGGGGGTCAGGGCCGCGATGGCCGGGGACCTTCTCATCAGCCCTCAGATCACGGTCCGGCTGCTCCGGAGCCTCGCTCCGGCCCCGGCCCCGGCCCCGGCGGCGTCCCCGGCCCTGACGCCGCTCACCGCCCGGGAGAGCGAGATCGCCCGGCTGGTCGCGGAGGGCCTCACCAACGCCGAGATCGGCGAGCGGCTCTTCATCTCGGCGGGCACCGCCAAGACCCATATCGCCAACGTCCAGGCGAAGCTGAAGGCCCGTAACCGGGTGGGCATCGCCGCCTGGGCCTGGGAGAACGGTCTGGCCGAGGCATAGGGGAACCCCGCCGGCAGGGACAGCGGGTCTCCCGGGCGCCTGGGCGTCTCCGCACGGCACTAGGGTTCTGGCCATGTGGCCAGCACAGCAGCAGCCCGGTGGCGGGCACCCTCCGCAGCCGGATCCGTATCAGCCGCCCGGGTATCCCCCGCCCGGCCAGGGGCAGCCGCCCCACCCGTACGCGGGGCAGGGGGCGCCGGGCACTCCCCCGTACCCGGGGCAGCCGGGGTACCCCTACGGCGGTGGCGGGCCGGACCATCGGGACGACCAGGACGACCGGCGGCGGACGCGGCGGGTCGCCATCGGCGCGGTGGCGGCGGTCGTCGCGACGGCGGTGATCACCGGAGTGATCGTCCTCGGCGGGGAGGATCCCGCTCCGGCTGCCGCCGGGACGGGCGAGCGGGCCCGTACCTCCGAGCGGGACACCGACCGGGCGAAGGGGCCGGAGAAGCCTGCGGACGCCCCCGCTCCGGCGGCGGAGAACCCGCGCGGCGCCGGGGAGAGCGAACCGACCGTCAAGGGCTGGAAGGTCGTCACCAACCCCAAGCACGGCACCCGCTTCGACGTCCCGGCGGCGTGGACCGTCGCCCCCTCGGGGATCAGCACCTTCCTGGAGGACCGGGCCAAGGGCGGCGGAGCCCCGCTGGTCACCATGTCCGCGCCGGCGCACCTCCGGCCCGACTCCTGCACCGCCGAGGGCAAGGACGGCGGCCCCTCCGTCTCGTCCAGCCGGGCCACCGTCGGCACCAAGGGCGGCAAGGGCGCCAAGGACACCGCGAGCGCCGCGACCGCCGAGGCGGGCTTCTGGGCCTGGGGCGCCTATGCGCAGACGGAGCCCAAGGGGACCGTACGGACCACTCCCGCCCGGCCGTTCACCACCGCCTCCGGGATCCGGGGCAGTCTGGCGACCGCGACCGCCGTGGGCGTACGGAAGAACACCCCGTGCGCCACCGACGGCAAGGCCGCCGCCTTCACCTTCAAGGACCCCGACGGAGAGTTCCGGACCTGGGTGCTCTACGCCGACAAGGGGGTGGCCGACGAGATCCCGGACGCCACCGTCGAGAAGATCCTCACCACCCTCCGCCTCGCCGGAACGGCCCCCCGCTGAGCCCCTCGTACCGCCCACGGCCGGTACCCGTACCGCGCACATCCGGTACGGGACCCGGCGCGGCGGGGCCGTTTATTCGCTTGGCAGACCGGGCACGGGGCGGAATAGTCGCGGGGTGACCACCCCTCCCCCCGTCTCCCGCGCATCCGGCCGGTGGTCCTCCCGGCGCCCCTCTTGGGCCGGTCGCAACTACGTCCTGCTGGCCGCCGCGGCCGTCGTCACCCAGCTCGGCAGCCATGGGGCGACGATCGCGGCGGCCTTCGCGGTGATCGAGACGGGCGGCGGCGCGGCCGAGGTCGGGCTGGTCACCGCCGCCCGGACGCTCCCGCTCGTCCTCTTTCTGCTCATCGGCGGCGCGGTGGCCGACCGGATACCCCGGCACCATGTGATGGTCGCCGCCAACGCCCTCAACTGCGTCTCCCAGGCGGTGTTCGCCGTTCTGGTCCTCTCCGGCGAGCCCCGGCTCTGGCAGATGATGGTGCTGACCTCGCTCGGCGGCACCGGCCAGGCGTTCTTCAGCCCGGCGGCCGAGGGAATGCTGCTCTCCAGTGTCAGCGGCGATCAGGTGAGCCGCGCGTTCGCGCTCTTCCGGATGGCGATGCACGGGGCCGCCATCGGCGGGGCGGCGCTGGGCGGGGGGATGATCGCCGCGTTCGGGGCCGGCTGGGTGCTCGCCGTGGACGCCGCCGCGTTCGCCGTCGCCGGGCTGCTGCGCGCCTTTCTGGACGTGAGCCATATCGCCCCGCGCGCACGCGGCGGCGGACTGCTGGCGGATCTGCGCGAGGGCTGGCACGAGGTGATCGGCAGACCCTGGCTGTGGTCGATCATCGCGCAGTTCACCGTGGTCGTCGCCGTCATCGGCGCGGCGCAGGGGGTGTACGGGCCGATGGTCGCCCGGGACGAACTCGGCGGCTCCCGGCCCTGGGGCATCGCACTGGCCGCCTTCGGCGTCGGCACCCTGCTGGGCGCGGTGCTGATGACCCGCTGGCGGCCCCGGCGGCTGCTGCTCGCGGGCACGCTCTGTGTCTTCTCCTACGCCGTCCTGCCCGCGGCGCTCGCCGTGCCGCTGCCGATCGAGGCGCTGGTGGTGGCCATGCTGCTCAACGGCGTGGCGATCGAGGTGTTCGGGGTGACCTGGATGACCGCGCTGCACCAGGAGATCCCGGAGGAGAAGCTGTCCCGGGTGTCGTCGTACGACTGGTTCGGCTCGGTGGCGATGCTGCCGGTGGCCACCGCGCTCGCCGGGCCAGCCGAGAGCATCTTCGGGCGCGGTCCCGCGCTGTGGGGCTGCGCGGTGCTGGTGGTGGTGGCGACCGCGCTGGTGCTGCTGGTGCCGGAGGTACGGAATCTGACCGACCGCCGTACCCGGAAGGACCCGGCGGCCGGGGCTTCCGGGGTTTCCGACACGACCGGAGCACCCGGGGTCACCGAGGCTCCCGGGGTGACCGGTGCCGCCTCAGCCGATGCCGAAGGTACCGTCCGGCGGCCGGGGTGACGGTCGGGCCGAGGCGTCGGTGACCGGCCGGGCGTCCCCGATGAGCCGGTCCAGCGCGGCCCCGTGGACCACCCGCGCGGGGAAGGGGTCCGCGGCGACCCGCCGGGTCAGCGCCGCGAGGTCGGGCGGGACGCCGGCGGCGAGCACCACCACATTGCCGAAGCGGCGGCCGCGCAGCACGGGCGCCTCGGCGACGACGGCCAGCTCCGGCAGGACCTCGCGCCAGGTGGCGAGCTGCCCCCGGAGGAAGTCGAAGGGGGTGCCGTCGGCGAGATTGGCGGCATGGATCCCGCCGGGGCGGAGCACCCGGGCGGCGGCGCGCGCGTACTCCAGGGAGGTGAGCCGGGCCGGGACCCGGGAACCGCCGTAGACATCGGCGACGACGACATCGGCCGAGGCTGCGGGGGCGGTCTCGATCCAGTCGCGGGCATCGGCCGCGCGGACCTCGATCCCGGAGTCGGCGGGCAGCGGCAGCACCTCGCCGACCAGGGCGATCAGACCCCGGTCGGCCTCGACGGCGAGCTGTCGGGAGCCGGGCCGCACGGCGGCCACCTGCCGGGGCAGGGCGAGCGCTCCGGCGCCGAGGTGGACGATGTCCAGCGGGGTCCCGGCGGGCGGGTGGACGGCGATGGCGTGGGCCAGCCGCCGGGTGTACTCGAACTCCAGATGGGCAGGGGCGTCGAGGTCCACATAGGACTGCGGGGCGCCGTCGACGGTGAGCAGCCAGGCCCGTGGCCGGTCGACATCGGGGAGCAGCCGGGCGGTGCCGAAGTCCACGTCCCGGATGACGGGGCGCGGCTCGTCGAGCGGTTCGTTCACCTGTTCATTGTCCCCTCTCCCCGGGGGCGCCTGCTCCAGGGGCCCGCGCCGCCCGGCCCCGGGGGGCGGGCGGCGCGGGCCCTGGTGCCGCACGGCCGGGGGCGGACCCGGTCACAGCACCTCGGTCACCGTCCCCGTGCCGATGGTCCGCCCGCCCTCGCGGACCGCGAAGCCGAGCCCCGGCTCCAGTGGGGTGGGGCGGCCCAGCCGTACGGTCATGGCGACGGTGGAGCCGGGGCGGGCGGTGTCCGGGGCGCCGAGGTCGATCCGGCCGGTGAGATCGGCGGTGCGCAGATGGAACTGGGGCCGGTAGCCGCTGTCCACCGGCCGGGTCCGGCCGCCCTCCCGCCCGGAGAGCAGCCGTACCCACGCGGCGAAGTCCCGCCCGGGGACCAGGCTGCCGGGCTGGGCGACCACATGGCCGCGTCGGACGGCCTCCCGGGGCACCCCGCGCAGCAGCAGCGCGACCCGGTCCCCGGCGCTCGCGTGCTCCAGCGGGCGGCCGAAGGACTGGAGGCCGGTGACGGTGCAGGTCCTCGGGCCGCTCTCGGCCCCCACCAGCTGGACCGGGTCACCGATCCGTACCGTGCCGCGCTCCAGCACCCCGGTGACCACGGTGCCCCGCCCGGTGACGGTGAGGGCGCGGACCACGGGCAGCAGCAGGGGCGCGGCGGTGGCCCGTTGCGGCAGGGGTACATAGGTCTCCACCGCGTCGAGCAGCGCCTCCACCGCGGCGGTCCAGCGTGGCCGGCCCTCCAGGGCGCCGAGGGCGGAGACCCGGACGACGGGGGTGGAGTCCCCGCCGTAGCCATGGGCGTCGAGCAGGGCGCGGATGTCCCGCTCGACCTCGCCGGCGCGTTCGTCGTCGCACATCTCCACCTTGTTGAGGGCGACGACGAGATGGTCGACCCCCGCCTGACGCGCGATCAGCACATGTTCGGCGGTCTGCGGCATCACCCCGTCGGGCGCCGAGACGACGAGGACGGCTCCGTCGAGGCCACAGGCCCCGGCGGCGGTGGTCCGGACGAAGTCGGCGTGGCCGGGGAGATCGACATGGGCGTAGTGGCGGGTCTCGGTCTCGTACTCGACCTGGCCGAGGTGGATGGTGATGCCCCGGACGATCTCCTCGGCGGCCCGGTCGATCCGGTGGCAGGGGACGAAGGTGCCGCCGCCCCGGGCGCTCAGGACCAGGGTGATGGCGGCGGTGAGGGTGGTCTTGCCGTGGTCGACATGGCCGATGGTGCCGATATTGAGGTGCGGCTTGGCGGTGGCGGGGCGGTCGCAGGGATTCGGGGCGGTGGACACAGTGGACATGGCACTTCCTCGGAGTTCGTGACGAAGGTGTGCAAGGCCCCGGGAGCGGGCCGACCCTCCCCACAGGGGCCCCGCCGGACGATCCGGGAAGGGTCAGCGTCGGGTGCCGCTGGGAGGGGGCACCACGATGACGTCGGCGGCACAGCGCGGATGCCGGACGGCGGGCGGCCCGGAGGAGGGCTCGGCGGCGGATCCGCTGGGGGATCCGGTGAGGGATCCGGTAAGGAACAGGGCGGCCTGGGGCTCCGGTGCCACCGTGCGGGGCACTGCGGGAACGACCGGCCGGAACATGTCACCGATCATCGCCCTCGGGGCGGACGGCGTCGACTGGTTTTCACCGGGGCGGCCCGCCCTCACGACCCCTGGTACGGGTGGGTCCCCGGAGGTCGCCGCGATCCCTGGTACGGGTGGGCCGTGGGGCTGTCCCGACGCCCCGGGACGCCTCCGCGCGGAAATCGTCCGGCGTGGCAGCGACGGTCATCACGGCGATCACATCCGGTTGTCGGTTAGTCTCCCCGGATGTTCGAACCCGCTCCCCGACAGCCGTCCGCCCTCGCCGTGCGCTGCGGCCGGGTGCTGCTCTCCCCGTGGTCGCGGCTGTCGCTGCTGGTCCTGATGCTGGTCTGCGCCGGAGCCCTGGTGGTGCTGTACGAGCCACAGCGGCTGCTGGCGGACGGCTGGCCGTCGGCACGGCTGACGGGTGCCGCCTCGGTGGTGTTCTTCGCGCTCGCCTACGGGGCGTGCACGGCGGCGTTCGTCCCCCGGCCGATCCTCAATCTCGCGGCGGGCGCGCTCTTCGGTACGCAGGCGGGTCTGCCGGCGGCGGTCGCCGGGACGGTCCTGGGCGCGGGGATCGCCTTCACACTGGGCCGGCTGCTCGGCCAGGACGCCCTCCGTCCGCTGCTGCGGGGGCGGATCCTCACCACGGCGGACACCCAATTGAGCGAACACGCCTTCCGTTCGATGCTGGCCATCCGGCTCTTTCCGGGGATTCCGTTCGCCGCCGCCAACTACTGTGCCGCGGTCTCCCGGATGGGATATCCGCCCTTTCTGCTGGCCACGGCGCTGGGCACCATTCCGAACACGGCGGCGTACGTGGTGGCGGGGGCGCGCGCGAGTTCGCCCACCTCCCCCGCCTTCCTCGCCGCGATGGGGTTCATCGTGGTGACCGGACTGATCGCGACGGCGGTGGCCTGGCGCAAGCGGCGCGCCCTGGCCCGGGGCTGACGGTCCGCCGGTTCCCTCCTGGCCGTCCGGGCCGACGGCGCGCCGGGGCCACCGGCCCATCGGGGACCACTCGTACAGCGGTTCTCGGTACACGGTCCGCCCGTACGCCACTTCGTGTTCACCTCGGAGCGCTACGCTCATTTCGCACCGGCGCGCATTCGAGTGCTTTTATCTGACTCATATGATGACGCGCGCCGTTCAGAAATGATCTTTCTTGGGTGGCGCGCTTTTCCATGTCCTGGTTCGAATCCCTGATTCTCGGCCTCGTCCAGGGGCTGACCGAATTCCTGCCGATCTCCTCCAGTGCGCATCTGCGCCTCACCGCGGCCTTCGCGGGCTGGGAGGACCCCGGCGCGGCCTTCACCGCGATCACACAGATCGGCACCGAGACGGCCGTCCTGATCTACTTCCGTGAGGACATCAAACGGATCCTCTCCGCCTGGTTCCGCTCGCTCACCGACAAGGCGATGCGCCATGACCACGATGCCCAGATGGGGTGGCTGGTCATCGTCGGCTCCATCCCCATCGGCGTGCTCGGGGTCACCCTCAAGGACCAGATCGAGGGCCCCTTCCGCGATCTGCGGCTGATCGCGACCACCCTGATCGTCATGGGCATCGTCCTCGGCATCGCCGACCGGCTCGCCGCCCGCGACGAGTCCGGCGGCCGGCACCGGGCGGCGAAAGAGCGCAAGACCCTGCGCGACCTCACCGTCAAGGACGGCCTGATCTACGGCTTCTGCCAGGCGATGGCACTGATCCCGGGCGTCTCCCGCTCCGGCGCGACCATCAGCGGCGGGCTGCTGATGGGCTACACCCGTGAGGCCGCGGCCCGTTACTCCTTCCTCCTCGCCATCCCGGCGGTGCTCGCCTCGGGGGTGTACGAGCTGAAGGACGCGGGCGAGGGGCATGTCTCCTGGGGGCCGACCCTGTTCGCCACGGTGGTGGCCTTCATCGTGGGATATGCGGTCATCGCATGGTTCATGCGATTTATTACCACCAAGAGCTTTATGCCCTTTGTCATCTATCGCATCCTCCTGGGCATCCTGCTGTTCATCCTGGTGGGCGCCGGAGTACTGAGCCCGCACGCGGGCGAATCCGGCGGCTGATCAGGGAGTTCGGGCGACGGCCCGGACCCGTCGCAGGGGTACGGATGGAGCCGGAACGGAGGGCTCCAGGAGGGCCGGAACGGGGGCCCGGTTTCACAGGATCCACAGAACGGCGGATTCCTGTCGGCGTACCCCTGGCGGACGGCGGCGCGGGCGGGTGCGCGCCCCGGAGGGCCGTCCCGGCGGGAACCGGTCCCGCGATCGGGGCCCGGCGGGCTTTACCGGCGGTACGGCGCGGGGCCCGTTCCGAACCGTACTGCTCGGCCGGTCAGCCGCCCGGGGCGCGGGTGGTGCGCCCGGCGCATCCGGCGGCGGGCGCGCCGTCCGCCACCCCCTTCCCCGGGGCCATCGATCACCAGCGCTTTCACCCGTCCCCCAGCCGCCGTCGGGGCGGGCTCCGGTCCACAGGGCGCTCCCCGGAACCCCGTACGCACACGGGACACCCGGGGCGCGCGAGGTTCCGTATGCGAATGTGACCACCGCTACACCGCCGTGGAGCAACCCGGCGCCGTGAGCGACACCACACGGTCCACGCCATGAGGTTCATCACCACAAGCGGGGGTCGTTCCTGTCGCCCCCGACCTCCTCCCGCCGGGAAGTGCCCAGTTCACCTTGGCCGGAACGCATACGCTGAGCGCCCGTACGGGCGGGAAGGGTGACTTGCTCCACCACCAACGGGGGAGACGACGCCCCGCCCGAGGCCGTAATCTGTTCGCATGTCCCCCCTTCCCCGCGAGTCAGAGACTTCTTTGTCCGCCTTGTCAGGCTTGTCCGCCGCCGAGCTGAACGCTCGTATCCGCGAGCTGTGGGCCGACGGCCAGCTGCCCGAGGAACGGCGCGGCGAGTACGAGGCGCTCGTCCTGCGGTGGGCCGCGGCTGCGCTGGACCGGGTCGAGAACGTCGAACCCGCCGCCTGAGCGGAGCCCTCCGTACCGACCCCCGAAGCCCAGCGGATCGCAGACGCGTCGCAGTAGCGAAGACCGGGAGGCCCGGCGGCGGAACACCGCGCCCGGCCTGGCGGGACCCGGCCCCGTACTGGGCTAGCCTGACTGCACGATGAACCGTTTGAGCACGTCCTGGGGCGACTTCGCCCTCACCCGCTTCCCCGAGGACCCCCGCGACCAGCTGCGCGCCTGGGACGCGGCCGATGAGTATCTGCTGCGGCAGCTCGCCGAGGACGGAACCGATCTCTCCGGAACCGTGGTCGTCGCCGGGGACCGCTGGGGGGCGCTGACCACCGCCCTCGCGGCCCACCGCCCCGTACAGATCACCGACTCCTTCCTCGGCCATGAGGCGACCCTCGCCAATCTCGCCCGCAACGGGCTCACCGCCGACCCGGACGCGCTGCTCACCGCCCGTGACACCCCGCCGGGACGGATCGACGTCCTGCTGGTACGGGTGCCCAAGAGCCTGGCCCTGCTGGAGGACCAGCTGCACCGGCTGGCACCCGCGCTGCACCCGGGCACGGTCGTCGTCGGCACCGGCATGGTCAGCGAGATCCACACCTCGACCCTCAAGCTCTTCGAGCGGATCATCGGCCCCACCCGCACCTCGCTCGCGGTACGCAAGGCCCGGCTGATCCACTGCACCCCCGACCCGGCGAGCACCCCGGGGCCCAGCCCCTGGCCACTGCGGTACGCGCTCCCCGACGACACGGGGGTGCTGGCGGGGCACACCGTCACCAACCACGCGGGCATCTTCTGCGCCGACCGGCTGGACATCGGCACCCGGCTCTTCCTGCGGCATCTGCCCACCCCCGACGGTTCCGCGCGGGTCGTGGACCTCGGCTGCGGCAACGGCGTGGTGGGCACGGCCGTCGCCCTGACCGCGCCCGACGCGGAGATCACCTTCATCGACGAGTCCTACTCCGCGGTCGCCTCCGCCGAGGCCACCTACCGCGACAACGTCCCCGACGGGGAGCGGGCCCGCTTCGTCGTCGGCGACGGCATGTCCCCGCTCCCCGACTCCTCCGTCGACCTCGTCCTCACCAATCCCCCCTTCCACTCCCACCGCGCGACCACCGACACCACCGCCCGCCGGATGTTCACCGGCGCACGCCGGGCGCTCCGGCCCGGGGGCGAACTCTGGGTCATCGGCAACCGCCACCTCGGCTACCACATCCGGCTGCGCAAGCTCTTCGGCAACTGCGAGGTCGTGGCGAGCGATCCGAAGTTCGTCGTCCTGCGGTCGGTCCGCCGGGGGACGGCGCGGCGCACCACTTAGGATCACCCCAAGTCGTGGACGAACAGGGGGGATCCGTCATGGGGCGGACCGTACGGGGCGCGGTGCCGATGACGGCGCTGGTGCTGGGGGTACTGGTCTCGGGGTGCAGCAGCGAGACCAAGAGGACGGGCGCGGACCCGGAACCCCGGGGCGGCGAGACGCCCCAGGCACGGAAGGCTGGCCCCCGGGACTCCGGCTGCGCCCTGCCGGTCTCCTTCGACCTGCCCCCCGGCTGGCAGGCGACGGCCACCGCGGCCGCCTCCGCCTCGGCGGACCCGGAGCGCAAGGAGTTCTCGCTCGTCTGCGAGCTGCGCACGGAGGACCCCCCGGGGGTCGCCCCCCTGCGCGTCTGGACGGCCCCGACGGCCGGGCGCACCCCCGAGCAGGCGCTGAAGAGCCTGGTCGACGGCGTGACCCTCCGGCTGAAGCAGTCCCGCTACTCCTCGGTCCGTACGGGGGCCTCCCCCATCACGGAGGCGGTCTTCACCGAGTCCCCCGGTCAGACGGACGACGAGGACATCACCGCCCGCGCCTTCGCCGTGGGGACGCCGGACGGTATCGTCGCGGTCCAACTCGGGGGGATGGGCGCTTCGGAGGACCCTTCGGCGCTCCCGGCGTATGAGCTGGCGCGGAAGTCGGCACGTGCGGGTGGGTGACCCCGGTCCGCGCCGGACCGGACGAACGGCTTCATCCGGAAGGTCCGTTGTGCCGGAGTCGACGGAGGTGAAGGAGAATCGCCCCTTCGGCCGGTGAATGAGCAGGTCGCGAGGTGTGGTCCCCGCGCGGGCGGGGGTGGTCCGGCCCTCGCCAGCATGGTGAAGTCCGGGAACGCGTGGTCCCCGCGCGTCCGGGGGTGGTCCCCAATATGGGCCGAGGTACGCGTTGTAGAGCAGGTCGTCCCCGCGCGGGGGTGGTCCTGTCCCGTCACCTTGGACCCACAGGGCGTAGTAGTCGTCCCCGCACGTGCGGGGCCTCCTCCGGGCCAGGGCTGCCCCCCGCCCGGCGATGTCGCCGAAGCGGCGCCGCGCCAAGTGGCGCAGGGCTCTTGGCCAGGGGTGGCCGGGGCCCGAGACTGAGGCGATGACACAGCGTGTGGATCTCGCGAGGATGATGGACCGGCTGGCCGTGGACGAGCTGGTCACCGGTTACGCCGTGGCCGTCGACGACGCGGACCGAAAGAATCTGGCGGCCCTGTTCACCCAGGACGCCGTGCTCGACTACCGCGACGCGGGCGGCACCGCCGCCCCCATCGCCGAGGCGGCCGAGGAGATCGTCCGGGCGATGGCGCTCTTCCCCGTACGGCAGCATCTGATCGTGAACCGGCTGGTGCGCATCGACGAGCTGGACGGGTCGCCCGGGGACACCGCCGAGGTGCGGGCCGATTATCTGATCCCGATGGCGCGGGAGACGGGCGAGGGCCGGATCTCGGGCGGGCGCTATGTCTTCACCGCGGTCCGGGCCGGGGACGGCTGGCTGCTCAGCGGGCTCACGGCGCGGGAGCGGTGGCACCGGGAGGGCGTCCTCCCGGGCCCGCACGCCGGGTAGCCCCCCTCCCGCCGCGCCGCCACACTGGGGGGAGTCCCCGGGCGAGGAGGCGCGGTGGTGCGGTGGACGGGCGGCGTACCGGGGTCCGGGGCGCGCGCCCTCGCCGCCGTCGTCGCCGGGGCGCTGCCCGCGCTCACCTTCCCCGAGCCCTCGCTGTGGTGGCTCGCGTACGGCGCGCTCGTCCCGTGGATGCTGCTGCTGCGGACCGCGCCGACCGGGCGGCGGGCCGTCGTCGAGGGCTGGCTCGGCGGGCTGGGCTTCATGGTCGCCGTCCACCACTGGCTGATACCCAGCCTCCATGTGTTCACGGTGGTCCTCGCCGCGCTCCTCGCCCTGCTCTGGGCCCCGTGGGGATGGCTGGTCCGGGCGCTGCTCGGGGATCCGGCGGGCGGACCCCGGGCCGCCCTGGCCGCGCTGGTGGCGGTTCCGTGCGGCTGGCTGATGATCGAGCTGGTGCGCTCCTGGCAGGGGCTCGGCGGGCCATGGGGCCTGCTGGGGGCCGGCCAGTGGCAGGTCGCCCCGGCGCTGCGGCTGGCGTCGGTGGGCGGGGTGTGGCTGGTGAGTCTGGCGGTGGTGGCCGTGAACACCGCCGTGACGGCGGTGATCGCGCTCCCCCGGGCCCGCGTCCCGGTCTGCGGCGCGCTGGGGGTGTGCGCGCTCGCCGCCACGGTGGTGGCGGTCGCGGCGCCGCGTCCCGAGGAGTCGGGGCGGGTACGGGTCGCCCTGGTCCAGCCCGGTGTCCTCGACGGTCACGACGGCGCCGAGCGGCGTTTCGCGCGGGCCGAGGAGCTGACGCGGGGCCTCGCCGGACGCGACCTCGATCTGGTGGTGTGGGGCGAGAGCAGTGTGGGCGCCGATCTCGGCCGCCGTCCGGATCTGGCCCGGCGGCTCGCGGCGCTCTCCCGGGCGGTGGGGGCGGAGCTGCTGGTCAATGTGGACGCCCGGCGGCCGGGCCCCGGCGGCGGGATCCACAAGAGCGCGGTGCTGGTGGGGCCCGCCGGGCCGACCGGGGACCGCTACGACAAGATGCGGCTGGTCCCGTTCGGTGAGTACGTCCCGGCGCGGGGGCTCCTCGGCTGGGCCACCTCCGTGGGCCGGGCGGCGGCGGAGGACCGGCTGCGCGGCACCCGTCCGGTGGTGCTGACCCTGGCCGACGGGCTCCGGGTGGGGCCGCTGGTCTGTTTCGAGTCGGCGTTCCCGGACATGACCCGGCGGCTGGCGGCCGAGGGGGCGCGACTGGTGGTGGTCCAGTCGGCGACCTCGACCTTCCAGCGGAGCTGGGCCCCCGAGCAGCATGCCTCGCTCGCGGCGCTGCGGGCCGCCGAGAGCGGCCGGCCGGTGGCGCACGCCACCCTCACCGGAGTGAGTACGGCATACGGCCCGGACGGCCGCCGGCGGGGCCCCGTGCTCGCCACCTCGGCCAGCGGTGCGGCGGTGTACGAACTGCCGCTCGCCCGGGGGACGACGGCCTATCTCCGTTACGGCGACTGGGCGGTGTACGGGGCGTTCGGCGCGCTGGTGGCGCTGGGCGCGGCGGCGGGTGTCCGCCGGCTCAGCCGCGGCCGGTGAGCTCCTCGATCCGCAGGACCACCCGCTCGCAGAGTTCATGGGTGAGCAGGGCGTCCCGGGCGCTGGGGACGCGGCCCGCGCGGACCTCGTCGAGGAAGGCGAGGGTGACCTGTTCGATGCCGCGCTGGCGGGCGACCGGCACCCAGTCGCCGCGCCGCCGGACGCTGGGCTGTCCCTTGTGGTCGATCACCTCGGCGATGTTCCGCACCTCGCGCTTGGTGTCCTGGCCGGAGACCTCCAGGATCTCCTCGGTGGAGCCGCTCTTGCGGTTCATGATGCCGAGTGCGGTGAAGCCCTCGCCGGAGAGCTGGAGCGTCACATGGTGGACGAGGCCGTCGACCACCTTGGCGCGTATGTCGGTGTGCTCGATGTCGCCGGGGGCGAGGAAGCGGAGGGTGTCGACGACATGGATGAAGTCGTCGAGGACGAGGGGGCGCGGCTCCTCGGCGAGCCCGACGCGGTTCTTCTGCATGAGGATCAGATCGCGCGGGTGGTCGGCGCACTGGGCGTAGGCGGGCGCGTGGCGGCGGTTGAAGCCGACGGCGAGCCCGGTGCCGCGTTCCTCGGCGAGCCGGACCAGCCGCTCGGAGTCGGCGAGGTGGTAGGCGAGGGGCTTGTCGACATAGGTGGGGACCCCGGCTTCGAGCAGGGCCGTCACGATCTCGGGGTGGACCTCGGTGGGGGCGTGCACCAGGGCGGCGTCGAGGTCCTGGGCGAGCAGCGCGTCCAGGGTGGTGTGGCGCCGGTGAGCGGGCACATGGTGGGCGTCGCCGACCCGGGCGAGGGTGGCGGGGGTGCGGGTCTGGAGGTGGAGTTCGACCCCGGGGAGGGTGCCGAGTACCGGGAGGTACGCCTTCTGCGCGATGTCCCCGAGTCCGATGCAGCCGATCCTCACCCGATGCCTCCCCGTTCCGTCGCGCGCCCCTGCGGCGCCCGGTCAGCATACGTGCGCCGGGGCGGGCGCCAGTCGGCGATCCCGTCCATGGTGCGGACGGCGGCGCCGGGGCCGAGGAGGGCGGCGAGGCGCAGCACTCCGTCGCGCGCGGCGACGGCGGGGCGGCTGGAGAGCTGGACCAGCCGGGCGACGCGGGCGGCCTTGCGGACGACGGCGGTGGTACGGGGGAGGCGTTCGGCGCTGTAGGCGGCGAGCGCGGGACCCCGGTCGATGCCACGGCCGGGGCCGGGGCCGAGGTGGTGGGCGAGGACGACGGCGTCCTCGATGGCCTGGTTGCCGCCCTGGCCGAGGTTGGGGGCCATGGCGTGGGCGGCGTCGCCGAGGAGGGCGGTGCGGCCCCGGTGGAAGGCGGGCAGCGGGTCGATCAGATGGTGGACGTCATGGCGGAGCACCTGGTCATGGGTGAGGGAGCCGAGGATCGCGGGGATGGGGTCGTGCCAGTTCCCGAAGCGGCGCAGGAGTTCGGCGTGTTCGTCCGGGGCGCGTTCCCCGGCGGGCGCGGGGGCGGCGGCGTAGGCGTAGATCCGGCCGTCCTGGAGCGGGAGGGTGCCCCAGAGCATGGCCCGGCCCCAGCTCTCGTGGGGCGGGAAGGGGCGGCCGAGGCCGGGGACGACGACCCGCCAGGTGGTGAGGCCCGAGTAGCGGGGGCCGGGGTGGCCGGGGAAGAGGGCGCGGCGGACACCGGAGTGGATGCCGTCGGCGCCGACGACGAGGTCGGCCTCGATCTCTTCGCCGTCGGCGGCGACCCGGGCGGGGGCACCCTGGGCCTTTCCGGGGTCGAGCAGACGGGCGGTGACACCGGTACGGACGGTTCCGCCGGGGATGCGGGCGAGGAGCCGTGCCACGAGTTCGGCGCGGTGGGCGATGACGACGGGGCCGCCGAAGCGCGCGGCGACGGCGGCGGAGCCGATGCGGCTGAGCCAGCGGCCGTCGGGGGTGCGGAGTCCGCCGTCGCCCTGCCAGGCGGCCAGTTCCCGGATCTCGTCGCCGAGGCCGACGGTATCGAGGGCGCGCTGGCCGTTGGGGGCGAGGCCGATGCCCGCGCCGACGGGTTCCAGCGAGGGGGCCCGCTCCAGGACGGTGACCTCCCAGCGGGTGCGGTGGAGGGCGAGGGCGGCGGTGAGGCCGCCGATGCCGCCACCGATGACGACGGCACGGGCGCGGGGTGCGGGCATGGCAGCTCCTCCGGAGTCAACTACAGGTGTAGTAACACTCCGAGATTACTACAGCTGTAGTAGGGGCGGTAGATTGGCCGGATGACCGCACGTGCCTCCGCTCCCGGCGGACCGGGTACCCCCACCCCGACCGCCGGACCGGGCTCCCCCACCAGGACCCGGGCCGACCTGATCGCCGACACCGCCCTGGAACTGCTGGCCGAACGGGGGATGCGCGGTCTCACCCACCGCGCGGTGGACGAGGCGGCGGGCCTCCCACAGGGCTCCGCCTCCAACCACTGCCGCACCCGGCAGGCCCTCCTGGAGGCGGCGGTCCGGCGCCTCGCGGAGCGCGAGGGGGCGCTGCTGGGCCTGGAGAGCATCCCCGTACCGGCACCCACCCCCGTAACGGCACCACCGCACGCACCGGATACACCGGGCACGGCGGACGGAGCGGGGCGGCGGGACGGCGCGCCCGCCGGTGTTCCCGAGGCGCTGCTCGACGCCTTCGCCCTCGGGCTGCATCGCTGCATCGACGGCGACCGGACCCTGCTCATCGCCCGCCATGAACTCGCCCTGGAGGCGACCCGGCGCCCCGAGCTGCGCGCCTACTACGACGCCACGGGAGCCAGGTTCCGTACCGCCCTGACCGGGCTGCTGAGGACGGCGGGTTCGACCGACCCGGAGCGGCACGCCCTCTCCCTGATCGCCTGGGCGGAGGGGATCATGTTCACCTGCGCGGCCGGGAGCTACCACGCCGAGCCGCCCTCCCCCGCCGAGCTGCGCACCGGTCTGACGGAGCTGCTGCGGGGGATGCTCGGCGCACCTGGCTGACCGGATGTCACCCGTGCGGGCCCTTGTGCGCCCAACCGGCCGCCCCGGGGGGCGCACAACCGCCAGAGTGGCGCGTGTGGACCGTACGACGATGACTGCGAGGACCGTGTTCTCCCTGGCCGCCTGGGCCCTGGCCGGACTCACCGCCACCGGCTGTGTGACCGTGGGGCGGGCCGCCGGGCCGCCGCCCGGGGACGGCCGGCCGGAGCCGACCGCCGGCGCCCGGGTGGTGCAGGGCCCCGGGTGGGAGGCGCTGCGCGCGGCCCCGGAGGAGGGGGCCGTCTCCTCGCCGCCCGACTCGACCGGGCCGCAGGGCGCGCGCGAGGCGCCCGTACCGCCCCCGCCGCCCCCGGGGCCGGAGGCCGGGCCGCCCGCCGCACGGGCACGGCCCGCCGCGCCCCCGGCCGCCGTGCCGACCGCCGGGCGGGGACCCCGGCCCGCCCCCCGTCCGGTTCCGCGCCCGCGCCGCACCCCGCCGGCCCCGGCGGTCGGTGTGCCGCCGGATGTCTGCGGGCTGAGCGAGGGCCTCGGCGGCTGGCGCGAGGGCAGCACCCAGTCCCGCTTCTGCCAGGGGATGTACGAACGGATCCTGGGCCGCTGACCCGGCCCGGACCGGGCCCGGCCCGTCAGCCTCGGCCCGGCGAACCCGGGCGCCGGCCCGGTCCGTCAGCCGCCGGTGCCCAGCGCCCGCTCCAGCCGCTCCGCGACCGTACGCAGCCCCGGGGCGCACCCCAGCTCCCCCAGCGTCGCCATCGCCTCCCGGGCCCGGTCGAGATGGAGCCGCGCGGCCTCGGGCCGCTGGAGCTTCAGATAGTCGGCGGCGAGATTGAGATGGAGCGAGGGATAGAAGGCCCTGACCGCCTGACGGACCGAGCCCCCGCCCGTCCGCCCGCCGGACCCCTCGTCGCCGAGCCGGTCCGCCGCCGCCAGCGCCCGCAGATCCCAGGCCAGCTCGTCGCCCGGGTCGTCCTGGGCGTCGGCCAGATAGTGGGCGAGCGTGCAGCGGCGCAAGTCGTCCCCGGACGCCCCGATCTCCGACCAGAGGGCGGCGAAGCGGTTCCGCGCCTCCTCCCGGTCGCCCCCGTGCAGCAACATCGCGGCCTGCCCGATCCGGGTCATCACGGCGTCGTCCGACGCCTCCCGCCGCTCCCTCATCCGGCCTCCCACATCCCTGCGCCGGGCGGCGGCGCCGCTCGATCCCTGTGGGACGACGCTAACCGCCACCGGCCCCGGCCGCACCGGCGCGCACCCGCCCGGCCCCGGCCGCCGGGAGGCGCCGGGACCGGGACGGGCCAGGGTGTGCCGGGCGGCTCAGGACGCCGACGGCCCGAGGTCCGGGATACGCCAGTCGATGGGATCGTGGCCCTGCGCGGCGACCGCCTCGTTGATCTGGGTGAAGGGGTGGGAGCCGAAGAACTTCTTGGCCGACAGCGGGGACGGGTGCGCCCCCTTGACCACCACATGACGGGTCTCGTCGATCAGCGGCAGCTTCTTCTGCGCGTAGTTCCCCCACAGGACGAAGACGGCGGGGTCGGGGCGGTCGGCCACCGCGCGGATCACCGCGTCGGTGACCTTCTCCCAGCCCTTGGCCTTGTGGGAGTTGGCCTCACCCGCGCGGACGGTCAGCACCGCGTTGAGCAGCAGGACGCCCTGGTGGGCCCAGGGGAGCAGATAGCCGTTGTCCGGGACGGGGAGGCCCAGCTCCGCGTGCATCTCCTTGTAGATGTTCCGCAGCGACGGCGGGACCTTCACCCCGGGGCGCACCGAGAAGCACAGCCCGTGACCCTGGCCCTCGCCGTGATAGGGGTCCTGGCCCAGGATCAGCACCTTGACCCGGTCGTACGGGGTGGCGTCCAGGGCGGCGAAGACCTCCTCACGCGGCGGATAGACCGGCCCCTTCGCCCGCTCCTCCTCCACGAACTCGGTCAGCTCCTTGAAATAGGGCTGCGCCAGCTCATCGCCGAGGACGCCGCGCCAGGACTCGGGCAGCATGTCGGTGTCGGTCACGTCAAGAACCTCCGGAACGCGTTCGGTTGCCGATCACAGAACCTACCGGTCACCACTGACAACGCCCGCACCGCCGGGACCCCGACCCTCCCGGGCCGGCCTCCGCCCACGGCTCCTACCAGCTCGCCCTGCGGTACAGCTCCCACATCTGCATGATCGTCTGGGGGTCGATCGCCCGCTCGCCGCCACCGGTCCGCTCGCTCACGGCGACATAGAGCTTGCTCTGCCACAGCGGCAGCAGCCGTACGTCCTTGGCGATGATCTGCTGCGCCCGCTCGAAGTCCCGCACCACCGCGGAACGGTCCCCCTCGCGCCGCGACGCGGGCAGCAGCCGCTCGGTGATCTCACGGCTCTCATAGGGGGTGGCCAGGACGTTCTTCCGGCCGACGAAGGGCGAGACAAAGTTGTCCGGGTCCGGGAAGTCGGGGAACCAGCCCCGGCCGAAGACCGGGTACTCACCCGCCTTGTAGCCGCGCTGGAGCCGGGTCTCCGGCAGTCCCCGTATCTCGATCCGGAACAGCCCGTCCGCCTCCAGCTGCCGCTTCAGCTCGGCGAACTCCGCCCGGGTCCCCGAACCGTAGCGGTCCGTGCTGTACCAGAACGCCAGCTTCACCGGGGTGTCGATCCCGGCGTCGCGCAGGATCCGGCGCGCCTTCGCGGCGCTCGGCTCCCCGTACCGGTCGAAGAACTCGGTGGTGTGTCCGGTGATCCCCTTGGGGATCATCGAGTACAGCGGCTCGGCGGTGCCCTGGTAGACCCGGGAGACCAGGGCGCCCCGGTCGACCAGTTGGGCGACGGCCCGCCGCACGGCGGGTCTGCCCGCGGTGGCGTCCTTCGCGTTGAAGACCAGATAGCGGATGTCGACCCCGACCGACTCCACCAGCCGGGGCCGGTCGCCGCGCGCCCCCTGTGCCTGCATCTCGACCACGTCCCGCGAGACCATCCCCCGGAAGGTGGCGTCCAGCCGCTTCCCCCGGAGCGCCTTCATCATGTCCTCGGAGTCCCGGAAGTAGCGGATGGTGACGGCTTGGTTCCGGCGCTCGGCGAATCCCTGGTAGCTGTCGTTCCGCACCAGTTCGGCGCGGTCGCGCCGGACATAGGTCTTCAGTGTGTACGGTCCGGAGCCGGTCAGCCGGCCGTCCCCGCGGAGCCGGTCGGCGGGATACTTTCCGGGCGGTACGAGGGCCATCGCCGGGGTCGCCAGGATCAGCGGGAAGGTGGCGTCGGGGGCCTTCAGCCGGAACCGTACGGTCAGCTCGCCCGTCACCTCGATCCGGTCGAGGGAGTGCAGCAGCCCCCGGGGCCCGCCGGGCTCGTCGATGGTCACGATGCGGTCCAGCGAGTGCTTGACCGCGGCGGCGTCGAGCGGGCTGCCGTCGGAGAAGGTCAGCCCCTCCTTCAGCTCGCACACATAGACACGGTTGCCGGAGTCGCGGAAACGGCAGAGGCGGGCCGCGTCCGGCTGGGGGGTCGTGGAGCCCGTGGGGAAGCTGAGCAGGGTCTGGAAGACATTGCGGTACAGCTCCCAGGAGCCGTCCCAGGCGCCCGCGGGGTCCAACGTGGTGGGCTCGCTCGTGGTGCCGACGACGATCGGTTCCTTGTCGTCCGACGCGTCGTCGTCGAGCAGCCCGCACCCCGCCAGAACGGAGAGGGACGCCAGGGTGGCTAAGGTCCGCAGACAGATCCGATGGAACACGTGCACGCTCCTCGTTCGGCCGTGAGTTGGCCGACCCTACCGCAGCGCCCGCACGGCCCCACGGGGTGTCCCCGCGCCGGTGCCGCCGCCGTCCGGGGCCCTCTCCCCGCGCCGGGAGAGGGTCGCCGGACGGCCGCGGCACGACCCGTCAGTGCACCCCGGCCTTGAGGAAGAGCCCTCCGTCGACCACCAGGGTCTGGCCGGTGATCCAGTCCGCCTGGTCGGAGGTGAGGAAGGCGGCGGCACCGCCGATGTCCTCGGGCACCCCGAGCCGGCCGAGCGGATATCCGGCGGCGGCCTCCTCCTCCTTGCCCTCCCACAGCGCCTGTGCGAACTGCGTCTTCACCACGGCGGGCGCGATGGCGTTGACCCGTACGTCCGGCGCGAACTCGTGCGCCAGCTGGAGGGTCAGATTGACCATGGCCGCCTTGCTCATCCCATAGGCGCCGATGAAGGGCGAGGGGGCGAGCCCCGCCACCGAGGCGATATTGACGATCGCCCCGCCGTGCTCACGCTGCCAGGCCCGATAGGTCTGCTGGGCGAAGCCCAGCGCCGAGATCACATTGGTCTCGAAGACCTTCCGCACCACCTGGAGGTCGAGTTCGGCCATGGGGCCGAAGACCGGGTTGGTCCCGGCGTTGTTCACCAGGTAGTCGACCCGGCCGAAGGCGGCCATGGTGCGCTCCACGGCGTCGGCCTGGTGGGCCTCGTCATGGGCCTTGCCGGGTACGGCGATCACCCGGTCGGGCCCGAGCCGGGCGACGGCCTCCGCCAGGGCCTCCTCGCCCCGGCCGGTGATGCACACCCGGTCGCCCCGGGCGACCAGCGCCCGGGCGACCCCGTATCCGATGCCCCGGCTGGCTCCCGTGACCAGCGCGACGCGTCCGCTGTCGGGTACCCCGGCGGCTGCCTCAGCGGCCATCTCTCGCGTTCCTCCCTCTGTGCCGTCCCGTGCCGCGCCGCGACCGCTCCACGGCCCCGGCGCCGTTACGCTTCCCGTTCCGTTTCCGGTGTCCCCGCCGCTGTCGGGGGGCGGTTGTCAGTTGAGCGGCCCGCCGGCCACGTACAGCACCTGGCCCGAGACAAAGCCGGCGTCGTCACCGGTGAAGTAGGCGATGGCCCCGGCCACGTCCTCCGGGCGGCCGACCCGCTGCACCGGGATCTGGGTGGCGGCGGCGGCCTGGAACTCCTCGAAGCCCATGCCGACCCGCTCGGCGGTCCGCGCCGTCATATCGGTGACGATGAACCCGGGGGCGACGGCGTTGGCGGTGATGCCGAACTTGCCCAGCTCCTTGGCGAGGGTCTTGGTGAACCCCTGGAGCCCGGCCTTGACGGCGGCGTAGTTGGCCTGCCCGCGATTGCCCAGCGCCGAGGAGGAGGAGAGCGAGACGATCCGCCCGAACCCGGCGTCGACCATATGCCTCTGACAGGCCCGCGCCATCAGGAAGGCACCCTTGAGGTGCACGTTCACCACGGTGTCCCAGTCGGACTCGCTCATCTTGAAGAGCAGGTTGTCCCGGAGCACACCGGCGTTGTTGACCAGGACGACGGGCGGGCCGAGTTCGGCGGCGATCCGGGTGACGGCGGCCTCCACCTGGGCGCTGTCGGACACGTCGCAGCCGACCGCGAGGGCGGTGCCGCCCGCAGCGGTGATCTTCTCGACGGTGTCCTTGCAGGCCGCCTCCTCCAGGTCGAGGACGGCCACGGCCCGGCCGTCGGCGGCCAGCCGTACGGCGGTCGCGGCGCCGATTCCCCGGGCCCCGCCGGTCACGACGGCGACACGCTGTTCGGTGGTGGACATGGTGTGCTCTCCTCGCCCTTGAGTGCGGCTCCCCGCCCGGACCGTGGTGGCGCGCCGCCCCTGTCCTTCCGGGCGGCGCGCCGGCACGCGGACAAGTGAGCGACCGCTTAGTACCTTCGGCAGACGAGACGCTAGAAGCCGCCGCACCCGGTGTCAACGGCCCCCCGGGTGGGCCGCATCACCCCGGCGGACCGAAGACGCCTCCCGGGAGCCCCGCACCGGCCCCGGGGCGGGCGCTCCCGCCCGTACCGCAGGACGGCCGGGGCCGGGGACTCAGCGGACCAGCAGCCCCAGCAGCCGTTCCACTTCGGCCTCCGGATCGGCCGTCAGCCCGGTGTGCACCGGACCGGGCTGCACCACCGTGGAGCGCGGCGCGACCAGCCACCGGAAGCGCCGCCCGGCCTCGTCCGCCGCCGCCTGTCCGGCCGCCTCGCCGCCCCGGCAGACGGACTCGACCGCGTGCAGCGCGGCCCGTACCCCGGTGATATCGGCGTCCGGGTCCAGCGCCCTGAGCTTGGCCTCGTCCAGATGGGTCCGGGCCCCCACGAAGGAGTGGCCGCGGCTGTAGACCACGACTCCCGCGTTGAAGCACTCGCCCCGCTCGACACGGGGGACGACGCGCAGCAGCGCGTACTCGAAGACCTGGCGCTCGCTCATGCGCCCTCTCCCTTCGGGGTGGTGCTGTCCGGGCGGCCGGTGAGCCAGCCGGGGGCCTGCGAGGGCCGGTCGGGAGTGGGCGCGTCCAGCACGATCCGGGTGTGGACGGAGGCCGCCCTCGGCAGCAGTGCCTCCACATAGGCCCGGCGCAGCGCGTCGGGGGTGTCGAAGCCCGGCTCGTCGGTGAGCCAGACATCGGGCACCTGGGCGGCCACCTCGGTCAGCAGCTCCTCGGTGACCTGCGGGGCCAGCTCGGCCGCCGCCGCCGGGACATCGGGCCGGAAGCGGGCGAGGGCGTGGTCGGACGCGTTGTACGGCTTGGCCGCCGAGGCCGCCGCCGAGGGCCAGTTGTGGTGCCAGATCATGGTGGCGCCATGGTCGATGAGCCAGAGGTCGCCATGCCAGACCAGCATGTTCGGGTTCCGCCAGGAGCGGTCGACATTGTTGATCAGCGCGTCGAACCAGATCACCCGTCCGGCCTCGGCGGGGTCCACCTCATAGGCGAGCGGGTCGAAGCCGAGGGCGCCGGGCAGGAAGTCCATGGCGAGGTTGAGCCCGCCGCTGGCCTTCAGCAGCTCCTGCACCTCCTGGTCCGGCTCGCCGAGGCCGATCACCGGGTCGAGGTGGATCTCGGCCAGCTCCGGCACCCGCAGCCCGAGGCGGCGGCCCAGCTCGCCGCAGATGACCTCGGCGACCAGGGTCTTGCGGCCCTGTCCGGCGCCGGTGAACTTCATGACATAGGTGCCGAGGTCGTCGGCCTCGACGATCCCGGGGAGCGAGCCGCCCTCACGCAAGGGCGTGACATAGCGGGTCGCGGTGACATGGGTGAGCATCGTCCCAGCCTACGACGGAGCCGGGGGCGGCCCGGGCACCCCCGGGAGGGCCTGCGGGGCACCGGGTCTCCCGGGAGGAACGGAGGAGCGGATGAGCGGCCCGCTCCGGTTCGAGGTCGATTCTCTGAGAAAATCCTTGAATTTTTGAGGAGTTGAACGTTTCCGGTACCACCCCCGTAGAACACCACGAACCATCGGCCGCGCCTTGGGCCGCACGGGACCGTGAACAGAGGAGCGAGTACATGACCGGATCGCAGGGGACCTCCCGGAGGGTCGCACGCCGGACCATTGTCAGCGCGGTGGGGGCCGCCGGGCTCGCCACCGCACTGGTGGCCTGCGGATCGGATGACGCGGACACCAAGAAGAGCGGCACCGGCGACACCTCCGCGGAGACCGGCGGCGGCACGGACGGCGGTACGACCGGCGGTACGGGGGACAGCGGCGGCACCGGCGGTACGGGGGACAGCGGCGACACCGGCGGTACGGGGGGCTCCGGCGGCAAGGAGCTGGCCAAGGTCGCCGACATCCCCGAGGGCGGCGGCACGATCGTGGACGGTCTGGTGATCACCCAGCCGTCGGCCGGCACCTTCAAGGCGTTCTCGGCGAAGTGCACCCACCAGGGGTGCGCGGTGAAGTCGGTCGAGAACAACCTCATCAACTGTCCCTGCCACAACAGCAACTTCGACGCCACCGACGGCAGCGTGAAGAGCGGCCCGGCCACCGCGCCGCTGCCGGAGCAGGCGATCACGGTCGAGGCGGGGGCGATCAGGCTGGGCTGACCCGCCCGGACGGGAGGGGTCGGCCGTCCCCCGGGGCCCCTCCCGGCAGGGCCCTCCCGCAGGGCACCTCCCGGCAGGGCTCCTCCCAGCGGGAGAGACCGTGCGGCCGCCGGACGACGAGGCCCTCGGGGCACGGGCGGCGCCCCCCTTGCCCGTCCGGCGCCCACCCCGCATGATTTCTGACGACACGTCAGCCCTATCGCTCCATCCGTTCCACGCTCAGGGGAGGGGAACGCCATGGCCGCCGTACAGCGCCGGGGCCGCCGGATCATGATGACCCCCGGGGAGCTGGACGCCTTTCTGGCCGAGGAGCGCACCTGCCGGGTGGCGACCGTCGCCGCCGACGGGCGTCCGCATCTGGGCGCGCTCTGGTTCGTCTGGGACGGGGGCGCGCTCTGGCTCTACTCGCTGGTCCGCAGCCGCCGCTGGGCCCAGCTGCGGCGGGACGCCCGGCTCACGGTGCTGGTGGACAGCGGTACGGAGTACGGGGAGCTGCGCGGCGCGGAGCTGTCGGGGACGGCGGTGTCCGTCGGCGAGGCCCCGCGCACCGGCCTGCCCTGTCCGGAGCTGGCGGATCCGGAGCGGCTCTTCGCGGGGAAGTACTTCGGGCTGGAGGCCATGCCGCACGACGGGCGGCACGCCTGGCTGCGGCTGGTCCCGGAGGCGGTGGTCTCCTGGGACTTCCGGAAGCTTCCCCGGGGCTGAGCGGGGTCCCACCGCCGCACGCTCTCGACCCGCCGCCGCACCATCCGCCTCCCGAACCGATGCCGCACGATCCGCCTCATGACCTGCCGCCCCACGACCCGTCGGCTCACGACCCGTCGGCCCCGGACAGGGCGGCCCGGCCCGGCGCGTCCCGCTCCGCCGCCTTCCGCAGCGCCGTGACCGCCGCCCGGAGCGACGGCCGCCGTGCCGCGTCCGCGCGCCAGACCGCGTACACATGGCGCCGCATCCCGCACCGTACGGGAACGACCGCGACGGTCCCCGGCACCGGCCCCCGCCCCAGCCGGGGCGCCACACAGACCCCGAGCCCGGCCTCGACCAGCGCCAGCTGGGTGTGGTGCTCGGCCGCCAGATGGCTGATCCGGGGCTCGATGCCCTGGGAGCGCAGCGTGAACATCAGCCAGTCATGGCAGAACTCGCCCTCCGGCCAGGAGATCCACTCGTCGTCGGCGAACTCGGCCAGCTCCACATCGGCGCGGCCCGCGTGCCGGTGGTTCGCGGGCATGGCGACATCGGCGGCGTCGTCGAACAGATGCACCTGGGCGAGACCGCCGGGCACCGGCAGCCGCCGGTTGCTCCAGTCGAGGACCACCGCCACATCGAGATCGCCCCGCACCACTCCCCGTACCCCCTGCTCCGGCTCCAGCTCCCGGGTGCGGACCCGCAGATCGGGATGGTCGGCACGGAGCGCGGCGAGGGTGGCGGGGAAGAGCCCGCGCGCGGCGGTCGGGAAGCCGCCGATCCGGACCTCGCCCACCACCTGGCCGCGCTGTGCCTCGATATCGGCCTGGGCCAACTCGACCTGGGAGAGGATCCGGGCCGCGTGGTCGGCGAGCAGCCGTCCGGCGTCGGTGAGCCGGACCCCGCGACCGTGGCGCGCCAGCAGTCGCTGACCGACCTCCCGTTCCAGCTTGGCCATCTGCTGGGAGACGGCGGAGGTGGTGACATGGAGCCCCTCGGCGGCGCCGCTGACCGAGCCATGGCGGGCGAGCGCGTCCAGGGTCCGCAGGCGTTCCAGGTTCAACATGTAAGCAATGCTAAGTGAATAATTGAAAAAACTCTCACTTGTGCTAAGTGGTTACGGGGCGCGAGGCTGGGATCCATGACCCGTTTCGCTCGCACAGACGTTCGTACCACCCGTCCGTCGGCCGCCTCCCCGGCCCTGACCGCCCGCCCGGGCCACCACTTCCGTACGGACTGGCGTCTGCGCTTCGCGTTCCTCTCGGTCGTCTGGGGGTTCAGCTTTCTGCTGATCAAGGTCGGCACCGAGGGGTTCGCCCCCTTCCAGGTCACCCTCGGACGGCTCTTCTTCGGTACGGCGGTCCTCGCCGTGGCCATGGCGGTACGCCGGGACCGGCCGCCCGGCCGGGGACGGGTCTGGCTCCATCTCACCGTGGCCGCCTTCCTGCTCAACGCGGCACCGTTCTCCCTCTTCGCCTACGCGGAGCTGACCATTCCGTCCACCCTGGCGGGCATCTGCAACGCCACCTCGCCCCTGTGGGGGATGCTTCTCTCGCTGGTGGCACTCTCCGAGGACCGCCCCGACCGGCGCCGGGTCGCCGGGCTCGGTATCGGCTTCCTCGGGGTGCTGACCGTACTCGGCGCCTGGCAGGGCTTCTCCGGCGTGGACGCCCGGGGCACGGCGCTCGCCCTGCTGGCCTCCCTCTTCTACCCGATCGGCTGGATCTACGTCCGCCGGACCCTGGCCGGGCGCGCGGAGTCCCATCTCGCCCTGACCGGCAGCCAGCTCTTTCTCGCCACCGTGCAGTTGGCGGTGGTCTCCGCGCTCTTCACCGAGATGCCGACCGCCTTCCCGCCGGTGCCGCTGCTGGCGGTGGTGGCGCTCGGCGCCCTGGGGACCGGTTTCGCGCTGCTGCTCCAGTACGGCCTGGTGGCGGAGGTCGGCCCGACGACCGCGCAGACGGTCACCTATGTCATCCCGGTCGTCGCCACCGCCGCCGGGGTCGCGATCCTGGGTGAGGAGCTGAGCTGGAACACCCCGGTGGGGGCGGCGATCGTCCTGGTGGGCGCGGCCCTGACGCAGAGCCGGGGCACCGGCTCCGGGAGGCGGGGCTCCGGCTCCGGCTCCGGCTCCGGCTCCGGGGGGCGGACGAGAACCGTGCGCGAGGCACCTCCCGCGCCCCGCGCGG
Organism: Streptomyces sp. NPDC000594; assembly: GCF_040299965.1. Classification (NCBI taxonomy): domain Bacteria; kingdom Bacillati; phylum Actinomycetota; class Actinomycetes; order Kitasatosporales; family Streptomycetaceae; genus Streptomyces; species Streptomyces sp. NPDC000594. Next base: position 29,523 of record NZ_JBEPCY010000030.1, on the reverse strand, counting down.
CACCGGAGGCGGCGGCCGGGGTGCCCTGCTCCGCGAACGGCTCCCGTCAGGCGTAGTTACGGGGGGACGCCGGGGTGAGCGCCGCCGCGACCGCGTCGGCCACCTCGGCGATGTCCGCCAGGGAGAGATCCGAGACGGTGATCCGCACCCCGGTCGCGGCGGCGATCCGGAACCGAGCACCCGGGGCGACCGCCCACCCCGCGCCCAGCAGCCGGGCCACCGCGCCGGTCTCGTCCGGCACCGGCACCCAGACATTCATCCCGCTGCGGCCATGGGCCTCGACACCCCGGCGGGCCAGCGCACCCACCAGGGCGTCGCGCCGCTCCCCGTAGGACCGGGCCACCGTGGCGGGGTCGACCGCGCCCGAGGCCCAGAGCCCGGCGACCGTGCGCTGGAGCACCCGGCTGACCCAGCCGGGGCCGAGCCGCTGCCGCCCGGCGAAACGGTCGACGGTGAGCGGGTCCCCGGTGACCACGGCGACCCGCAGATCCGGCCCGTACGCCTTGGCGGTGGAACGGACGAGGGCCCAGTGCCGGGTGGTCCCGGCGAGGGGGACGAGCGGCTGGTCGACGATGCCGTGCCCATGGTCGTCCTCGACCAGGAGCGTCTGCGGGAAGCGGGCGAGCACCGTCCGCAGCTCGGCGGCGCGGGCGGCGCCCACCACCGCCCCGGTGGGGTTCTGCGCCCGGTCGGTGACGATCAGCGCCCGCGCCCCGGCGGCCAGGGCCCGCTCCACCCCGGCGGCGAGCGGCCCGTCGTCGTCCACGGGGACCGGTACGGCGGTGAGTCCGAGCGCGGGAACGAGATCCAGCAGACTCCCCCAGCCGGGGTCCTCGACGGCGACGGCGTCCCCCGGGCGCAGATGGGCGGTGAGGACCCGCTCGATGGCGTCGAGCGAGCCGGAGGCGACGGCGACCGGCCCGGCGGGCACCCCGTCGGCGTCGAACGCGGCGCGGGCCAGCCGGGCGAACTCCGCGTCCACCGGCTCCTCGCCGTAGAGCCCGGGGCGCTCGTCGTAGCGGCGCCCCACGGCGGCGAGGACCGCCCCGAGCGGGGGCAGCAGCGCCGGATCGGGGTTGCCCGCGCTCACATCCCGCCCACCGGGCGGCGCCTCGACCCCGATCGAGCCGCGCGAGGTGCTGGCGGGCCGCTGCCGCACCCGGCTGCCCCGGCGGCCGGCGGTCTCGATCACTCCGCGCTCGCGCAGGGTCCGATAGGCGGCGGCCACGGTGTTGGGGTTGACCCCCAGGGTGGCCGCCAGCTCCCGCATCGGCGGCAGCGCCTGACCCGGCGCCAGCTCACCGCTGCCGACCGCCCGCTCGACCTCGGCCGCGATCTCCGATGCGCGCCGCCCACTGATCCGATACTCTCCTAGCACAAAGAGGATTATGCACTAGTGCAATGGAGTCTGCAATGCGGGACACCTACGAACCCACCGACCGCACCGTGCCCACCCGCTCCAAGGACCGTGCCGTCTACGACCGCGAGCGGGTGCACGCCCTCCTGGACGAGGCCTATCTCTGCCATCTGGGTTTTGTACGGGACGGCGCGCCGGTGGTGCTGCCGACCCTGTACGCCCGGGTCGGCGAGCGGGTGTACGTCCACGGCTCGACCGGCTCCCGGCCGCTGCGGATGGCGAACGGGACGCCTGGCGGGGCGGCGACGGAGGGCGGTGAGGAGCCCGGCCTCGCGGTCTGTCTGACCGTCACCCATCTCGACGGGCTGGTCCTCGCGCGCTCCGCCTTCCATCACTCCATGAACTACCGCTCCGTCGTGATCCATGGCACCGCCCACCCGGTCACCGACCCCGAGGAGCGGCGGATCGCCCTGGACGCCTTGGTCGACGCGGTGATACCCGGCCGCTCCCGGGACTCCCGGCCGGCCAACCCCCGTGAGCTGGCGGCGACGGCGGTGCTCGGCCTCGACCTCGCCGAGGTCTCGGCCAAGGTCCGCACCGGCCCGCCGGTCGACGAGCCGGAGGACATGGACCTGCCCTACTGGGCGGGGGTGGTCCCGGTGGTGCGCTCCTACGGCACACCGATCCCGGACGACGCCATGGACCCCTCGATTCCGCTGCCGGAGTATCTGCGGGACCGGTGAGCCGGGGGGCGGAGCGGCCGGGTCCTCATCCCGGGGCGCACCGGCCGGACACCCACCCCGGGCCCGCCGGCCGGACACTCATCCCGAGGTGCGCCGGCCCGCCGTCTCCGCCCAGGCGAGCCCGGTGACCGCCGCCAGCAGCAGCGCGGTCCCCGCCACGGTCGCGACGGTCAGCCGCTCCCCCAGGAAGGCCACCGCGAACACCGCCGCGCTCACCGGCTCCAGCAGCATGACCACCGAGACGGTGGCGGCGCGGACATGGGCCGCCCCGGAGAAGTAGAGGACATAGGCCAGCGCGGTGGGCACCGCCGCCACATAGGCCAGCAGCCAGAAGACCTGTACGGCGTCACCGGTCTGCGGGAACAGCCCCTCCGCCAGCGCCAGGGGCAGCAGCCCCACCGCGCCGAGTCCGAAGGCCCAGGCGGTGGTGGCGACCGGGTCGGATCCACCCCCGCGCACCGGCCACCGGGCGAGCAGGGTGATCGCCGCGTACCCGGAGGCGGAGAGCAGCGCCAGTGCGACCCCGGCGGGCCGTACCGTACCGCCCTCGCCGCCCAGGACCAGGACGGCCAGCCCGCCGAGGGCCCCGCCGACCGCGAGCAGTCCGCCGGTGCCCAGCCGTTCACCCATCGTCAGCCGGGCGCCGACGGCGATCAGCACCGGCCCGGCGCCCAGGGTGACGACGGTGCCCACGGCGAGACCGGTCGCCTCCACTGCGGCGAAGTACGCGCTCTGGAAGACGGTCAGCCCGATGCCGGTACCGAGGATCCGGACGGTACGGCGGCGCCGGGACTCGGGGACCGCCGGGGCCGGCCGGGGGGCGCGCCGGGCCCGTACCGCGAGTGCCGCGAGAAGCAGCAGCAGTCCCCCGGCGCAGCGCCAGAAGGAGAGGGCGAGGGCCCCGAGGTCACTGGCCCGGAAGACCAGCGAGGCGGCGGCGCCCGCCGTGCCCCAGGCGATCCCGGCGACGGCCAGGAAGAGCAGGCTGCGGCCGATGGGGGCAGGGTCCCCGGCCGGTACGGACGCGGCGGGAGCACCCGGAACAGCGGGCACAGGGGGAACGGGGGAAGCAGCGGGCACAGGGGCGCCCGGCAAGGGGGAGTTCGACACGTGGGGTCTCCGTGAGAAGAACGGGAAGGGTGGTCGCTCGGCTCCGGCACGCGGGCAGCGACGAACCGCTCGGGGACACCCCGAGCCCGGTTCTTGTCAGCGGAGGGCCGCCCGCGCTAGGCGGCGGGAGGCGGCAGTACGGTCGAATGCATGGTCGGGACTCTACGGTCCGGCCGGTCCGGCGGACAACTCCCCCTCGGCGGCCCGGTCGTCGGCCGCGTTCACCGGCGGTACGGGCGGGGCGACCGCAGGTACGGACGACGCCACCGGAGGTACGGACGAGGCGACCGGCGGTACGGACGAGGCCACCGGGTCGGGTGAGGGGGCCTTCGGGGCCTGTGACTGGGCGATGAAGGCGCCCAGCAGCACCAGTCCGCCGCCCAGCAGTTGCGGCAGCGAGAGGTGTTCCCGCAGCAGCACCCAGGCCAGGACGGTCGCGATCACCGCCTCCAGACAGGCGACCACCCCCGCGACCTGCGGCGACAGACTGCGGACCGAGATGACCCCGGTGATGTACGCGAGCACGGTGGCGATCAGCACCACCCAGGCGAGCAGCAGCGCGGCGGGGAGCTGGATCCCCGCCCCGCCGACCGGTACGTCCTGGGCGAGGAGTGAGAAGTCCAGGTTCCAGGGGCGGGCGATCACGGTGAGGACCAGGGTGCCGATCAGCAGACCGAAGGCGATGACCCCCAGCGGGTCGACGGGTTCCGCCCCGTCGGAGCCATGGTCGGAGAGGATGAAGTAGCACGCCTGGCAGCAGGCGGCGCCGAGGGCGAGGAGCAGCCCCAGCGCGTCGAAGCTCAGCCCGGCCCAGATCTCCACCACACAGGCGAGACCGGTGACCGCGAGCATCACACCGACGGCCGCCGCGCGGGTGACGGGGCGGCGCTGGACGAAGCGGATCCAGCCGAGGACCAGTGCCGGGCCGAGGTACTCGACCAACAGGGCGACCCCGACGGGGATACGGGAGATGGAGGCGAAGTAGAACGCCTGCACACCCGCGACGGCGAGCACCCCGAAGCCGCAGAGCAGGGCGGGGCGCCGGCGGAGGAGGTCCCGGTGGCGCCAGGCGAGCGGGAGCATCAGCAGCGCGGCTCCGGTGACCCGTAGCCACACCATATGGAGCGGGTCCGTGCCCGCCTCGATCAGCGGCTTGGCCGCCACTCCGGAACCACCGAACGCGACCGCCGAGACCAGGGCTATGCCCAGGCCCGTGCTTCTTCCTCTTGCCCCTTGCACCGGCACATCATGACAGGTGCGAGTCAGGACCGTAACCCCTCACGGTGCTGGCCTTTCCGCCGTTCACGGGCCCCGGGGGGCACCCCGTACCGGAGCGGTGGGCACTGTACGGGCGAAGGCGGGCCCCGGAGCGGCGGGCGCCGTGTCAGCGGAGATCGGCCCCGGCGGCCAGCCGCCGGGTGTCCACCCCCGCCCGGCGCAGCACCTCCACCGCGCGGCAGCCATCGTCGGCGGCGAGCGCGATGAGCAGATCGACCCCGGTGGGGACGCCCCCGGCGCCCCGGGCGGCGGCCCGTGCCAGGGCCCGCTCCAGCGCGACGGCGGCGGCGGGCGAGTACCCCGGGAAGACCGCACGCGGACCGGTGCACCCCGCCGCCGGGCCCGGTGGGCCATGCCCCAGGAGGGGCAGGGCGCCCGAGTCCTCCACCGAGCCCTGCCAGCGCAGCCCGTAGCCGATGGTGCGCTGGACGAGATAGGCGAGGACCCGCGCCACCTGAGGAGCGGGCCCGAGGGCGTCACGCACCCCGGCGTCGGCCTCGGCCAGCGCGTGCAGCAGATGAGCCGTGTCGATGTGCCGGTCGCCCACACGATGGGCCCGCCGGCGGGCGGCGGCCACCACCGGCCCCAGCGCACGGCCCACCTCCACGGCCGGACCGGCGGGGCGGCGGGCCTCGGGGCGGACGGCCGGACGGAGATCGGATCGGGCTGCCGAGCGCGCCTCGGAAGGGACCTCGGAACAGACCTCGGAACGGGCGGCGGACCCGGTACGGGCGGTGAACCCGGCGCGGGGCACGGCGGACGGGGTCTGCGGCCTCGGCGGGGGAATCTGCACAAGCTCCACCTCACCAGACAGAACAGCCTTTTACCTCCCCATAGAGTGCTATCCGCGCATCACACGCAGGGTGGGCACCCGGCCGCGTCGCGTCATCCTGGAGGAGGAGGTACGCCCTCCGGCACACGGCGCGCACCCCGGGCGAACCTGTACGCCCCGGCCGGGTACGCACGCCCCGGACGCGGGTGCGCGCCCGCTCCGGGAAGGGGCGCGCCGCCCGGCGTCCGACAGTCCGTCAGTTGAGTTCTCCCCCGGCGGCGGCTACCTTCCCGGGCACCGTGACCCGACAGCGAAGGGTGGTCGTATGGCCGATGTGAGCGCGGAGGCCCGTATCGCGGCCCCTGCGGAGAAGGTCTGGACCCAGCTCACGGACTTCGGCGGCCACACCCGCTGGAACACCACCCACACCGGCTTCCCCGACGGCGGGCCGGCCGACCTGGCGCGGGGCACCCGCTACCGGGAGAACATGCGCCTGATGGACTTTCCCGCCGAGGTGACCTGGATGGTCGAGGAGCTGGAGCCGTTCCGGCTGTTCGGGATCTCGGGCCAGGGCCCGATGGGGGTCACCGTCGGCAACCGCTATCTGCTCACCCCGGACGGCGACACCACCCTGCTGCGGATCGAGTCCACCTTCGCCGGGGCGGCCGTCTCGCTCATGGCCGCGAAGCTGAGGGAGTCGGCGACGCGGGCGCTCCAGGAGTCCCTGGAGCGCCTGGCCGCACTGCCCGAGCTGAAGAGCTGAAGAGCTGACGTGTGCGGGGGCCTGCCGGGATCCCCGGCCGGCCCCCGCCACACCCGGCCCGTACCGGCACCGGTCCACTCGGCCCAGACCCACTCAGTCCAGGCCCACTCAGTCCAAGTCCACTCAGCCCTCGATCCGCTCAGCCCCTGGTCCGCCCGTCCGCTCAGTCCCGGTCGGTCCGGTCCTCGTCGGCGAGGATCAGATAGAGCCGCTTGCGGGCGTCATTGATCACCTCGACGGCCTTGGTGCGCTGCTCGGGGCTGCCCGTCTTCCAGACCTGCCCGAACGCCTCCATCAGCCCCCAGCCCGCCTGGCGGATCTCGTTCACCGTGTCCCAGTCGACACCGCGCCCGGCCTCCTCCCAGGGGGCCTCGGGACCGGTACCGGCCTCCTCACGGCCCGTTTCGGTCAGCGTGAACAGCTTCTTGCCGCCCTCGCTGGCGCTGACGATCAGCCCCTCGTCCTCCAGCATCTGGAGGGTCGGATAGACCGAGCCGGGGCTGGGCTTCCAGGCGCCGCCGCTGCGCTCGCCGATCTCCTGGATCATCTCGTAGCCGTGCATCGGCCGGTCCTTGAGCAGCGCCAGGATCGAGGCGCGCACATCACCGCGCCGCGCCCGCCCCCGACCGCCACCCCGGCCGCGCCCGCCACCGAACGGCCCCCCGCCGAAGGGGCCACCACCGAAGGGCGGACCGAACTGCCCGAACGCCCCCCGTCGCCCCTCGGCACCGCCCCGACCGCGATGGCCGGGTCCGCAGTGTCCACGACCCGGCTCCCCCGTGAAGTCCCTGTCATTCATCACGACACTCCTTCCATCTTTGATCTTGATCTGTCGCGATACCTCAACGATATATCGGAATAGCTCGCCCGACAAGGCTCCGCACCCCGAGTGACCTGTGACAGCGATCGTTGATGACGAGTCGAGCGACTTTCAGCCGGTGGCGGGCGGGGTGAGGGCCGCGTTCGAATGCGACATTTCTGAGCTCCCAGACAGGCCGAAAGGCCGGCCATGGTGTGTGGCCGGCCCTTCGGCTTGGAGATATACGGGGAGGGATAGTGCAGGTCAGTCGACCGGGGAGACTCGGATGAGGTTGCCGTCAGGGTCCGTAATCACGAACGTGCGGCCGAAGACCGCATCATGCGGCTCCTGCACAACGTGGACCCCCTTCGAGGTCCACCTCGTGAAGATCTCGTCAATCGCCTGCGATGACCCCGGCACCATGAGTCCGATCTCTGTCGTACGAGGGAGGCTCGGGACCGCGTGCTCGCTGTAGCCCGTCCACAGTGCGAACAGGACACCGGGGGCAGCTTCGAAGGCTACGTAGTGGGGACTGGTGAAAGTCGGTTCGATCTCGAACAGGTCGCTGTAGAAGGCGGTGGCGGCCTCGGCGTCGCGGACGCCGATCAGGAACAGGTTCGGTGCGGGCATGGAGTGCTCCCCAACTCGTCGATTTCTCGGTCCAGCACCCAGTGGATCACCCAATCGCGACGGAACCTGTCACCTTTTCTGAGAACATGGGCAAGCATGAAGGCTTCAAGACTCCTGCACCTCCTGCTGCTCCTGCAGACCCGTCAGCGGCTCACCACCACGGAGCTCGCCGCGCGTCTTGAGGTGTCCCGGCGGACTGTGCTGCGGGACGTCGAGGCGCTATCGACAGCGGGCGTGCCCGTCTATGCCGAACGTGGGCGGAACGGCGGGATCGTCCTGCTCCCCAGTGCACGGCTCAGCGCATCCCATCTGGAACCACCAGAACTGGAGGCCCTGTCCGTGGCCGGCTTGGACAGCGCACTACGTGAGCGAATGGGCCTGACTGCGGTGTGGGAGTCGGCCGAGCGCAAGATCGCCGCCTGCCAGGCCGCAGCACCTGGGGCGCCGAGCCCGCTGCGGCTGGCTGACCTTGTGCTTGTCGACAGCACCGCGTGGTTTGCCGCCCCCGAGGCAGCGGTCGAAGTATCGGATCTGGCCTCGACCCTGCGACACCGGCGACGCCTTCGAATCCTGTACCGGCGCAGCGCCGAGAGCCAGGCCTCGACACGGGTGGTCGACCCGTACGGGATCGTGGCGAAATCAGGTCGCTGGTATCTCGTCGCCGACGACCAGGGCGACAGCCGGCTGCTCGCTCTGGAACGACTGTCGGCCTTCGAACAGCTAGACGCACCAGCCGTGCTCCAACCAGGCGAAACCCTCCGCACCAGATGGGCCGTGCTGAAGAAACGCACTGAGGAGCAAGATCGCGTGAGCGTAACCATCCGCCTGCCGGAAAGGGGTCTCGACCTGGCGCGGCGCATCCTCGGCACCCGCATCCACCATGTCTCCGACGCGGAGAAAGGCTCGTGCGTCGTCGTCGTGCGCTACCCCGACATCGAGTCGGTGCGTCAGCTTCTTCAGTTCGGCGACCACATCGAGGTACTCGCCCCTGAGACGGCCCGCGCACGCATCAGTCAGCTCGCCAGGGACCTGGCTGACAAGCACTCAACCCCCGCATCGTGATTGCCGATCAGGTCCCCTGTTCTCAATCAACGTGCCCGGTCAGTACATCCAGCCACGTTCAAAGCACGGCCTGACTTCGTCGCGGCTGCTCAGGCCGGCCACGGGACAACCGATAGGACTGACGCAAGCACCATCGCCGAGTCCAGCCGCGACCATCGCGAGGACGAGCTGCCGGCAGTCGTCCAGCAGCCCTTGGTCGACATTCGGATAGTGCTCGCCGACCGCCTCGGTGACATGGGCGAGATCGAACTCGACGGGCCCGCGGCAGCAGGTCTCGAAGTCGATGAACAACGGGCCGTTCGCCGTGCCGAGCACATTGCCCGGATGCGGTTCGCCGTGGAGCAGCTGCTCCACGGCGCCGCGCTCCTCGATCGCCCGTCGCAGACCCGCCAGCGTGCCGCTGAGGAACGCACGGTCCGTGTCGGCGAGTTCCGGCGAGCGACGCGGGTCGGCGACGATGCCCTCCGCCTCCGCGACGCGATCCGTGAACCGCGGGCTCGCCACATCGATCTCGCGCATACCGGCGTGCAGCCGCTCCAGCGCCCTGGCACAGTCGACCGGCGGGATCCGAGGTGTCACGGGCTCGTAGTAGGTCCACAGCGTCACCGCGAAGCCGTCGTGCGTGTACACAAGTGGGTCCACCCGAGGCTCCAGGAGGCCCGTCGGGCATCCGGCCCGGGCGAACCGCTGGGCCAGCTCGACCTCGAACCGCGCGACCTCGCGCCCCACCGGGGCCACCCGGGCCAGGACATCGCACGGCGTCAGCCGCAGCGCCACCTTGTTCGAGTTGTGGAGAACGATCGCGTCGTCGACCGGCAGGCCGCATGACGCGGCGACCGACGTCGCAGCCGTGATCGCGCGCGTGATTTCGGTCGCCTCCACCCTTGAATCCTGGCATGGACGAACGAGGACGGCGCCGCATTTCCACGGCTCGGCACACCTCCGCCCGGGCCGGAGCCCGGCGCACGCCAGTAGGGTGATCCGATGGCAACGATCAAGCAGTTCCAGGTCACCTTCGACTGCGCGGAACCCGAGCGCCTCGCCCGTTTCTGGTGCGAGGTGCTGGGATACGTCGTACCGCCGCCGCCCAAGGGGTTCGCCACCTGGGACGACTACACGGGCGCGCAGCCACCCGAGGAGCGGGACTCCTGGTTCGCCTGTGTCGATCCCTCGGGTGTGGGCCCCCGGCTGTACTTCCAGCGCGTCCCCGAGGGGAAGGCCGCCAAGAACAGGGTGCATCTCGATGTGCGGGTCGGCACCGGACTGGTGGGGGAAGAGCGCCTCGCCGCGCTTGAGACCGAACGCGCACGACTGGTCCCGCTGGGCGCGGTCCATGTACGGACGCTGTACGACGGCACCGATTCCTGCATCCCGATGCTGGACATCGAGGGCAACGAGTTCTGTATCGACTGAGGCGCCATGAGCATGCCCCCGTACGGCATGTCCCCGAACGGCGCGCCCTCATACGACGGCCCCGTACGACATGTCACCGTACCGGGGCCGTTTCCATGCCAGTTCCTCCGCGGTGGCCTTGGTCCGGGAGGCCGGCGGCTCACTAACGTCGGATCCATGCGCATCCGATTCGTCGACGCCTTCGCCGACACCCCGTTCACCGGCAACCCCGCCGCCGTCCTGCTGCTCCCCGATGCCGAGGCCTTCCCCGGGGACGACTGGCTCCAGAGCGTGGCCGCGGAGATCAATCTCTCCGAGACGGCCTTCGCCCATCCACTGCCGCCCGGTGCGGAGGCCGACTGGGCCCTGCGCTGGTTCACCCCGGCCACCGAGGTCGATCTCTGCGGGCACGCGACGCTGGCGACCGCGCATGTCCTGGCCACCACCGGGATCGCGGGCGGCACCGTCCGTTTCACCGGGCGCTCCGGGGTGCTGGTGACGACCGCCCAGGACGACGGCTCGATCACCCTGGACTTCCCCACCTCACCGCTGACCCCGACGGCGGAGCCCCCGGGGCTGGCCCAGGCGCTCGGCACCGCCGTGCTCTCGGTCCACGACACCGGCCCGAACATCGGCGACCTGCTGGTGGAGGTGGCGGACGAGCGGACGGTACGGGGGCTCACGCCCGACCCCCGGGAGCTGGTCCGGCACGCGGAGCGCGGGATCGTCGTCACCGCGGCGGCCGAACGGCCCGGCCTCCCGTACGACTTCGTCTCCCGGGGTTTCTTCCCCCGGGTCGGCATCGACGAGGATCCGGTAACGGGCAGCGCGCACACCGCCCTGGCGCCCTTCTGGTCCGCCCGGCTCGGCCGGACCGGACTGACCGGGCTCCAGGCGTCGGCCCGCTCCGGGCTGGTCCGCACCGAGCTGCGCGGCGACCGCACCCTGCTGACCGGGCGGGCGGTCACCGTGATCGACGGCGAGCTGCTGACCCGGCCCTGAGCGACCGCCGGCCGGGGTCAGGCCGTGGGCAGCCAGCCCACCTTCCCCGCCAGCAGCGCGTACCCGATGAAGGCCACGATGTCGAGCAGGGCATGGGCCACCACCAGTGGCCCGACCCGGCCCCACCGCCGGTAGAGCAGGACGAAGACCACGCCCATGACCATATTGCCGATGAAGCCGCCGATGCCCTGGTAGAGGTGGTACGAGCCGCGCAGCACGGAGCTGGCGGCCAGCGACGCCATCGGGGTCCAGCCCAGCTGGTCGAGTCTGCGCAGCAGATACCCGACCACGATGACCTCCTCGACCACGGAGTTCTGGATCGCGGAGAGGATCAGGACGGGGAACTTCCACCACACCTCGGGCAGGGACTCGGGCACCACGGTGAGGTTGAAGCCGGTGGCCTGGGCGGCCAGATAGAAGGCGAGCCCGGCGCTGCCGATGCCCGCCGCGATCAGGGTGCCGCGCCCCAGGTCGGGCCAGGGGCGGGTGCGGTCGAAGCCCATCGAGCGCAGCCCGCCCGCCCCCTCACGGAGCAGCAGATGCGCGACCAGCGCCACCGGGACCAGGGCGGTCGTGATGCCGAAGAGCTGCCAGGCGAGGTCGAGCCAGGGCCGGCCGGGGGCGGCCGAGCCGTTCAGCTTGGCGGCCTGTTCGCCGAGGCCGCCGGGCCGGGTGAGCGCGCCGACAAAGCTGATCAGCGAGGAGAGCGCGCTGGCACCCAGCGAGAGCGCGAGCACCAGCAGCAGTTCGGACCGCAGCACCCTGGGCGGCAGCTCCTCCCGGGGAAGAGCGTCGGCCACTCGTCCGGCCTCCATCCGCACCCTGCCTCCCGTGATGTCGTCCCCCGGCCGCGCTCATGAGCGGCCGGGCGAACGTCATCCTAGGTCGGGCCCGTCCAGCTGGAGGTCACGACCCCATAGGTCAGGACCTCGTACAGCGGAAGGTCACGCCTTCTTCCGGTGGACGGTCACACCCCCCTTCCGGCGGACGATCACGCCTCCTTCCGGCCGGGAAATCCGACCGGCCAGGTGTGCACGGGATCGCCCTGGAGCATCAGCTCGCGATAGCGGCGGGTCATGGCCGCGAGCGCGGCGTCCCGTCCCAGCCCCGCCTCGCGCGCCCGGTGGAAGGTCTCGGCCTGCCAGGAGGCCCCGTTGACGCGCCGCCGGCAGCGCTCCTCGATGACGCCGAGATAGCGGTCCCGGTCGGCGGGGGCGACCTGCCAGGCGTCGAGCCCCGCGGCGGCCAGCGGGAGCAGTTCGTCACGGACGAGCTTCACGGCGGGCACCCGGGTCACCCCGCCCGCCCGGCCCGGACGGGGCCAGTACAGCTCCGCGTCGATGCCCTGGCGGCACGCAGTGTCAAAGTTCTCCTCCGCGGTGGCGAACGGCATCCGGGTCCACACCGGGCGCGGTTCCTCGGCGAGCGCCCTGACCAGCCCGTAGAAGAAGGCGGCGTTGGCGATGACATCGGTGACCGTGGGCCCGGCGGGCAGGACGCGGTTCTCCACCCGCAGATGGGGCACCCCGTCCGCCACCGAGTAGACCGGGCGGTTCCAGCGGTAGATCGTGCCGTTGTGAAGGGTGAGTTCCCGCAGGTCAGGGATGGAGCCCTCATCGATGGCCCGCATCGGGTCCTCGTCCGAGCAGATCGGCAGCAGAGCGGGGAAGAAGCGCAGATTCTCCTCGAAGAGGTCATAGGCGGAGTCCACCCAGCGCTCGCCGAACCAGGTGCGCGGCCGGACCCCCTGGGCCTGGAGCTCCGGCGGCCGGGTGTCCGTGGCCTGCTGGAACAGAGGTGGCCGCGACTCGCGCCACAGCTCCCTGCCGAAGAGGAAGGGGGCATTGGCCCCCACCGCGATCTGTACGGCGGCCACCGCCTGGGCCGCGTTCCACACATCGGCGAAGCGGCCCGGCGTCACCTGGAGATGGAGCTGTACGGAGGTGCAGGCCGCCTCGGGAGCTATCGAGGCGGAAGTGCAGGTCAGCCGCTCGACACCGGAGATATCCAGCTCGAATGCCTCACCCCGGGCGGTCAGGATCTGATCGTTCAGCAGGGTGTAGCGGTCGACGTCCGAGAGGTTCCCATGGACGAGATCCTCCTGGGTGAGGGTCGGCAGAATACCGATCATCATGATCCCCGCGCCGACCTCGTTCGCTTTCCGGTCGGCATATCCGAGCCCGGCCCGCAACTCCTCGGCGAGCTGGTCGAGAACACGGCCGCCGAGCCGGTGCGGAACAATGTTCACCTCCAGGTTGAACATGCCCAGCTCGGTTTGGAAATCGTTGCTGGCGATACGGTCCAGAACTTCGGCATTCATCATCCTGGGCAGGCCGTCCGCTCCAGTCAGATTCAACTCGATCTCCAGCCCGAGCAGATTCCTGGGCCGGTCGAACCTCTTCTCCTCCAAGAGCCGCCCCAGTGCCGCCAGACACTGTTGCAGCTTTCTCCGGTATCGCTGGCGATCGTCCAGGGCAAAGCCCCCTGCCACGTCCTTATCCCCCATCGAAGGGTCCCTCCTCGACTGGGCACCGCGCGGCATCGATGGCTCGCGTCACGGACGATAATGCCCACCCTGACTGATCGATAACGCCACGGGGACCGCCGGTAACCGGTAGGGTGTCCGAAGTGACGGGCCACACATCCCCCCAGCCGGAGGGATCCCGCTCCAGCCAGGCTTCAGTACACAGGTACCGCCGCTCATCGTCTGGTGAAAAACACCGATGAGTTTCGGCCTACCAGTCGTCGGGCAAATGCCCAGGCCGGGCAGGATAACCCCAGAACAATCCGGCGGATCCGCCACGCCCGAAAGACCTGATACACCCTTGCGGAGAATGCGCACGGACAGTAGCGGAATCACTCTCTGAACACGTGTCGTATAAACTCCGTACAGGAGGCAGATAGTTGGCGCCCAGTGGCCCCTTCGGCCCCTCTGGCCCCGCACGCTGACAGCGCCGTCCGCACCCACCCTGCCTTACCGTGTCTCCCCAAGTGAGAGGCCTTCCACCATGCCGTTGCACGTCCTCCCGGCTCCCGCACCCGCCCTTCGCAGCGTCCTCACGGCACTCGGTTCCCCGGCCGCGGTGCGCGAGGACCGTACTCCCGCGCTCCGCTCCTTCCAGGGATCCGTCAGCCCCGAGTCACCGCTGCCGGTCCATGTGCTCGACCCGATCGTCCCCACCTCCACCGACCGGCCCCGTACCCGGCTCACGGGCTGGCGCTTCCTGATCCGCGGCGGCGACCGCAGCGTCGCCGCCGCCGAGACCATCCTCACCGCGGACGGCTGGACCTTCTCGCACTTCTTCGAAGGGCCCTATCTCACCTCCACCGAAAGGGCGCTGCGCCAGGCGGAGGCCACGGCCATCGCCTACCAGCCCCGGCTGCTCTCCATCCCCGAGCTGTACATGCTCGCCCTCTGGCTGCACACCGGCGCCGACGCCGACGCCGGTCACGGCTCCCTCCAGCCGAACGATCTGCTGGTGCCGCTCGCCCCGGCCCCGCCGGGCATCGCCGCCCACCGGCCCCACCGGGTCGCCGAACTGCTTCCGCTGATGACCCTCCGGGTCGCCCCCGCGCCGCTGCTCGGCTCGCCCGCCTGACCCGGCCCGCCAGAGTTCCGGAGCACCGTCACCGACGGCCGCGCTCCGGCGTGAACCGCCCTCCGCGCCCCGTGACCGCCCGGTCGCGGGGCGCGGTCGCTTTTCGGACGGACTAGTCCGTCCCGGCCCCCTTGAACCACCCAAAAGGACAAGGCGCTTGAGATGAACCACCCGGATGACGGGGACGTCATAAATCAGTAGGACGAGCTGCCGGGAAATCCCTGCGGGATAACGTCGTCAGGGCAACACTGGTACCTGAAATCCACTCACGATACGGGGGGCGGCCTTGAACACCTCAGCGAGCCGCAGCGCAGTCACCACACCGCAGCGAAAGAACCCATCCATGTGCCAGCATCAGCCATCCTGCCCCACCTCCGACTCGGCCGACCGGGACGCCGCGCGCCTGGTGGCCCACCATCCCGAGCAGGGCTGGAGCCTGCTGTGCAATGGCGTGCTCCTCTTCGAGGACACCGGAGAGCTGCTGCCGGACGGGCAGGTCATCGCCCCGCACCGGCTCGGCCTCACCGCGACGGCCGCCTGACCGGGCGACCGCACCCGACCGGGCGCCCATCGCAGCGGGCGTCCACCCGCGTGGCTGCGCCGGCCCGACCGGGCGACCGCACGGGTCACCCGCACCACGCACTCCAACCACCGTGTCGCGCCCATGAGACACCGCGCGTCACAGATCGGGGCCGGCACGGATCACTCCGCACCGGCCCCGGAACCCGGGGCGCCCCCTCACACGGGGCGCCCGTCGTCATTCACCCGCGTATCGCCCGTCAGCTGTCGTACGCGTCGAGCGGCGGGCAGGAGCAGACCAGATTGCGGTCACCGAAGGCACCGTCGATCCGGCGCACCGGCGGCCAGTACTTGTCCGCCGCGTTCACCCCCGCCGGGAAGACCGCCTCGTCCCGCCCGTAGGGGTGCTCCCACTCCCCGCCCAGCGCCGCCGCCGTATGGGGCGCGTTCCGCAGCGGGTTGTCCTCGACGGGCCACTCACCCGAGGCGACCTTCTCGATCTCCCGCCGAATGGCGATCATCGCCTCGCAGAAGCGGTCGATCTCCTGGAGGTTCTCGCTCTCCGTCGGCTCGATCATCAGCGTCCCCGCCACCGGGAACGACATCGTCGGCGCGTGGAAACCGTAGTCGATGAGACGCTTGGCGATGTCGTCGACGCTCACCCCGGTCGCCTTGGCGAGCGGACGCAGATCCACGATGCACTCATGGGCGACCAGCCCCGCCGGGCCCGTGTACAGCACCGGGTAGTGCGGCTCCAGCCGCTTGGCGACATAGTTCGCGGCCAGCACGGCGACCTGCGTGGCGCGCTTGAGCCCCGCGCCGCCCATCAGCCGGACATAGGACCAGGAGATCGGCAGGATGCCCGCCGAGCCCCACGGCGCCGCGGAGATCGGCCCGACACCCGTCTCCGGGCCGGCGGTCGGCTGGAGCGGGTGGTTGGGCAGATACGGGGCGAGGTGCTCGCGCACCGCCACCGGACCGACACCGGGGCCACCGCCGCCGTGCGGGATGCAGAAGGTCTTGTGCAGATTCAGATGGGAGACATCGCCGCCGAACCGGCCCGGCTTGGCCAGCCCCACCAGCGCGTTGAGGTTGGCGCCGTCGACATAGACCTGGCCACCGGCGTCATGCACCCGGGCGCAGATGTCGGCGACATGCTCCTCGAAGACACCATGGGTGGACGGGTACGTGATCATGAGCACCGCCAGCTCGTCACGGTACTGCTCGATCCGGGCGTGCAGATCGTCCACATCGATCTCACCGTCGTCGGCCGTCCTGATCACGACGACCTTCATCCCGGCCATCACCGCGCTGGCCGCGTTGGTGCCATGCGCGGAGGACGGGATCAGACAGACGGTGCGCTGCTCGTCACCGTTGGCCCGGTGGTACGCGCGGACCGCGAGCAGACCCGCCAGCTCGCCCTGGGAACCGGCGTTGGGCTGGATGGAGACCTTGTCGTACCCGGTGACCTCGGCCAGCCGCTCCTCCAGCTCCTGGATGAGGGTGAGATAGCCGGCCGCCTGGTCGACCGGGGCGAAGGGGTGCAGCTGCCCGAACTCGGGCCAGGTCACCGGCTCCATCTCGGTGGTCGCGTTCAGCTTCATCGTGCAGGAGCCGAGCGGGATCATGCCCCGGTCCAGCGCGTAGTCCCGGTCGGCGAGCCGCCGCAGATAACGCAGCATCGCCGTCTCCGAGCGGTGCTGGTGGAAGACCGGGTGGGTGAGGTAGTCGTCGCTCCGGAGCAGCCCCGCAGGAAGGGTGTCCTCCGTCTCCGCGTCCAGGGCGTCGATATCCGCCTCGACACCGAACGCCGCCCAGACGGCGGCGAGCGCGGCCCGCGTGGTGGTCTCGTCACAGGCGAAGGAGACCTCGGAGTCGTCCACCTGATGGAGGTTCACCCCGCCCGCACGGGCGGCGGCGACCACCTCGGCGGCCCGGCCCGGGACCCGCGCGGTCAGCGTGTCGAACCAGGCGCCGTGGACGACCTCGACACCGCCCGCCGTGAGCCCAGCGGCGAGCAGCGTCGCATAACGGTGGGTCCGCCGGGCGATGGTGCGCAGCCCATCGGGACCGTGGTAGACGGCGTACATGCCCGCCATGACGGCCAGCAGCACCTGGGCCGTGCAGATGTTGCTGGTGGCCTTCTCCCGGCGGATGTGCTGCTCACGGGTCTGGAGCGCGAGCCGGTACGCCCTGTTGCCGTCCGCGTCCACGGAGACGCCGACGAGACGTCCGGGGAGGCTGCGCGCGAACTTCTCACGGACCGCCAGATAACCGGCGTGCGGGCCGCCGAAGCCCATCGGCACACCGAAGCGCTGGGTGGTGCCGACGGCGATGTCGGCGCCCAGCTCCCCGGGGGAGGTCAGCAGGGTGAGCGCCAGCAGATCGGCGGCGACGGTGACGACCGCGCCGAGTCCCTGGGCCTGCTCGATGACGGGCCGCAGATCACGCACGGCGCCGGAGGCACCCGGGTACTGGAGCAGCACACCGAAGATCCCGCGCTCGGCGATCTCGGCGGGAATGCCGTCGGAGAGGTCGGCGGTGACGACCTCGACACCGGTCGGCTCGGCCCGGGTCCCGATCACGGCGAGGGTCTGCGGCAGGACATCGGCGTCGACCAGGAAGACCCCGGTCTTGACCTTGCCGACCCGGCGGGAGAGGGACATGGCCTCGGCCGCCGCGGTGCCCTCGTCCAGCAGGGAGGCACCGGAGGTGGGCAGTCCGGTCAGCTCGGCGACCATCGTCTGGAAGTTGAGCAGGGCCTCCAGCCGGCCCTGGGAGATCTCCGGCTGGTACGGCGTGTACGCGGTGTACCAGGCCGGGTTCTCCATGACATTGCGCAGGATCACCGGGGGCGTGAAGGTCCCGTAGTAGCCGAGGCCGATCATGGAGGTCAGCACGGTGTTGCGGTCGGCAAGCTCGCGCAGCTCGGCCAGGACCTCGGCCTCGGTACGGGCCTCGGGCAGCCCCAGCGCCTCGGTGCTCTTGATCACATCGGGAACGGCGGCGGCGGTCAGCTCGTCCAGCGAGCCGTATCCGACCTGCGCCAGCATCTTGGCCTGCGCCTCGGCGTCGGGGCCTATGTGGCGCTGCTCGAAGGGGATGCCCTGCTCCAGGCGGGAGAGCGGAGTGCGGTTGGCGGACATGATCGGGGGGCCTCCTGGTCTGACGCGACCTGCGAGGGGCACCACGGCGCGGATACCCCGGACGGCCTCCCCCTCTGTCATCTCAACCTGAGAGCTTCACCGGGCCGCCCGTGCTCGACGCCCCGGCTTTCACCGTCGGTGAGAGCGGATGCCACCGACCGGCACCCGCCCTGCTTTCCAGAGTGACCTCACCCATGCGGTACAGGTGCCTGAGAGATTCCGGGGAGGAGTTGCTCCTTCGGCGCCGCCGGCGGTGGTCTGCCGGCGGACTCTCCCGCGTGGGGTCGACGGCCGATCTCAGCCTACCAGCGGACCTTTCCGCAATCGCTCAAGTGGCCGATACCTCCGATCTGCTCTTTGGTATGCCTTAAGGAGCAGTCGCGACCTCTTGGAGGGACCGTGCAGACCGATGTCGATCCGCGCAGTCTGATCGGCCGCAAGGCGTTCGACCGCAGTGGGGCCAAGATCGGAACGGTGGACGAGGTGTACCTCGACGACGCCACCGGGGCACCCGAATGGGCGGCGGTGCGCACCGGGCTCTTCAGCCGGGACGCCTTTGTCCCGCTGGCGCCCAGCACCCTGGTGGACGAGGCGCTGAGCGTGCCGTACGACCGCGCCCTGATCAAGGACGCCCCGGACTTCGGTGTGGGCCGCCATCTCTCCCCCGAACAGGAGCTCCAGCTCTATCACCACTACGGCCTGGCGCTGCCCCCCGCACCGGAGCCGCCCCCCGCGCCCTCGGGCGACGGCTCGGGGCGGGTGGTGGGAGACGCCGGGCGGGTGGTGGGTGACACAGAGAGCCCGGCTCCCTCGGGCGGCGACTGACCTCCCGGGCCGGCCCCGCCCGCCGGACGCCCCACCACCGACGGCTCGGACTCCGGCTTTGGCTCCGGCTCCGGCTGGGGCAGCGGCCCCACCACCATGACCAGCGGCAGTGGATCGGACGGCACCAGCTCCGGATCGTCGGTACGGAAGGTGCGCACCCGGCCCGGCGGCGAATCGGGCCGCTCGAAGCGCACGGTGACCCGGCCCACGCCGCTGCCCTGCACCCAGCCCGGCCCGTACCGGCCGTGGCGGACATCGTGCCCGGGCTGCCACTGCCGCTCGACGGGGGCGGCCGGAGCCGCGGGGGCGCTCGGCGCCGCCCCGGTGGCCTGCTCGGCCTCCCCCATCTTCCCCGCCTCCCCCGTCCCCTCGGCCACCGCCCGGCCCGCCGCCGCTGCCGCCGCCTGGGCGAACAGATCCTCCTGGGTGTAGTCGGCGAGCCCGGACACCCCCACCCCGAGCAGCCGTACACCGCCGGTGGTGTCCACCGACTCCAGCAGCCGCGCCGCCGCCTCCCGCACCACCGCGGAATCGTCCGTCGGCCCCCGCAGCGTCTCCGAACGGGTCAGCGTGGAGAAGTCGTACCGCCGCACCTTCAGCACGATGGTGCGCCCGGAGTGGCCCGAGGCGCGCAGCCGCGCGGTGCAGCGGTCGGCCAGCCGCTCCACCTCGACCCGGATCCTGACCCGGTCATGCAGATCCACATCGAAGGTGTCCTCCACCGACACCGACTTGGTGTCCCGCTCGGCGACCACCGGACGGTCGTCATGGCCGAGCGCCATCCGGTACAGCGCGGCTCCATGGGCCCTGCCCAGCAGCCGCACCAGCTCGTCCTCGCCCGCCTCGGCCAGCTCCGCGCAGGTCGTCATGCCGGCCCGCCGCAGATGCTCACCGGTGGCCGGGCCGACCCCGGGCAGGGTGCGCACCGGCAGCGGCCCCAGCAGCTCCCGCTCGGTGCCCGGCTCGATCAGCACCAGGCCGTCGGGCTTGGCCTGCTCGGAGGCGATCTTCGCCAGCATCTTGGATCCGGCGAGCCCGACGGAACCGGTGAGCCCGGTGACGGCCAGGATGTCGGCGCGCAGCCGCTCACCGGTGCGGCGGGCCCCCTCCGGGCCGTCGACGCCACCCGCCACGGCCTCCAGATCCACAAACGCCTCATCCAGGCTCAACGGCTCCACCAGCGGTGACAGCTCCCGCAGCAGCCCCATCACCTGCTCGCTGATCCCCCGGTAGAAGGCGAAGCGGGGGACCAGATACGCCGCGTTCGGCGCGAGGCGCCGGGCCTGGGCCATGGGCATCGCCGAGTGCACCCCGAAACGGCGTGCCTCATAGGAGGCGGTGGCGACCACCCCCCGGGGTCCGAGCCCTCCGACGACCACGGGCTTTCCGCGCAGGCTGGGCTTGGACGCCTGCTCCGCGGCGGCGAAGAAGGCGTCCATGTCCAGATGCAGGACCGACGGCACGGATCTCACATCTACGATGCTGCCGCACCGCACTGACAGTGGAGCCCCGCCGGCCCCGGGCGGGTCCCGGACCGCGCCCGCCGGGAGGGGGGCTCAGACCGCGCGGTTCTGCCGCCGCCGGGCCAGCTCATCGGCCGGATTGTGGCCGATCAGGGTCTCGCCGGTGTCGATCCGCTCGCCGTGGAGCTGGGACAGGGCCGCCTCGACGTCCCGCCAGACCACCCCGACCGCGATCCCGAAGATCCCCTGGCCGCCCTGGAGCAGATCGACCACCTCGTCGGGCGAGGAGCACTCGTGGACCGTGGCCCCGTCGCTCATCAGCGTCATCCGCTCCAGATCCGCGTAGCCCCGCTCCCTGAGGTGCTGGACGGCGGCGCGGATGTTCTGGAGCGCCACCCCGGTGTCGAGGAAACGCTTCACGATCTTGAGGACGACCACATCGCGGAAGCTGTACAGACGCTGGCTGCCGGAGCCGTGCGCGGCCCGCACACTGGGTTCGACCAGGCCGGTACGGGCCCAGTAGTCGAGCTGCCGATAGGTGATACCCGCCGCCGCACAGGCCGTGGGCCCCCGGTAACCGACGGTGTCCAGCTGTCGCTCGGACCGTCCGGACCGGTCGGCCGCACCTTCCGGGAGCGGATACGGACCCGTCTCCACCGGCCCTCGTCCGAGGGGTCCCCCCACCGCGCCGTCGCCGCTGATTCTCACGCCGACCCTCCGTCCTTGACCTGCCCGACTCGACGGTAGGCAGTCACCAGGGGTGCGTCAACGATCGCCGCGCTCGGCACGCCGAGTGATAATCACCCTGAGGGTGGTTTGACGTGACCCATATCCGGGAAGCAGTGGCCGAATGGGCGGAATTCACCTCCGCCGGACGGCCCTCCGGTGACCGCCGGACCGTCCGCCGGCCATCCGCTCACCCCGGCACGGTCACTGGTTGCTGGTACCGAAGTCCTCGGGAGAGATCTGGTCGAGGAACTCGCGGAACTTCTCCACCTCGTCCTCCTGCTCATCGGGAATCGCGATGCCGGCGTCGTCGAGCACCCCGTCACTGCCGAAGATCGGCGTACCGGTGCGCAGGGCGAGCGCTATGGCGTCGGACGGCCGCGCGCTCACCTCGACCCCGCTGGCGAAGACCAGCTCCGCGTAGAAGACCCCTTCACGCAGATCGGTGATGCGGACCTCGGTGAGCTCCTGGCCCACCGCCTCCAGCACATCCTTGAAGAGATCGTGGGTCAGCGGTCTGGCAGGTGCCATGCCCTGCTGGGCGAAGGCAATGGCGGTCGCCTCCCCGGGACCGATCCAAATGGGGAGGTACCGATCGCCTCCCACTTCACGCAGGAGCACGATCGGTTGGTTGGAGGGCATTTCCACCCGGACACCCACAACGTCGAGCTCGTTCACACAGCAACCCTAGGACGTGCCCGACCCCTTTGGGTAGTCGGGCACGACCTGGATCAGGTCAGACGCACTCCCAGAGCCATCTGGACCAGGGTCGCGTGCAGCCGTACGGAGAGCTCCGCCAGCTCCTTGGCGGTGGCCTCCGCATGGGCCCTGGTCTGCGGATTGCGGTGCCGCCGCAAGGGTGCGACCACCTGTTCGACCAATCCGGCCTCCCGCTCGGCGGCGGCCTTCATGGCGCGAAGATGCCGGGGTTCCAGACCGAATCTCCCCAGATCCGCGACGAGCCTCGCCAGGGTCACCGCCTCCGCGTCGAACGCCCCGGCGGCATCCTGGACGAGCAGGCCGTACGACTCCCACTCGACCAGCTCCTCCTCGCTCACCCCGGCCGCGGCCAGCAGCTCCGCACGGCCCACCCGAGCGGCCGTACGAGGCTCGCCGAAGGCCTCCCAGGGGGCCGGCTCCCGGGCCCCGGACCCAGAGGCCACCTGATCCCTGGGGGACCCCTGAGCGGGCAGCTGGACCTGCTCACCACGGGCGACCGCGTCCAGATGCTCCCGGATCACTTTCAGCGGAAGATAGTGGTCCCGCTGCATCCGCAGCACCTGAGCGAGGCGCTCCACATCCTCCTGGGTGAACTTCCGGTACCCGGAGGGGGTGCGCCGCGGCTCGACCAGGCCCTCCGCCTCCAGGAAGCGGATCTTGGAAATCGTGAC
This sequence comes from Streptomyces sp. NPDC000594, assembly GCF_040299965.1. Taxonomy (NCBI): domain Bacteria; kingdom Bacillati; phylum Actinomycetota; class Actinomycetes; order Kitasatosporales; family Streptomycetaceae; genus Streptomyces; species Streptomyces sp. NPDC000594. Next base: position 6,946 of record NZ_JBEPCY010000030.1, on the reverse strand, counting down.
CTCGGGAAACTCAGCCCGCAGCTGACCGAGGACGGTGCCGATACTCATCAGCCGCTCCGCCCCGGACAGCCTCTCCCCCGCGGTGGCGGTGCCGTGCCCGGCACCGCCCGTCGGTGTGCGCATGTGCCTTCCCTGACGGGTTAACCGACCCGCTGGCTCCCGTAGAAGACCAGCCGGTACTTGCCGATCTGGACCTCGTCACCGTTGTTGAGATAGGCCGACTCGATCGGCTCCCGATTGACATAGGTGCCATTGAGGCTGCCGACATCGGCCACCCCGAAGCTGCCGTCGGGGCTGCGGCGGAACTCCACATGACGACGCGAGACCGTCACATCGTCCAGGAAGATGTCGCTCTGCGGATGACGGCCGGCCGTGGTCAGGTCGGAGTCCAGCAGGAAGCGGCTGCCCGAATTGGGCCCGCGCCGCACCACCAGCAGTGCCGACCCCGGCGGCAGCGCCTCCACCGCGGCCTGCGCCTCGGGCGTCAGCGACGGCAGCTGGGTCTGCCCCGTCACCTCCGAGTCATAGGCTTCCAGGCCGGAGATGGAGATCGTGGACGTGGTCTCCGAGGCCCGCTCCGGAACCGCCTGGCCCCGCAGGGGCGCACCGCAGTTGGAGCAGAACTTGCTCGTCTGCGGATTGCGGTTGCCGCACCTCGTACAGACCGTCACACCCGTCATGGACGGATCCTCCTGCCGCGGCCGCCCCCCGTGGGGGTTGGTCGCATACGGATCGGGGGCAAACCCTCCACCCGAGGTCGATGGTTCCCCGAAACCTATGCGGCCGGGACCGGCAGGGTCAACAGACGACGCGCCCCGCGCGCCGGGAATGTCACCGCCCGGACCAGCGAACTCGTCCCGGTAGAGGGGACGCTCTCCGCTCTGGCCCTCTCCCTGGCCCTGACCCTGACCGCGCGCACGATGCCTGGCGCTGCCGCCTTCCTCGCGTGCGCTCTTGCCGAACAACTTCGCAAACAACTTCACGGGCGATTCCCCTTGACCGAAATAGACCCGCCCGTGGGGCAGGACGAACCCTGACTGATCACACCTGCCGACCCGGACATCCTCACAACGTCCGTACCCATCAGACAGTTTCCACCACGCGGCACGACTTCTGTGGGCCGACCCCCCGCGACCCCGGACCCCGACACACAGGACCCGCTCCGTGACCGCTTCACCGCGCTGACGACCGAGCGTAGTCAGGCCGCTTCTCGGCCCGCAAGGCGTCCACGACGATCCTCTCCGAGCGGGCCACCTCCACGGTGGCCTGCTCCTTCTCCAGTGTCTGCACCACTCCGCCCGGGATGTTCAGAGCGGGCTCCAGATCCTGCGGCTTACCGATGACCTGGAAGATGTAGGGCGTTCCGATCCGGTTCCCGTCGACCTCGACGGCACCCTCCAGACCGCTCAGATAACTGTCGGCGACCACCCGGACACCATTCACCTGGATCGCCTCCGCCCCCGCGGCACGCAACTCCTGGATGGCGTCCAACAGCATGTCCGCCTCGACCGCGCCGGAGCGGTCCTTGACGGTGAGCGTGATCCCCGGCCCCTCGGCACCGACGGTACCGGCGAGGACACCCAGCTGCCGCTCCTTCAGCCGGGTCTGCTTGCGCGCCTCCTCGGCCTGGTCGGAACTGTTCTCCAGCTCCGTCCGCTGCTCGGCCAGCCGCTGCCGCTCGTCCTCCAGCCGCTCCGTGCGGTGGTCCAGCTCGTCCAGGATCCGCACCAGGTCCTCCTGGCGCGCACCGCGCAGGGCGCTGTTGTCGCTCGTGGAGCGCACCTGGATCGCGAGACCCAGACCGAGGACGAACAGCAGCGCCGCCACGGTCAGTTGGGCCCGGGTCACCCGGGGCGGCCACAGACCCGCGACCAGCCGCTGCCTGCCGGTCATCCCCGCCCGCGGCCCACCGGTCGTACCGGCACCCGTGTCGTTCCGCTCGCCCTCGTCGCTCCGGCCGCTCCGGCCGCCGTCACCACCGTTGTCGCTGCTGGTGCTGTTGTCCTTGCTGGCGCTGCTGACGTTGCTGTCACTGCTGTCGCTGCTGTCGCTGTTCATCGGCTCCGCCACCGCGCTCACGCCCGGAACACATGCCGCCGGATGGCGGCGGCGTTGGAGAAGATCCGGATACCCAGCACCACGACCACACCCGTGGACAGCTGGGCCCCCACCCCGAGCTTGTCCCCCAGATACACGATCAGCGCCGCCACGACCACATTCGACAGGAAGGAGACCACGAAGACCTTGTCCACGAAGATCCCGTCCAGCATCGCCCGCAACCCGCCGAAGACGGCGTCGAGGGCGGCCACCACCGCGATCGGGAGATAGGGCTCGACCACCGCGGGCACCTCGGGCCTCAGCAGCAATCCGGCCACGACTCCCATGACGAGGCCCAGTACGGCGATCACGATGTGCCCTTCCCTGTCTCTGCCGCTCCCCGCCCACCGCTCCGGTCGGCGGCGAGGCCCCTCGGCTCCGCTGTACGTACGATCAGGCTCGGGGCAGCCGGCAGACGCACCTCGTCCTTGCTGGAGACAGTGAAACGGATGCCGAAATTCTCCCGCAGGACCCGCAGATACTGGCCGTCGGCACTGCTGCGGAACCTCGTGTCCAGCCTCTTCCCGTCCCCCACCGCAAGCACCGTGTACGGCGGCACCAGCGGCCTGTTGTCCACCAGTATGGCGTCTCCGGCGGCCCGGATCGCCGACAGGGCCGTCAGCCGCTGCCCATTGATGGCCACGGCCTCGGCACCCGACTCCCACAGACCGTTGACGATCCGCTGCATGTCACGGTCGCGCACCCGGCCCGTGTCACTGAAACCGCTGCTCCCCCGGGGACCACCGGCCCCCGGCTCGGTGTCGGCCGCGTCGTCCACGACCAGCCGCAGCCCCGGCCCCTCGACCTCGGTACCGCCCGCCAGCAGCTCGACCAGGTCCTCCCGGTCGCTCCCCGCCGAGTTGAGCGCCTTGCGCTGCCGCTCCCCCACCTCGTCCCGGAGCCGGTCCACCCGCCGCGCCAGCTCGTCCGCCTGCGCGGTCTTCGCCTCGACCCGGTCGATCAGCTCCTCGCGCTCCTTCGCCAGAACGGGCGCGGATATCCGGGCCTCGGCCGCGCCCACCGTGACAATCGCCGCGGCCAGCACCAGACCCACCGCCAGACCGAGTTTCGCCCGCAGGGTACGGGGCAGGGGGCCGCCCTTCTCCCGGCGGCGCGCCGTCGCCTCGGCGTACCCCTCGTCCAGGCCGTGCTCCATCACGTTCGTCAGCAGCGACATCGACGCGTCGGGGCGTCGCGGCGGTGAGCCAGTGGTCCGAACGGGGGGCTGCTGCGGCGGCATGCCGCACATCGTCGCACGTCATGGCCGCTACCGCCGAATGGCCCCACCGGTGTGCCGGAAGCATCGGTTCCGAAGCCTTCCGGCACACCGGCGGCAGCCTCAGTGGCCCGCGCTGTCGACCACCGCGGCCCACTCGTCGAGCAGTGCCTGGGCCGAGGCGTCATCGGGCCCCTCGGCCCACAGATGGGTGACGGCCTCCGAAGGATCGGGCAGCACCATCACCCAGCGGCCGTCGGGCTCCACCACCCGTACCCCGTCGGTGGTGTCCACCTGCCGGTCCCCGGCCTCCTCCACCACCCGGCGCATGACCAGGCCCTTGACCGCCCACGGTGTGGCCAGATCACGCCTGAGCACATGCGCACGGGGGATACGGGCGTCGATCTGGCTCACGGTGAGCTGAGTCCGCGCCACCAGACCCACCAGCCGCACCAGTGCCGCCGTACCGTCGAAGACGCTGCTGAACTCCGGCACGATGAAGCCGCCGCGCCCGTCCCCGCCGAAGATGGTCGTCTCCTCGCGGCCGACCCGGGTCAGATCGTCGGGCGAGGTCGTCGTCCACTCCACCTGGGTCCCGTGGTACGCCGCCACCTGCTCGGCGATCCGGGTCGTGGTCACCGGGAGCGCCACCCGGCCGCTGCGCCGCTCCGCCGCCACCAGATCCAGCAGGACCAGCAGGGCCCGGTCGTCCTCGATGATCCGGCCACGCTCGTCCACCAGGGAGAGCCGCTCGCCGACGGGGTCGAACCGCACCCCGAAGGCGGCGCGTGCCGAGGCCACGATCTCGCCGAGGCGGACCAACCCGGCCCGCCGGGTCTCGGCGGTCTCGGTGGGCCTCGCCTCGTCCAGCCCGGGGTTGATGGTGAGCGCGTCCACACCCAGCCGTCCCAGCAGGCTGGGCAGAACGAGCCCGGCACTGCCGTTGGAGGCGTCCACGACGACCTTGAGACCGGAGTCCGCGACCCCCGTGGTGTCGACGTTCCGCAGCAGCGACCCCGTGTACGAGTCGAAGACGCTCGCCGGGAAGTACAGATCGCCGATCTCACCGGGGAAGGCCCGGCGGTACTCCTGCCGTGCGTAGATCCGGTCCAGCTTCCGCTGACCCGCCTGGGAGAGATCCGCCCCGCGTCCGTCGAAGAACATGATGTCGACGTTGTCGGGCACCCCGGGTGAGGTACGGATCATGATCCCGCCCGCGCTCCCCCGGGCGGTCTGCTGACGGGCCACCGGCAGCGGTACGTTCTCCAGGTCCCGTACGTCGATGGCGCTCGCCTGGAGGGCGGAGATCACCGCTCGCTTGAGCGCCCGCGCGCCTCGCGAGTGGTCACGCGCCGTGGTGACCGTGGACCCCTTCTTCAGCGTGGTGGCGTACGCCCCGGCGAGCCGTACCGCCAGCTCCGGGGTGATCTCCACATTGAGGATCCCGGAGACCCCCCGGGTGCCGAAGAGATGCGCCTGCCCCCGCGACTCCCAGATGACCGAGGTGTTGACGAACGCGCCGGCCTCGATCGTCTTGAACGGATAGACGCGCACATTGCCCTGAACAATCGATTCCTCACCGATCAGGCACTCGTCCCCGATGACGGCTCCGTCCTCGATCCGGGCCGCGCGCATGATGTCGGTGTTCTTGCCGATCACACAGCCGCGCAGATTGGAGTGCTCGCCGATGTAGACGTTGTCGTGCACGACGGCCCGGTGGAGGAAGGCACCGTTCTTGACGACGACGTTCGACCCGACGACGGTGTGCTCACGCAGCTCCGCGTTGGCCTCCACCTTGGCGTAGTCGCCGATGTAGAGCGGTCCGCGCAGTACGGCGTCGGGGTGGACCTCGGCGCCTTCGGCGACCCACACCCCGGGTGAGATCTCGAAGCCGTCGATCTCGACGTCGACCTTGCCCTCCAGGACATCCGCCTGGGCCTTCACATAGCTCTCGTGGGTGCCCACGTCCTCCCAGTAGCCCTCGGCGACATAGCCGTAGATCGGCTTGCCCTCCTTCATCAGCTGAGGGAAGACATCCCCGGACCAGTCGACGGGAACATCCGGCTCGACATAGTCGAAGACCTCGGGCTCCATGACATAGATGCCGGTGTTCACGGTGTCGGAGAAGACCTGGCCCCAGGTCGGCTTCTCCAGGAAGCGCTCCACCTTGCCGGCCTCGTCGACGATGGTGATGCCGAATTCCAGGGGATTGGGCACCCGGGTCAGACAGACGGTGACAAGCGCCCCCTTCTCCTTGTGGAAGGAGATCAGATCGGTGAGGTCGAAGTCGGTGAGAGCATCACCCGAGATGACGAGGAAAGCATCGTCCTTCAGCGCCTCCTCGGCGTTCTTCACACTGCCGGCGGTACCGAGGGGCTTTTCCTCGTTGGCGTAGGTCAGCTCCATTCCCAGCTCTTCGCCGTCACCGAAGTAGTTCTTGACCAATGAGGCAAGAAACTGCACCGTTACGACGGTTTCCTTGAGCCCATGGCGCTTGAGCAACCGCAGCACATGCTCCATGATCGGCCGGTTCACCACCGGCAGGAGCGGCTTGGGCATGCTCGACGTCATGGGGCGAAGTCGGGTTCCTTCGCCACCGGCCATCACGACGGCCTTCATGTCGGAAGCGTCCTCCTTGAGAGACGACGGTCAGCCGACCTCGCTCGTCCTCGGAGGCCCTCTGGCGTCATGCGAGCCGGCTACGCTGCACGGCTCCGCATCGACGAGGTCAATCGGCCGCTGCGTCCGCCTTGACGAGACGGCGGACCTGGACCACATAGAGGATCCCTGCCCACCAATACAGAGTTGTACCCCATCCGGCGAAAGCCCATCCGAAAATAGCAGCGAGTGACGCGAGCCACCCGCTTCCGTCACCGAGCAGCATCAAGGGGAAGGCACACATCAGGTTGAAGGTCGCGGCCTTGCCGAGGAAGTTCACCTGGGGCGGAGGATAACCATGACGGCGGAGGATCCACACCATCACCAGCAGCATCACTTCTCGCGCCAATAGCGCCGCGGTGAGCCAGAGCGGAAGGATCTCCCGCCAGGTGAGCCCCACCAGGGTCGACAGAATGTACAACCGGTCGGCGGCGGGATCGAGGAGTCTGCCCAGACTGCTGATCTGATTCCAGCGACGGGCCAGCTTGCCGTCGAGATAGTCGGTGATCCCACTCAGCATCAGCACCAGCACGGCCCAGCCGTCGCTGCTCGGGCCACCGAAGACCGGGCGGAGAATCAGCCACAGGAAGAGGGGCACACCGAGAAGGCGTGCCATGCTGAGGATGTTGGGGATGGTGAGGACCCGGTCCGTCTGAACGCGGGTCTCCTGGACCTCCACCCGGGGGCCTCCATATGTGTAACGTGCCGATGACTCCCCCCGACCCTACCGTCCGTCGAGGACACCTCCGGACAGGGGGAAGCGCCGGCGCCCCCTGTCGGCCTCGGATTCCGACGCTGGTTCCGACTCGGGTTCCGCGCCTTCCGGGAGGATCCTGAAGGGTCTGGAACGCAAAATAGCCCCGGCCCCGACACCATTCAAGGTATCGGGGCCGGGGCCCAAAATTTGTTCGGCGGCGTCCTACTCTCCCACAGGGTCCCCCCTGCAGTACCATCGGCGCTGAAAGGCTTAGCTTC
>NZ_JBEPCY010000029.1:0-97172 GCF_040299965.1 Streptomyces sp. NPDC000594 | reverse complement strand
ACGCCCACCACCCCTCCCCCACCACCGCCTTCGCCCTCTCCCGCCTCGCCGACCCCGACACCCTCCACCACACCCCCATCGGCATCCTCCGCGACGTAAAGCGACCGGTCTACGACGACCAGATGGCGGACCAGGTGGACGGTGCGATCGAGCGCGGCAAGGGCGATCTGGGGGCGCTGCTCGCGGGCAACGACACCTGGACGGTCGTGGGCTGACACCGCCCCGCTGTCCCCTGTACTCCCCTGTATTCCCCGCCGTCCACGGCCCGGTGAGCGGGCCGGGCCATGGACGGCGGGCCACCGTGGGGACGGGGCTCGGGGCCCGGCGGGGACCATGGCGGGTCCACACCGGGCGGGTGGCGCGGTGGCGCGGGACCGGCGGTCAGAGCCGGTCGGAGGCCGGGGGCACCACCGTGCGGTACGGGCCGAGGAAGCGGGCCCGGCCGCCCTCCACCCGATAGGTGTATACGCCCCCGAGTCTTTCGTCCAGCAGCTCGGTCTCCTGCCGGAACGCCAGGGTCCGCACCATCCCCCGGTGGCGGACCTTCCGCAACCTCGTCATCAGCGAGGACCGCCGGGGCCGGGGGGTGTCCAGCTCCCGTATCCCCTGGGCGGCGAAGCCCACCGCGTCAAAGGTCTCGGCGGCGTACCGCTCGGGTGGGGAGACCTTCCAGCGTGCGCGATAGGCGGCGGTGAACGCCTTCGCCGCCGCGCCGGTCAGCTTCGCCGGGTCGGCGAAGGCGGCGCCGAGGATCCAGCCCTCGGCCGCGTCACCGGCCCGTTGCAGGAACTCCGGTTCCAGCACCGGGCCGAGGGCTCCGCAGAGCCCCGTATGGCCCGCCTTCCGCAGGGCGAGGGCGAGCAGGGCCGCGCGGGCCGGGGAGAACCCCACGTACAGCACCGCCTGGGCGCGGGCCGCCCGTACCGCCCGCGCCGCCGGGCCGAAGTCCTCGCTGTCGGCGGCGACCGTGGTCCAGTCGGGCACCCCCGACGCGGGCGGGGTTTCCCGCAGCCCTTTGACGATCTCCCAGGTCAGATCGCCGGCCGCGCGGTCCTCCACCACGGTGAGCCGCTCGACGCCGGCCCGCTGGAAGTACGCGCGCAACGCCTCGCTCAGGAACGAGTCCTGGACGCGGAGTTCGAACGTACCCCGGCGGGCGAGGTTGGCCACCTCGGCGGCGGAGGCGAAGGAGAAGGTCAGCAGCGGAAGGCTCAGTTCCAGATAGCCCGGCCGTACGGCGTCGGCGATGGCCCGGGTGGTCAGCCCGGCCACCGCGAGCACCCGGGAGTCCGCCCCGAACTCCTGGACCACCGAACGGGCCCGGCCGATGTCACCCCGGTCGTCCACGACCTTCAACGACAGGTCGAAGGGGCGGTTCGGGTCGGCGTTGAAGGCGGCGACCGCGAGCTGGGCACCACGATGCTGGGCCCGTCCGTCCGCCGCCCGGGGGCCGCTGAGGTCGGTCTGGAGGCCGAGGACATGGCGGGGGCGAGCGGTCCCCCCGACCCCGTCCGTCCCATCCGTCCCGTCCGTGGAACCGTCGCCGGAGGGGCGGGTGACCAGCCAGGTGGTGAACCCGCCCGCACCGGCCACGGCGGCCGCCGAGCCCAGGACGAGCAGCCGGCGCGACGGCCCCGGCCGCTCCCCTGGGCCCGGTTCCGCTTCCCCTTCCGCTTGTGGCGTCCGAGGGAGCGGTACGACCGTGGGCTCCGGTACGGGCAGCTCCAGCACCCGTGCCGAACGCTCGGCGATCAGTGCCGGAAGCCCGGCGGGCAGCCAGCCGTCCACCGGGTCCGAGCCCGCCGCCGGGGCGCCGGTCCGGGGATCGGCGAGCGCCGCGCCCAGCTCCCCGGTGGTGGGCCGCAGCGCCGGATCCTTGGCCAGACAGGAGCGGATCACCTCAAGGAGCCCCGGCCGGATCCCCTCCAGATCGGGTTCCTCATGGACGGTGCGGAAGACGACGGCGGCGACCGTCCCCGTACCGAAGGGCCGCCGACCGGTGGACGCGTACGCCAGCACACACCCCAGCGAGAAGACATCGCTCGCCGGGCCGATGCCCGCCGCCCCGGCCGGTCGGGCCTGTTCGGGCGAGAGATAGCCCGGTGAGCCGATCATGGCGTCGGTCGCGGTGAGCGCGGTCGCCCCGGCGGAGCGGGCGATCCCGAAGTCGATCAGCCGGGGGCCGTCGAGGGCGAGCAGCACATTGCCCGGTTTGACGTCCCGGTGGACCAGCCCGGCCCGGTGGACGGCGGTCAGCGCCTCGGCGAGCCGGCCGCCGAGGACCCGTACCGCCGTCTCGGGCAGGGGCCCCTCGGCCGCGACCGCCTCCACCAGCGAGGGGCCGGGGACGAACTCCGTGGCCAGCCAGGGTTCGGACGCCTCCGGGTCGGCGCCGGTGACCCGGACCACCCAGGGTCCGGTGATCCGCCGGGCGCTCTCGGCCTCCCGCCGGAACCGGGCCCGGAAGCCGGGGTCGGCGGCGTGCTCGGCGCGGATGACCTTGAGCGCGGCCAGCGCGCCGCCGGGGGTACGGGCCAGATAGACCACGCCCATGCCGCCCGCGCCCAGCCGTCCGACCAGCCGGAACCCGGCGATCGTGGCGGGGTCCCCGGTTCTCAGTGGATCCATCCGTCAGCCCCCGCTCCGGCCGGGGCTCCGGGTCGGTGCCTCCGACATGAACTGGAAGCGGCCGTTCCTGACCATGTGGAGGCTGGTGCCCCACCCCTTGCGGAACCCCTTCTCCGGGTCGAAGACATAGTCGCCCATGACGCCCCGGTGGCGGCGGGCGCGCAGCGCGGCGCAGAGGTTGCGGCGGTCCGGGCGGGCGGCGCCCCGGGCCTCCTTCACCATCTCGGCGATCATCATGGTGACGGCGTCGTACGCCTCGGCGGCGTAGTGGCCGGGGGCCCCTTGGTAGGCGGTGCGGTACGCGGCGACGAACGCCTTCGCGGCGGCACCGGGGCGCCGGGCCGGGTCGCCGACGGGAGCGGCGACGACCCAGCCCTCGGCGGCGTCGCCCGCGAGCCGCAGGAACTCCGCGCTCAGCGTGTGCGGGCCGGCGAGGCGGGGGCCCTGGAAGCCCCGGTCGCGCAGCTCCCGGGCGGCCTGGGCGGCGGACTTCGCGGGGCCCGCGTGCACATAGGCGTCGATGCGTTCGGCCAGCATGCTGTCGATGACGGAGCCGGCGGCGCCGACGGCGGCGGGCACCACCCGGGGGTGGGGGCGATGGCCGAGTTGTTCCCCCAGGACAAAGTTGGCGATGTGCACCTGCTGCCAGGCGTAGGAGTCGTCGGTCCGGTCCATCAGCAGTCCGGGGCGGGCGGTTCCGGTCTTCTTCTCGCGGTAGTACGACTGGAGGAACCAGGTCAGCTGGATCGCCACGATCACATGGTCCGGGACGACCCGGATGAAGGACTCGCTCTCCTTCGTGGTGAGCACGTTGTACCCGGCGGAGACCGACATCAGCGGCAGCAGCGCCTCCTCGTAGACGGGGAGCGCGCGCTGGGTGGTGTAGTCGCCGGTGGAGCCGAGCACGGCGGCGACGGCCTTGTCCTCGGCCATCCGGCGGGCGGCGGTGAGCGCCTTCTCCCGGTCGCCCGCGTCGTCGGCGACGCGGATCGCCAGCTCGAAGGGTTTGACGGTACGGGTCTCGTACGCGGCGAGGGCGAGGCGGGCGCCGCGTTCCTGTTCGCGACCGATGGCGCGCCGGGGGCCGGAGAGGTCGGCCTGGACGCCGATGACGACCCGGGGGCGCCGGGGGCCGCCGGGGCTCCGGCCGCCGTTGTCGCGCAGCCCGGCCCAGAGGCCGATTCCGGTACCGGCGGTGAGGAGCGCGCCCCCGGCCGCCAGCAGCAGCCGCCGGCGGCCGGGCGACGGCTCTGCCTCCGGTACGGGGGGTTCCGCCGGGGCGGCGGGCGCGGCGGTGGCTTCGATGTCCGGCAGGGCCAGCATCCGCGCCGAGCGCTCGGCGATGGTGTGGACGACGGCGGGCGGTAGCCAGTCGGCGCGGCGCCCGGGGGCGTCCTCGGCGAGCAGCTCGGCGAGGGCGTCGGCGGTGGGCCGCAGTGCGGGGTCCTTGGCGAGGCACTCCCGCAGCAGGGCGGCGAGGCCGGGCTCGATCCCGGCGAGGTCGGGTTCGTCGTGGACGGTGCGGTAGAGCAGGGCGTCGACCGCGCCCCGGCCGAAGGGGAGCCGTCCGGTGACGGTGTACGCCAGCAGACAGCCCAGGGCGAAGACATCGCTCGGCGGGCCGATCTCCGGGCCCCGGGCCTCGGCCTGTTCGGGGGCGAGGAAGCCGGGGGTGCCGACGACCATGTCGGTGGAGGTCAGCGCGGTGGCGTCGGAGGTGCGGGCGATCCCGAAGTCGATCAGCCGGGGGCCGTCCACGGCGAGCAGCACATTGCCGGGCTTGACGTCCCGGTGGACCAGCCCGGCCCGGTGGACGGCGGCGAGCGCCCGGGCGAGGGCGACCCCGAGGATGCGGGCGCTGCGCGGGGGCAGCGGGCCATGGGCGGCGACGGCCTCCGCGAGGGAGGGGCCGGGGACGAAGGCGGTGGCGAGCCAGGGCTCGGGCGCCTCCGGGTCGGCGGCGGTGACGGGTACGGCCCAGGGGCTGTCGACCCGGCGGGCGGCCTCGACCTCGCGGCGGAAGCGGGCCCGGAAGTCGGGGTCCTCGCGCTGGTCGGCGTGGGTGACCTTGACGGCGGCGAGTTCGCCGGTGGCGGTACGGCCCAGGTAGACGACGCCCATGCCGCCCGCGCCGAGCCGTCCGAGCAGTCGGTACCCGGCGACGGCGGAGGGGTCCCCGGCGACCAGCCGCCCCAGCCCGGACGGGGACACCCTGCCCCCGCCCGGCCCCTGCGAAACCGCTCCGGCGGGCCCCGGGGCGGGCGTCGGCGGGCCGAATCCCTGGGGACCGCCGGACAGCGGAGGCCCGAAGCCGGGCGGCACCGCGTCCATGGCGTCCGGCCCCGGGGAGTCGGCGGGGGCCGGGGAGTCGGCGGGAGCCGGGGCGTCACGAGGGCCCTCGGAAGGCCCGACACGTGGGTCATCGGAAGACTCGACGCGCGGGTCCCCGGGAGGCTCGGCGTGCGGGTCCACGGGGTCGCTCATCGGCGGGCCTCCAACCGGCGCTCCAGGCGGACGACCATCCCGGACAGGGCCTTCGCCTGGGCCAGGCGAAGGGACTCCCCGCTGTGGCCCTTCGCCCCCTTGGCGACCGCCGCCACCGTGATCTGCCCCACCCGGGACTGGAACCACCCGTAGCCGTGCTTCCCGGGGAACTCGTCGGTCGTGAAGACGCCGATCTCCCCCAGGGAGTCATCGGCGTCGGTATACGTCTCCTCGCCGATGGAGCTCAGCCCGCTGACCCTCTCCCCCTCCCGCAGCTTCTGCGCGGGGCACCGCAGCGCCTCCTCCAGCGTCCCGGCCATCTCCCAGTCCGCGGCCCGGACATCCCGGTGCACGGTGACCGTGGCGGCGACCCGGACCGGCCCCTTGCCGCCCCCCGCGGGCAGCTCGCTGTGGGCGGTGACACTGGCGAGCACCGTGTCCGGCAGGGTGCCGCCGCGCCAGCCGCACCCCTCGTCCAGGACCGGCCAGTACCCCGGCGGGCTCAGACGGGGGCTCCGCTCCACAAAGTCCGCGCCCCACAGTTCGGGCCCGGCGACGATCTCCCCGGCCAGCTTCCGGGCCTGCGCCGCCGTCCTCGGCAGACGCTCCGGGTCGGGCTCGAAACCGGTTCCCCGTGTCGCCGGGGCGCCGGCCACCGCCGCCGCCGCCTCCTCCGCCGCGAGTTTCCCCGTACCCCCCGTATCCCCCGTACCGCTCCCGGATACGGAGTCACCGCCACCGGATACGGAGTCAGCACCCCCGCCCGGCGCCCCGGACCCCGCGCAGCCCGTCCACAGCAGCGCCCCCGCCAACACGGCGGACGCGGCCCGCAGCGTCCTCCCGTATGTGTGCGTCATGCTCGCCCCACCACACGTTCCCCCAGAGTCACGACGTTCGGCGGGCCCCGCCCCGGCAGTCTCCGGCGGCGGCCCGGTCCCCCCGGTCCATGCGCACCTCGGCCACTCGGTGAGCGACTGCTGTGACGCCCGGTACGACCGGCTGGTTCCCGCCGCCTCCGGGCCGGGTACGCCACGCGTCGTCATGCCAGTACCGTCATGCGATACGGGTATGACACCCCGGCTTCCCGGCGCGTACCTTCGGAGCCTTGGCACGCTCAGGACAGGAGGCCCCCGTGAGGCCGGACGGCGAACAGCGGGCGGGACTGCTCTACGGACTCGGCGCCTATGGGATGTGGGGGATCGTCCCCCTCTTCTGGCCCCTGCTCAAGCCCTCGGGCGCCCTGGAGATCCTGGCCCAGCGGATGCTCTGGTCGCTGGTGTTCGTCGCCGCCGCGCTGCTCGTCCTGCGGCGCATCCAGTGGGCGAAGGACCTGCTCGCCAGCCCCCGCCAGCTCGCGCTGCTCACCGTCGCCGCCGTGGTGATCACCATCAACTGGGGCCTCTACATCTGGTCGGTCAACACCGAACGGGTCGTCGAGGCGTCCCTCGGCTACTTCATCAACCCACTGGTGACCATAGCCATGGGCGTCCTGCTGCTGAAGGAACGGCTGCGGCCGATGCAGTGGGCGGCGGTCGGTACGGGTCTGCTCGCCGTCCTGGTGCTGGCGATCGGCTACGGCCGGCCGCCCTGGATCTCGCTGGTGCTGGCCTGCTCCTTCGCCGTCTACGGCCTGGTGAAGAAGAAGGCGAACATCGGCGGCCTGGAGTCGCTGGCGGCGGAGACCGCGGTGCTCTTCCTGCCCGCGCTGGCCTTCCAGCTCTGGCTGGCCTCCCGGGGCGAGGCGACCTTCGGCACCGAGGGCGCGGGCCACGCCGCGCTGCTGGTGCTGACCGGGCTGGTGACGGCGGTCCCGCTGGTCTGCTTCGGCGCGGCGGCGATACGGGTGCCGCTCTCCACCCTGGGGCTGCTCCAGTACCTGGCCCCGACGTTCCAGTTCCTGCTGGGGGTCCTGTACTTCAAGGAGGCGATGCCGCCGGAGCGCTGGGTCGGCTTCGGCCTGGTGTGGCTGGCGCTGACCGTGCTGACCTGGGACGCGCTGCGGACGGCCCGGAGGAACAGGGTCACGGCGGCCCGGCTCGCCACCGAGGCGCTCCCGCCGGAGGCCGCCCCGGCGCTCCCCCCGGAGGCCGCTCCCGTGCTCCCCGTGGAGGCCACCCCGGCCCCGGCCCCCGCCCCGGAGCGCGCCGCGGGCGAGCGCTCCCCCTGACCCCACACCCCGGACCGCCGGGGACACCGCCGACCGCTGATTACCACTCCATCGGCCCATTCCCGGCCCTGGGCACAGGCACCCCCCGCCCCGCCGGTGTTACGACCGAAGTCGAGGCCCCGGCGATCGGGACCCGGTCAGCGGACGGAGTGAGCACCCCATGTCCCAGTCCCTCGCCCTCTCGGTCGACTTCAGTCAGGGCTTCACCGACGCCTGGTCCGCGGTGGCCCAGTTCATTCCCAAGTTCATCGCGTTCCTGGCCATCCTGATCATCGGCTGGCTGATCGCCAAGCTGATAGCCCGGGTCGTGGACCGGCTGCTGCGCCGCGTCGGCACCGAACGCCTCGCGGAGCGCAGCGGCATCGCGAACACCCTGCGGGGCTCCAAGTACGACGCCACCGGGATCGTCACCAAGATCATCTATTACGGGCTGCTGCTGATCGTGCTGCAACTGGCCTTCGGGGCCTTCGGACCCAACCCGATCAGCCACCTGATCACCGCCGTGGTCGCCTGGCTGCCGCGCGCGATCGTCGCGCTGGTGATCGTGGTGGTCGCGATGGCCATCGCCCGCGCGGTACGGGACATCATCCAAGCGGCGCTCGGCGGGCTCTCGTACGGCAAGGTGCTGGCCACCGTGGCCTGGGCGTTCATCGTGGCCCTCGGGGTGATCGCGGCGCTGGGCCAGGCGGGGATCGCGACCGCGATCACCGGGCCGCTGCTGGCCGCCGTGCTCGGCACGGTCGCGGGCATCCTGATCGTCGGTGTCGGCGGTGGCCTCATCGGCCCGATGCGGCAGCGCTGGGAGGGCTGGCTGACCCGCGCCGAGCAGGAGTCGACCGGGGCACGGGACCGTATCAGCGCCTATCAGCAGGGCCGGGCGGACGCCCAGGCGGGACAGCCCGCCCCCGGCGCCCGGACGGCGGGCGGGCGGACGACGGGCGGGCGGCGCACGGACCCGGGCGCGGAGGGCCGCGAGAACATCGACCCCATGTGAACACCCCTGTACACCGGGGCCCCGGCCGGGAGGACGGCCGGGGCCCCGGTCCCGCGTTGATGCGCGGGCGCGGGCGTGGGCGTGGGCGTGGCTTCAGGCGGAGAGCAGGTCGTACTCCCGGACCAGCCAGCAGACCGCCGTCAGCCGCAGTGTCGCGAAGTCGTGTCCCACCGGCTCGGACCAGTCCGTCTCGGTGAGCCAGTCGGTGAAGCCGAGCACATAGTCGGCCAGATCCTCCCGGCGCACACGGCTCCCCGCGTCCGGCTCCCGGGGCGGCGTCCCCGTGTCCGGCTCCGGGAGCAGCTTCAGGGGCCGCCGGGGTACGGGGATCAGGGCGTCCCGTACGGCGGCGGCGTGCTGGTCCACGGCGGCGACGAGCCCCGGCTCGAAGGCGAACTCCGAGAGCCGGGGCAGATAGGCCGCGACCACCCCGACCAGCGGGCAGTCGGAGGCCGGCCCGCCGGCGGGGTGCGACATCTCCATGGCCCCACGGTACGGTCCCGGCGACCCGCCGCCCGCGTGACCTTCCTCGCATCCCGGCCGAAAAGGACACGCGTCGAGCGGCTCGGCGGACCGGTAGTTCAGAGGATCAGCGGGGCGGGCTCCGACCGGGAGCCGACGGGACCGGTGGGTATCGCGGTACGGGGCTTTCCGCCGTTCCGGCCGGGGAGGGCGAGCGCCAGGCCCATCAGCGCCAGCACCGCCGGGACCACCAGCGCCGCCCGGAAGGCGTCCAGACCGGTGCCCGCGAGGCCGTGCACCGCCGTCACCGAAGCGACCCCGACCGCCGCGCCGAACTGGGTCGCGGTCTGGAGCAGCCCGCCCGCGAGCCCCTGCTCGCCGGGGTCGACACCGTCCGTCGCCGCGATGGTCAGCGGCCCGTACGCCAGACCGAAGGAGACCCCCAGGAACAGCAGCGACGGCACCATCATGGCGTAGCTCCAGTCCGCGCCGAGCGGCAGGAAGAGCAGATACGCGAGGGCCGCCAGGACGAAGCCCCAGACGATCACCCGGCCATGGCCGTACCGGTTGACGAGCAGCGGGGTGACGGTCGGTGCGAGCACCACGTCGATCCCCATCAGCAGCAGCGCGAGCGAGGTCTCCAGGGAACTCCAGCCGCGCAGCTCCTGGAGGTAGAGGGTGAGCATGAACTGGAAGCCGAAGAAGGCCCCGAAGAGCAGCAGCGCGCCCAGGTCCGCCCGGACCAGCGGAGCCCGGCGGAGCAGGGCGAGCCGGACCAGCGGGGCCGGGACCCTCCGTTCCACCAGGACGAAGACGCCCACCAGCAGCAGCCCCGCGCCGACCGCCGCCAGGGTGAGGGCCCAGCCTGCGAGGCCGTGTTCCAGGCGCACGATCCCGTACGTCAGCAGCAGCATCGCCCCCGCCGCCGTGGCCGCGCCCGCGAGGTCGAAGCCGCTCGTCCGCATGGGCTCCCGGTCATGGGGGACCAGCCGGACGGCGGCCACCAGGATCACCCCGCCCAGCAGCACCGGTGCGAAGAAGACCCAGCGCCAGCCGAACTGGGTGAGCAGCCCGCCGATGACCAGCCCGAGCGAGAACCCGCCGGCGGAGGTACCGGCGTAGATCATCAGTGCCCTGTTGCGCGGCGGGCCCTGCGGATAGGAGGTCGTGATCACCGACAGTGCGGCGGGGGTCATGAACGCGGAGGCCACCCCGGTGACAAAGCGGGAGACGATCAGCATCCAGCCCTCGGTCGCCAGCCCGCCGAGGGCGGAGAAGACCAGGAAGACGACGAGCCAGGCGAGGAACATCCGGCGGCGGCCCAGCAGATCGGCGGCCCGGCCGCCGAGCAGGGTGAAACCCGCGTACCCGATGACATACGCACTGACCACCCAGGCCGCCGTGCCGGTGGACAGGCCGAGGTCGGCGCGGATCTCCGGGACGGCGACGGCGAGCATGGCGACATCGATGCCCTCCAGGAAGACCGCGCCGCAGAGCACGAGCAGCAGGGCCCAGGCGCGTCCCGAGAGGGCGGCGGTACCGGAGGGCGGGGAGGGTGGGGACGGGGGCAGCGGATGTGCGGACATGACGACTCCACGACGACGGCACACGGCAGGGGCGGGGGAAGGAGACGGGCCCGGGGCGGGAGCGGAGCGCGGAGACGCGCCGGCTCGGTTACTTCCCATGGGGCCGGTTCTCTCTTGTAACCGTCTCGATCCTGGGGCAGCATGGCCTGTCATGGAAGTAGGCACTTCGAAGTCACCGAGGCACCCTGCGGTGACCGACTTCCCCGACGCCGGGGATCCGGACCCGTTCCAGTGGGACACCCGCGAGGGATGCGAGGTCCGGCAGATCCTCGACCGGGTGGCGGACAAGTGGTCGCTGCTGGTCATCGCCCTGCTCGACAGCCGGGTGCTGCGCTTCACCGAGCTGCGCCGGGAGATCGACGGCATCAGCCAGCGGATGCTGACGGTGACCCTGCGCCAGCTGGAGCGGGACGGGCTGGTGACCCGGACGGTGCATCCGGTGGTACCGCCCCGGGTGGAGTACGCGCTGACGCCGCTCGGCTGCACGCTGCACACCACGATCCGCTCGCTGGTGACCTGGACCGAGGAGCACCAGAACGAGATCGCGGCGGCACGGGCCGCCTATGACGCCCGGGACTCCTGCGACTGAGGCTCCTCCGGACGGGCCCGGTGCGCGCGGACCTTGTGACGGTTGCCGCACCGCTCCATCGAGCACCAGCGCCGCCGCCCCGGCCGCGAGGTGTCCACGAAGAGCAGCCCGCAGTCGTCGGCACCGCACTCCCGTACCCGTTCCGCGTAGGGGCCACCGAACAGCTCCACCGCGTCGCGCGCCACCGCCGACAGCAGCTGTGAGCCGTCGACCCCGGACACCCAGTCGCGCCCGCCCGACGGGGTGAGACGGGGGACGGGCGAGGGCCGGGCCGCCGCCTCGTTGACCACGGCCAGATCGGCGACGGGCAGCTCCCGGCCGCTCACCCGGGCGCGGGTGATCCGCAGCAGGGCGTCCCGGAGCCGCCGGGCGTCCGCCAGCTCCCCAGGGGTCACCACCGGTTCGAGCCCCGCCGGCAGCCGGCTGAGCTCCGCCCAGGCCACCAGATCGGCGGGGGTGTGCAGCGACTCCCACTTCGCCAGCTCCCCCGGCCCCCCGGTGAGCAGCAGCTCAAGACAGAGCGCCCCGGGGTCGAAACGGAAGCTCTGGCCGTCCCCGGGACGCAGCACCAGCCCCCGTGCGCCATCCGCGCCCCGTACGGCCTTTCCGCTTGCTGCATCCTTCATGTAACCACTATAACTGGTTTCATGACCTTGCACTGGAAACTCACCATCGACGCCGGGGACCCCATCGCCCAGGCCGACTTCTGGGCCCGGGCCCTCGGCTATGAGGTCGAGGACCACAGCGCCCTCATCGGACGCCTCAAGGAGCAGGGGTATCTGCCGGAGGGTCAGACCACCGAGGCGTACGGGCGCGAGGTCTGGCGCGATTTCGCCGCCGTCCGGCATCCGGACGACCCGGTCGACGAGAAGGGTGTGGGGCTCGGCCGACGGCTGCTCTTCCAGCGCGTTCCGGAGGCCAAGTCCACCAAGAACCGGCTGCACATCGATGTGCACCCCGGGCCGGAGCGCCGCGAGGCGGAGGTGGCCCGGCTGGAGGGGCTGGGCGCGAAGGTGCTCTACCGACAGGAGCAGCACGGGGGCAGCTGGACGACGATGGCCGACCCGGAGGGGAACGAGTTCTGCGTGGAGTGAGCCCTCGGCCCCGGTCCGGGGGCGTACCCGGGGGCGGTCCGGGCGGGGCGCGCGTACGGCACGGAGGCAACCCGGCCGTACCGCGCCCCGCCCGCACTCCGTACCCCGGTGGGGTCATGGCCGTACCCCGGCGAGGACCCCGCCGTCCTCTATCCGAACGTAACTGACCGGTTTCCGCCCTTGACGGTGGAGCGAAGTCTCGCTGAACTCTGGGGACGCACCGCGCACTCCGTGCACCTGCCGCCCTCCACCCCGGGCCTTCAGGGCCCTTGGCGGCACTCCGTGCCGTATCGAACCACCGCACCGTCGTACCGTCGTACCGCACCGTCGAACCGCACCGCCGCACCGTCGCTTCAACGCCTCGGAATCCGCCGTTCCGAGGGCATCGCGCTCTTCCGTCCTGTCCCCACACGGAAATACGGAGCCCCCGAATGAAGCTCGCCGCCCCCCGGCGCACGGCCGTCGTTGTCATGGCCCTGGCGGGTCTGCTGGGCACGGCCGCGCCGGCCGTCACAGCCGCGCCCGCCGCCCCCGGCACCGTCCCGGCCGCCCCCGGGACCGCACCGGCCACCACCGGCACCTCGTCCGTGCAGGCCCTCGCCGCCCCCGATATACCGCTCGCCAATGTCAAGGCGCATCTCGCCCAGTTCCAGGCGATAGCCTCGGCCAACGGCGGCAACCGCGCCCATGGCCGCCCCGGCTACCGGGCCTCCCTCGACTATGTGAAGGGCAAGCTGGACGCGGCCGGATTCACCACCACGATCCAGCAGTTCACCGCCAGCGGCGCCATCGGCTACAACCTGATAGCCGACTGGCCGGGCGGTGACCCGAACCAGGTCCTGATGGCCGGCGCCCATCTCGACTCGGTCTCCGCCGGCGCGGGGATCAACGACAACGCGACCGGCTCGGCGGGGGTCCTGGAGACCGCGCTGGCCGTCTCCCGGGCCCAGCTCCAGCCCACCAAGCACCTCCGTTTCGCCTGGTGGGGCGCGGAGGAGCTGGGACTGGTCGGATCCCGGTTCCATGTCAACAACCTTCCGGCGGCCGAGCGTTCACGGATCTCCGCCTATCTCAACTTCGACATGATCGGCTCGCCCAACCCCGGGTACTTCGTCTATGACGACGTCCCCGCGATCGAGAGCGTCTTCAAGAACTACTTCACCGGTCTCGGCGTCCCCACCGAGATCGAGACCGAGGGCGACGGCCGCTCCGACCACGCGCCCTTCAAGAACGTCGGCATAGCGGTCGGCGGGCTCTTCACCGGGGCGGGCCGGGTCAAGACCGCCGCCCAGGTCCAGAAGTGGGGCGGCACCTCCGGCCAGGCGTTCGACCGCTGCTACCACCGGGCCTGCGACAACACGGCGAACGTCAACGACACCGCACTGAACCGCAACAGCGACGCCATCGCCCACGCCATCTGGAGCCTGGGCACCACCGGGACCAACCCGCCCGGCACGGTGCGCGAGAACGCCGCCGATGTCGCCATCCCGGACAACGGCGCCGCCGTGACCTCCGCCGTCACCGTCTCCGGACGCGGCGGGAACGCCCCGGCCGCGCTGCCGGTGAGCGTCGACATCAAGCACACCTGGCGCGGGGACGTGGTCCTCGACCTGGTCGCCCCGGACGGCACGGTCCTTCCGCTGAAGAGCGCGAGCACCAATGACTCCGCCGACAACGTGATCGAGACCTATACCGTCGACGCCTCCGCCGAGAGCGCCGACGGGGAGTGGCGGCTGCGGGCGCGGGATGTCTCCGCGCAGGACACCGGCTTCATCGACAGCTGGCGCCTCACCCTCTGACCCCTCTGCCCTCCGCTCGTTCTCTTCTCATCTCGCACCCTCTCACCGCCACCCCCCACAGACTGCCTGCGTGTGCGCCCTCAGCACACGCAGGCAGTCATGTCCGGCCCCTTCTTCCGGCCCCTTCCGGCGCCGGTCGGGCAGCTCCGGAGGCCGGTCAGGCAGCTCCGGGGCCCGTCAGGCGGTGATGTCCCGCGAGGTGAACCGGGCCCATGCCGCCGAGCCGAAGACGGCCGTGTAGAGCAGCTGGAGGCCCAGATTCCGCTGGATGTCCTCCCAGTGCACAGGGTCCCGCAGCAGATCCGCGAAGGACATCCAGTGGTGCGGGAAGAGATACGGGTGCACCATGTCCAGCTGCGGTACGGACCCCAGGATCTGTACGGTGATCAGCACCCCCACCGTGGTGGCCATCGCCGTGATCCCGCTGCCGGTGAGCGTGGAGACAAAGAGCCCGAGCGCGGCGAACCCGGAGAGCGACAGGGCGACGACCCCGGCGACGAGCGCCGCCCTCAGCAGCCCCTCCCCGAAGGAGATGGTGGTGCCGGAGATGGTGGTGACCTCCCCGAGCGGGAAGAGCAGCGCCCCGACCACCAGCCCCGAGACGGCCACCACCAGGGTCGCGACCAGGCAGAAGACCAGCGTGGTGACATATTTGGCGAACAGCAGCCGGGTCCGGCCCGCCGGGGCGACCAGCAGATAGCGCAGGGTCCCGGCGCTCGCCTCGCCCGCGACGGCGTCCCCGGCGATCACCCCGACCGCCATCGGGAGGAAGACCGGCAGGGTGGCGGCGAGCGCGGCGAAGACCAGGAAGAGCCCGTTGTTGGTGATCTGGCTGATGAAGGCGGGCCCGCCGCCCTCTCCGCCCCCGCCGCCGACCGATCCTCCGTCGCCCGTCTCGATCCGTACCGCGACCCCGATCAGTACGGGGACGGCGGCGAGCACCCCGAGCAGGGCGAGGGTGCGCCAGCGGCCCAGGGTGACCAGCAGTTCGGAACGGAAGAGCCCGAGGCTCCACAGCGCCCTCCGCCCCCCACTCGTCTTACTCATCCCACCCGTTTTACTCGCCTTGTCCGTCCTACTCGCCTTGTCCGTCTTCTCACTGGTCTCACTGTGCGACATCGAATCCCTCCCCGGTGAGCGCGACGAAGGCGTCCTCCAGTGAGGCCCGTTCGACGCCGAAGCCCCGTACCCGTACCCCGTCCCGGACCAGGGCGGCACAGAGATCCGACAGCTCCGCCCCCTCCCCCGGCGGCTCCCCGGTCACCCGGTCGCCGTCCTCGACAGCGACCTGGGCCACTCCCAGCTCCTTCAGCAGCCGGGCCGCCTGCCCGGTGTCGGGGGTGACGACGGTGAGCCGGCTCCGGGCCCGGGAGGCCAGCTCGGCCACCGGGCCCTGGACGATCAGCCGCCCCCGGGCCATCACGGCGGCATGGGTGCAGACCTGCTCGATCTCGTCGAGGAGATGCGACGAGAGGAACACCGTCGTCCCGTCCGCCGCCAGCGCGCGGACCAGGGCGCGGATCTCCCGCATGCCCTGGGGGTCGAGCCCGTTGGTGGGCTCGTCCAGGACCAGCAACCTGCGCGGCTGGAGCAGCGCGGCGGCGAGCCCGAGCCGCTGCTTCATCCCGAGCGAGTACGCCTTGGCCTTCTTCCCGGCCGCCTGCCCGAGCCCCACCCGCTCCAGGGCGGCGCCCACCCGGGCACTCCGGGTACGGGGATCGGCGGTCGGATCCGCCGCGTCGTACCGCAGCAGATTGCCCCGGCCGCTCAGAAACCCGTACAACGCCGGCCCTTCGATCAGTGCCCCCACCTTCGGCAGGACACTCCGGACCGCCCGGGGCATGGGCTCACCGAGCACGCTGGCGGTGCCCGAGGTGGGTTCGATCAGCCCCATGAGCATGCGGATCGTGGTGGTCTTGCCGGAGCCGTTGGGGCCGAGGAAGCCGAAGACACTGCCCGCCGGGACGGAGAGATCCAGACCGTCGACGGCGAGCTGCCCTCCCCGGTAGCGCTTGGTGAGACCGTGGGTCTCGATCACCGCTGTCATGCATCAGCCCCCGCCGTCGTCCGGCCGCGCCCGGAGTGAGTACGCGGCGCCCGCCCCCTGTACGAGGGTACGGCGACCCGCTCACCCGTTCCGGCTCCTCGGCCGACCGTCAGCGGTTTCCGGATCTCAGCCGCTCATCGGGGCTCAGACAGTCGGCGAACTGCCCACGGACCACCCGTTGAGCCATCCCTTCGCACTCACCGAGTGGGCATCGTGCCGAGTCAGCCCGATGCAGACCGACCAGGTGGACGCTTCGACCCACTCTGCCGAGCAGATCCAATGGCCCATGTTGACACCGGACCTCCACATGCTCGCGTCGGCCTGCGCGAGGAACGAGGTGGACCGGTTGTTGCGTACGATCACCGCCGTATGCACGCCGATCCCCGTTCCGTTCGCCGCCCTGACCGCGCAGACCCGCCCGATCACACCGGTGGTGATGGTCCGGGAATCTCCGCACCGCCACAGGCTGGAGCTGACGGTGATCGGATCCACGTCGCCGTAGTGCCCCCAGACCCCGGCCTCCACCGCCCCGGCGGGGGCGGCGGTCGCCGGGGCCGTCCCGAGAACAGCGGCGCCGGCGGTGGCCAGCCCGACGATCGCGCGTGTAACACGCATGATGATCCCTGTCTGCCGATTTTGGTGGGAACCAAAAAGGCTAATTCACCAAATCCCTCTACCTCAGGCACAGTTCGGCCGATGTGGCCCTCATTGGCGCGTTCGCGCGGAGCGGGCGGGGCGAGGGAGGTCACTCATCCGGGCGCCTCGCGCCTGGTTCGGCGGCCCCTGCGGCGGGAGGGACGTCAGGACATGGCGGCCTGGGACCTGGCAACCGACACCTCGTGACATGACGTGACAACAGCTGGCCTTCCGCAGCAGCACGGGACTAGCCTGGATCCATCCTTCCCTCCGTCATGGGAGTGCTCATGGAACGACTGTGGGAAGCCGACCCCAGCGCCTCATTCGCGAGGCGATTAGGGAAGTCGGCCGAAGAAGACGAAAAATCCCAGGGCAAGACCGGTTGCCCGGACATCTGGGAACTCGACAACGGTGACGTGGCGATCATCGGCCGCGATCTCACCGAGACCTACGCAGCCCGCCTACCGCAAGGTGTCAGCCTTTCCCATGATGAGCGCCTCGTCATCATCCCCGGATCCATGCTCCGTGCCGCGAAGCCCGACATCCCCGATGTCTGATCCCGGCCCGCCGCGATTCGACCGCTCACGCGGAAAATTCCTCCGTCTCGACGACTACGAGGCGGACTTCGCCGCACATCAGAAGACGACCCTCAACCAGCACGGCTGGAAATTCGAACGCCTCCAGCACTTCGAGGAGACCAGCGCCAGCCGCAACGCCCTGCGGCGGGGGGACTGGGAGGAATCCCTGCGGCTGCTGGAGGATGACCGCCCGGAGCTGCTGGAGGACAGCGCGTACGACCGGGAGCGCGGTCACTACTTCCACCGTGTGCGGGTGGCCGAGGAACCACTGACGCCCTATATGCAGTGGGAACTGCACGCACTGCGTGTCCAGGCAGAATGCGGCCTGAAAATCCGGGTCATTCCCGCCGATGCCATCGGTGGGATCGAGAAGCGCCTGCTCCTCCCCGAAGTGGTGATCCTCGGCGATCAGGTCCTCTATGACGTCGTCTACCGGGATACCGGCGAAACAGAGGGAGCGGTCCGCTTCACCGACCCCGAGCTGATCGGCCCCTGGGTCTCCTTCATCGAAGGTTTCTTCGCCGTCGGCGAGGACATGCTCACCTATTTCGACCGCGTGGTGGCACCGCTGCCTCCGCCACGACTGTCCGGGGAGTGAATCATCACCAGTCGTGACGAACGCGAGCAGGGCCCGGGAGATTCACTGGCCGATCTCTCGGGCTCGACCCGCGATGTCGTACAGGCGCGAAGCGTCACCGGCGGCATCCACTTCCACGGCGGAGCGAGCGGAAGAGACGGCCATGAGCCACGGCCGCCTCGCCAGCTACCGGGCGACATCAGCAATTTCGTCAATCGTACGAGCGAACTGATCCAGCTCGAAGCCCTCCTCGCCCCGGAACCGGCCGGCCGGCCCCCCTCCCTCTGTCTGATCGTCGGCACACCGGGAGCGGGAAAGACCTCGCTCGCCCTGCACTGGGCCCATCGGGTCCAGGACCGTTTCCCCGATGGACAGCTCTATGTGAATCTGCGCGGCTACGACCCCCAGGAGCCGGTCACCCCACAACAGGCCCTGCGCGGCTTCCTGACCGGACTCGGGGTGCCACCCGACGCGGTTCCCACCGATCTGGAGGCCGCAGCGGCCCTCTACCGGTCCCTGCTGGCCGACCGCCGGGTCCTCGTCGTCCTGGACAACGCCGCCACGGCCTCCCAGGTCCGCCCGCTGCTGCCCGGCAGCCCTCACTGCCTCGTCCTCGTCACCAGCCGTGGACGGCTCTCCGGGCTGACGGTCCGCAACGGCGCCCAGCGGATCACCCTGGGCACCCTCCCCGAGGACGAGGCGGTCACCCTGCTGCGCGCGGTGACGGCCGGCTACCGGCCGGAGGACGAGCCGGAGCGGCTGCTCGAACTCGCCCGGCTCTGCGCCCGGCTGCCGCTGGCCCTGCGAATCGCCGCCGAGCGGGCGGCCACCCACCCGCACGCCGACCTGGGCGAGCTGGTGGCGGACCTGCGGGACGAGTCGGCGCTCTGGGATGCCCTCAGCACCGGCGACGACGAGGAGGCGGAAGCGGTACGGACGGTCTTCGCCTGGTCCTATCGCGCGCTCGCCCCCGACGCGGCCCGGCTCTTCCGGCTCCTCGGGCTGTTTCCGGGGCCCGGCTTCGGACTCGGAGCGGCATCGGCCCTCATCGGCCTCGCCGAGCGGCGCACCCGGCAGCTTCTGGATGTCCTCGTAGGTGCCCATCTGGTGGACCAGACCGCCCCGGGACGCTACGAGTTCCATGATCTGCTGCGGGCCTATGTCACCGATCTGGCGCGCGTCGAGGAGACACCCGAAGCCTGCTCGGCGGCGACCGGCCGACTGCTCGACTGGTATCTCCACACCGCGTGCGCCGTGCGGAAGGTGATCGCCCCGGACGAGGCCCCGGTCGACACCGGCCCCCTCGCCGAGGGTGTCACCCCGCCGTCCTTCCCCGACTACGACCGGGCGGTGGACTGGTCCGAGCAGGAGCAGTCCAACTTCCTGCCCGTCGTCCGCCTGGCCGAACGCTCGGGCTTCGACCGCACCGCCCAACTCACCGCCGAAACCCTGTTCTACGCCCACGCCCCCTCCGCCCCCGCCGCCGACTGGATCGTCGTGGCGAAGCTCGGACTCTCCGCCGGCCGGCGTCTGGGCGACCGCGCCGGTGAGGCCAGGCTGCTGCACTTCCTCGGCTTCTCCCACCGCCAGATCAACCAGCTGCGGGAAGCCTTCGACTGCCATGAGAAGGCCCTGGCGATCCAGCGCGAACTACGGGACCGGGCGGGCGAGGCGGAAACACTCAACGCCCTGGGGCTCGCCTGTGCGCGGGCACGCCGGCTCCACGAGGCGGAGAGCTGGTACGACCAGGCGATGGAGCTGTTCCGCGAGCTGGACGCCACACCGGACGAACTCACCGTCCTCTCCAACCGGGCCGGAGCACGGTACGAAGCCGGTCGCCTGGAGGAAGCGCGCGCGGACCTCGGCATCGCCCTGCCCGCGCACCGTGACGCCAACCGCAGGCTGCCTCTCGGGGACGCGCTGTACACCTCCAGCATGGTCCACCGCGAACTCGGCGACCTGACGGAGGGCCTGCGGCTGGCCACCCAAGCCGTCGAACTGGCCCTGGAGATGCGGGACCACACCCTGGAGGGCTACTGGCTCCTCTCCCTGGGCGCCGCCCAGCGCGCCCTCGGCGAGCACGGTGACGCCCTCGCCTCCTATCACCGCTCCGCGACACTCCACCGCCGCCTCGGCGACCGGAGCCGGGAGGCCTTCGCCTGGCAGGGCACGGGCGAGACCTACCTGCTCATGGGACGCCCCCGGGAAGCCTCGGACTTCCTGGACCGGGCGACAGCCGCGCACTCCTCACTGGGCGACCCCTGGAACCAGGCACTCGCCCTGACCAGTTGGGCGGAGGCTTTGGCGGCCGGGGAGGACACCGTGGGCGCGAGGGAGCGCCGGGAGCAGGCGCTGAGGCTGGTGGGCGAGTTCGGCGACAACCGGGCGGCGGGGATACGCCTCCGGCTGGAGGACCGGCCGCCGGAGGCATGACGGGCACGGTGACACGGACGAGCCCCGCCGGGGCGCTGGCCGCTGGGCGGATTCCAGGGGGCGGGGCCTCCGCGTGCGTGCTAGAGGTCGGTGGAGCGGGCGAGGGCGACCAGGCCGGCGAAGGCGTCGGTAGTGACCATCAGCACCGGCCCGGCGGGACGCTTACTGTCACGGACCGGGACGGTACCGGTCGCGGCGCACTCAGGAGCCCACTCGACGCAGGACCCGCCGCTACCGCTGTAAGAGGACTTGATCCAGCGAAGAGAGTCGTTCGCGATCGTCACGAGGTCCCCTTTCGTAGCTACTCGATCACGGCGGCGGAGCGGGCGAGAGCGACCAGGCCCGCGAACGCATCGGTGGTGACCATGAGCACGGGGCCGGTGGGGCGCTTGCTGTCCCGAACGGGGACGGTACCGGTCGCGGACGCGTGCACGGGTGCCCACTCGACACAGGCGCCGCCGCTGCCACTGTAGGAGGACTTGAACCAGCGGAGAGAGTCGGTCGTGGTCGTCACGAGGTGCCCTTTCGTAGCTGTTCGATCATGGCGACGGATTTCGCCTGTGAGAGCGCGCCTACCTGGAGTTGATGGTAGTCCCTCACCAGTGGGCGTACGAAGGTGATCTCACGGTCCAGGTACCCCTGCGTCTGCGACTCGACATACGCGGCCGGGGACCCATTGGCCAGCGTCAGCAGAATCACCAGCCGGTTGAAGGGGCGCCGCTCCCCCATGGAGTACGGCGCGATCTGAAGCGCCGTGTTCGACTGCTCCGCGAACTCCAGTAACCGCGTGTACTGGGCCGACATGACCTCGGCGCCGCCCACCTGGCGGTGGATGCAGCTCTCGTCCATCACCACGGAGATCAGCGGCGGAAGAGTCCGCGACAGGGAGACCTGGCGCCTTATCAGGAGACTGATCCGCTCTTCGGCCTGCTCGGGAGTGAGGATGCCCCGCCGGACGTGATCGGCCTCGATCGCTTCCGCGTACTCCCGGGTCTGAAGCAGCCCGGGAATCAAAGCGGCCTCAAAGAGCCGGATCTCCTCGGCTCGCCCCTCGCACTCCACATACTCCGGGAAGCCCTCCAACAGGGCATCGGACCGGAGCGCCTGACTCTGGCGTTCGAGCCGATCGCCCGAACCGAACGCACGATCAAGCCTTTTGGCGAATTGCTTAGTTGCTGGTCTGCGGCCAGTTTCCACGGCGGACACATGCGATCCCGTGCACCTGATGCGCTCCGCCAACTCTTCCTGAGTCCATCCGCGCTCCTCTCTCATCGTGCGGACGACCTGCCCGAACTTATCGCGCGGCGACCTCTCGGGATCCAACTCCTTGCGGTTCACCATGCCATGCACCCTGACTTTCCCAGCGGTTCCGATCAGTTGAGTAACGACGGACTCTAGGCCACGCTGAAGTCATCCGGTAGCGGAAAGGCTACGGAGAGGAGTTCTCGTGGTGAGTCAGCCGCCCCCGCGCCCGATTGAGCCCGCCGGGGACAGTCCTCTGCTTCTGGCCCTCCGCCTGCGAATACGCCGTGATCACGAACTCCGTGCGCGGTTCGGTCCGTTCCACGACACGGTCAAAAGGGCACATTCGTGCGAGAGCGACGAGGCAGGTCGATAGCCCGCACGGTGGCGATGCTCGCGGCGTGGTCGCTTTCGGTAGGCCTGCACACCTTGAGCCTGGCCGAGCGGCTCTGAAAAGCCCCGTCCTCCGTGGCCCGCTGGTTCAGCGGTGATCCTCTCCGGGCCACGGAGGGCGGTTCCCCAAGCGGGGTCCGCCCTCACCCCTGCCCTGGGCGGGCCCCCGGGCCCCGGCCGCCATCCCGCACACGCGGCCGGGGCCCACACCCCCACCTCACCCTCAAGGGAGACAGCCATGTCCCTCAACGCGACACCAGCACCCGACGGCCCCTACGGTCTCCGGATGATCCGCCTCCGGGACTGCGACAGCCCCCAGCCCGCGCTGATCGTGCCCCGGGTCGCCCTCACCGTCTTCATCACGGACGCCCGAGCCGGAAAGCTGGACCACCTCCTGGCCACCGACGCGGAGATGGCCGAGGCACGCAAGACCGCCCGCTGGTCCCACGAACACGAGACGGCCGAGCCGGACCTTCTCTGACCCCTCCCCGTCGCGGACCGCCCGCACCCCCGGGGCCCGTTCCTCGTGACACGAGGTCGGGGGGTGCAGGGTCGCCCCCGCAGGGGACCGGCGGACGGCCCCTTCCGCTGGACCTTCTCCTCAGTCTGCCGGCCCCGAGGAGGTGAGCCCGGAGGCCACCGCCCCCGCACCCGCGAAACACCTCGCTCCAAGCCCCTGGGTACGGGCCGCCCGCACAAATCAAGCCCGTCCGGCGCTTGAGGACGGACCCCAGGCCCGAGCAGCCTCGGGCGAACGTCGGGGGCCAGCCCCCGAAGCCCCCGCTCCTCAATCGCCGGAGAGGCTTGATTTTGAGGCCCCCACGCCTCAAGCGCCGGAGCGGCTGAGTTTCGAGGCTCCTACTCCTCAAACTCCCCCAGACTCCGTCCGGGGGGACCCCCATGGGGCTGAACTTGGACCGTCCGGGGGGGGACACCCACGAGGCTGAGTTTGCTCACCTCAGCCACAATCGGGGGGCCAGGGTGCCAATTTTCAGCCCGTCCGGCGATTGAGGACGGACCCGAGACCCGAGTCACCTCGGGTGGACGTCGGGGCCAGCCCCGAACCCCGCTCCTCAATCGCCGGAGAGGCTTGAGTTTGAGGCCCCCGCGCCTCAAAGGGCGGCGAGGCTGGGTCAGGGCAAGGCCATCGCCCAGACGCAGGCCGCCCCGCCGTACGGGAGTACGGCGGGGCGGCCGGGGCGCACAGGCGCCCAGGAAGACTTCACTTGGCGGCGTTCGCGGCCTTCACCAGGGCGTCCTGGGTCACCGCGCCGACGTACACCGTGCCGTCGTCCGTCATCAGCGCGTTCACCAGGCGCGAGGTGAAGATCCGGCCCTGGCCGAACTCCCCGTTCACCCGGTCGCCGAACATGTCGAGGACGCCACCGAGCTCCTCGGGCACCTCCCCCTTCGAACCCTCCGCGCCCGCGAGGAGACCGCCGCCAGGGGCCTTGAACGTGGCGATGGAGGTCCAGTCCTTGCCGAGGATGTCGAGCCCGCCGCCGAGCCCGCCGCCGGGCAGGCCGCCCGCGAACTCGTTCTCCAGCTCCTCCAGGCCGACGCCCAGCTCCTTCTCGAACTCCTTCAGCTCCTTCTCGCTCGGCTTCCCGGCACGGGGCCCGTCGGAGTCCTCCGCTCCGCCCTCGACGACCTTGGCCCCCTTCGGCGGGGTGAAGTCGAAGAGCGCGGGGGCGGGCTTGGCGAAGTTGACCTTGGTGAAGCCGATGTCGATCACGGACTTGCCGCCGCCGCTGGGGTTGACGGTGAGCTTCAGCGGGGTGCCCGTCTCGGAGTCGACCGAGATCCGGATGGAGCCGATGGTGGAGCCGCTCTGCTTGGGCTTGATCGCGAGCTGGTAGGCGTCGCGCCCGGCGATCTGCGCGGTGCCGTCGACCGTGACCGAGGTGCTGGAGCCGTCCGCCGCCTCGATGACCGCCTTGGCGAACTCCTGCGGGGTGGTGGGGATGTCCCCGGAACCGGAAGGGGCACCGGAACCCTTACCGCCGACGGAACCCTTCTCGCCGAGGCCCGTCTCGTGGTGCACCTCGTTGCTCTCGCTGTTGTACGCCCACAGCTCGTCGCCCTTGTGGACGATGCTGTACTCGGAGGTGTCGTCCAGCAGGGAGATCTTCTGCCGGTCCGGGCCGTCGACGGCGACCCGCAGGGTGTGGGTGCCGGTGGCCAGCTCGGCCAGCTTCTCCTGGGGCTCCGCCGAGGGGGAGCCGCCGCCCTTGCCGCCGGGGACGAGGCCCTCCAGGCCGTCCAGGCCGGGCAGTCCGAGATCGCTGCTGATCTTCACCGTGCCGGAGAGGCTCCGGGTCTCCGACGCGGCGATCTTCTCGATCAGCTGCTGGGCGGTGACCTTCGGCAGGTCCGGGTCCCCGGAGGCAGCCAGCGCGGGCACCAGCCCGATGGTCGCCGCCGCGACACCGGCCACGGCGATGGGGACGGCGTACCGGGCCGCCTTCTTCCGGCGGCCGACCGCTTCCTCGCCCTGCTCGGTGCCGTGCGCGCTGTCGTTGGCTGCCATGGTGTGCCCTACCTCCGTGGTCGGTCGGATGCGGTGGTGCCGGACGGTGTGTGCCGCCCGGGGCCGGGCCGCGCTCGCCCTGATGCGGTGTCCCCCCGGGGCGATGTATCCATCACACCAAACGACCGTCGTTCCGGCGTCCCTCCCCGGGTGCAACTTGGCGTACTGCTCAGGGATGACGGAACACCACGGCGCCTCCCCCTTCCAGTAGGGGAGGCGCCGTGCGGGGGGTGGGGGTGCGGTCAGGGTTCACTTCCGGGCGAAGGGGTCCGTGTCACAGAGCGGAGGGATCGGTTCCCTGGTGGAGGGATCGGCTCCCTGGTAGCGGGATCCGTTCCGGAGCGGAGGGATCCGTCGCGGAACGGAGGCATCGATTCCCTTACGGAGGCGTCTACTTCTGGATGAACACGTAGTCCGCGCCGTACGCGACCTTCGCGATGGCGCCCTTGGCGCAGCTGCCCTTGGGCGCCACCCCACCGACCGTGTTCAGCCGCAGGATCTCGTGGCTCTTGGCCAGCAGGCCGGTCCGCTTGCCGGACTGGGTCGCCTTGAGGTCCAGCTCGGGGATGTTCTTGGCGCCGTTGTCGGTCCGGCTGATCAGGCTGCCGGTCACCGCGCTGCGGTCGGGCGCGATCCACTGCGGGGTACCGGAGTTGGGGGCGATGAAGGAGTGGGCGATGTTGCCGCCGAGGACCGCGGCGACATCGCGCTGCTGGAAGGACCAGCCACCGGTCGCGGCGTCCTTCTTGCACTCGTAGATCTGCTGGCCCTTGACCACCGACGCCTGGAAGTTGTCGAGCGCCTTGGCGAACGGGAAGCCCCGGGTGACCTTGTGGTACTGGGCCCGTACGGCACCGCCCGGGAACTGCTTGGTGTGCAGATTGGCGTAGAAGTCGCCGGGGTTGGCGACAAACGCCTTGAGCAGGGCCTTGTCCTTGACTTGGACGGTGCCGGTCACGGCGCCCTTCCAGCCGTCCAGGTACTTGATCTTGCTCAGCAGCGGGGTGAAGTCGATCTTCACTCCACCGTTGGCACCACGCTTGCCCTGGTGGATATGGAGCGCGCTGGGTGTGTCGACGCCGCGGAACTTCACCGCGACCGACACCTTGTCCCCCTGGACCTTCACAAACTGGAGCGCCTGGCCGTCGCGGTCGCCGACGGCGGGTCCGCCGGCCACCGGGACCTCGTTGGCGCCGTTGAGGCTGGCGGCGAAGTACCAGGCCTTCGCCTTGGACGAGGCGGCGGCACCCTGGGCGACGACCGTACCGGCCCCGTGTCCGGCATGGGCGCCGGCCGAGGTGGAGCCGCTCTTGCTGTCGGCGGCGAAGGCGGGCAGTACGGCGAGGCCCACACCGGCCGCGGCGACCACAGCGGTCGTGCTGACAAGGATGGTCTTGGTGCGCTTCATCAGGAAATCTCCCCGTACCGCTGCCGACGCCCAGTGCGTCGGCTTCTGGGCATGAGTACGCGGGGGTCCCCAGTCTGGACTCAGTCCAAAAATATGGGCTGTATCACAAGGAGTTGATTGAACCGTGGAGCAAAATCCGGCCGTGTGACTCGGTGGCCCGGAGCCACGGAACGGAGGAGCGGAGGAATGGAGGAATGGAGGAATGGGAGAACGGGAGAACGAAAGCGCCCCGGGACGGTCCGTCCCGGGGCGCCCGCTCGATCACAGCCGACTCAGCCGGCCCGGTGCACCACCGCGTCGCACAGCTCCTCCAGCGCCGCCTTCGCCGTGCACTCCGGCAGCGGCGCCAGCGTCGCCCGCGCCTCCTCCGCGTACCGCACCGTGTCCCGGCGGGCCTGCTCCAGCGAGGGATGGGCCCGGAAGCGCCGCAGCACCTCGGCATGGCGGGCGTCGTCCGCGAGATCCCCGTCCAGCAGCTCGATCAGCTCAAGGTCCTCGGGGAGTCCCAGCACCCGGGCCCGCTCGCGCAGCCGGAGCACCGGCAGGGTGGGAATGCCCTCGCGCAGATCCGTACCGGGGGTCTTGCCCGACTCATGGGAGTCGCTGGCGATGTCGAGGACATCGTCGGCGAGCTGGAAGGCGACCCCGAGCCGCTCCCCGTACTGGGTGAGGATGTCCACGACCCGCTCGTCGGCCCCGGCCATCAGCGCGCCGATCCGCCCGGAGACCGCGATCAGCGAACCGGTCTTGCCCGCGATGACATCGAGATAGTGCTCGACCGGGTCACCGCCGTCGCGCGGTCCCGCGGTCTCCAGGATCTGCCCGGTGACCAGCCGCTCGAACGCCTCGGCCTGGATCCGGACGGCCTCCGGGCCGAGGTCGGCGAGGGTGTGGGAGGCACGGGCGAAGAGGAAGTCCCCGGTGAGCACCGCGACCGAGTTGCCCCAGCGGGCATTGGCGCTGGACACCCCGCGCCGCACCTCGGCCTCGTCCATCACATCGTCGTGGTAGAGCGTGGCGAGGTGGGTCAGCTCCACCACCACGGCGGCCGGGACGACCCCCGGGGCGTACGGGTCGCCGAACTGCGCCGCCAGCATCACCAGCAGGGGCCGGAAGCGCTTGCCCCCGGCGCGGACGAGATGCTGCGCCGCCTCCGTGATGAAGGGCACCTCGCTCTTGGTGGCATCGAGCAGGCCCGCCTCGACGGCCGACAGTCCGCTGTGGACATCGGCCTCAAGAGCCTGGTCCCGCACGCTCAGCCCGAACGGCCCGACGACGGTCACGAGGTGGTCTCCCTGTCTGCTGATGATCACACGGATTGTCGATGTGTCGGTGGATTCACTCAAGTCAGCGTATCCGGTCGGCTTTCGATCACCGTGAGCGCCTTCCCGCCTCCACCGGTATGTTCGTGATCAGCGCATACGACCAGAAAAGGCCCATTTCACCAAGATCCGCGACCGGCCGGAAACAGCGCCCGGCCATGGCTCCCGCGACGGGCCGACCACCGTGCAACGAGGCCCTGCCATGCCCCACCGCCTTCGGTTCCCCCATGAAACCAGCCAACAGGACATCCGGATCACCCTCCGCGACGGAGTCGCCCTCTTCGCCCGCCTCTGGCGCCCGATCACCGATGAGGCTGTCCCCGTACTGCTGGAGTATTCGCCGGAAAGGCTGACGGACACGACGGTCCCACGCGACGCGGAACGCCACCCCTGGTACGCGGGGCACGGCTATGCCTCCGTCCGCGTGGACGCCCGCGGCCATGGCAACAGCGGCGGTCTCCCCGACCCGGCCGGTCTCCCCGGCTCCCCCGCCACCCTCGCCGACACCGTCGAGGTGATCGACTGGCTGGCCACCCGGCCCTGGTGCACCGGCCGCGTCGGCATGCTGGGCATCGGCTGGGGCGGCGCCTGCGCCCTCGCCACCGCCGCCCTCGCCCCCGAACCGCTCGCCGCCGTCGTCGCGGTCTGCTGCGGCGACGACCCGTACGACGACAGCGGCTGCTACCGGGGCGGCGCCGTCCTCGCCGAATCCCTCCACTCCACCGCCGCCGCCCGGCTCGCCGCCGGCTGTCTGCCGCCCGACCCCGCCCACACCGGCGACGGCTGGCGCGACCAGTGGCTCGACCGGCTCGCCGCCATCGAACCCCCCGCCCACCACTGGCTCGCCCACCAGCTCAGGGACGACTTCTGGACCGGCACCCCCCAGAGCGACGCGCGCGCCGCCGTCCTCCTCGCGGGCGGACTCCACGACCCCGCCCGCGACGCCGTACCGCGCCTGCTCACCACCCTCCCGCCCGACCGGGTCCGCGCCCTCCTCGGCCCCTGGACCCACCAGTACCCCGACCGGGGGCTCCCCGGCCCCGCCATCGGCTTCCTCCAGGAGACCCGCCGCTGGTGGGACCGGCATCTGCGGGACATCCCCAACGAGGTGATGGACGAACCACCCCTACGGGTCCGGCACGACGCCCCCGATACCCCCGGCGGACCCCCCGGCCGGTGGACCGCCGTCCCCGGCTGGCCACCGCCCGGGATCACCCCCGTGGTCTACGAGCTGCGCGGCGCCCCCGTCCTCGTCGACTCCCCCCAGAGCACCGGCTCCGAAGCGGGCCCCTACCGCACCGCCGACGGCACCACCGGCGGCGACCAGCGCGCCGACGACGCCCGCTCCGCCTGCTTCGAGTTCGCCGTGACCGACACCCCCCTGGAGATCCTGGGCACCCCCCGGGTCACCCTCCGGCTCTGCCTCGGCGTCCCCCACGGCCTGGCCGTCGCCCGCCTCTGCGACATCGCACCCGACGGCACCTCCACCCCCGTCACCTGGGGCGTCCTCTCCCTGGCCGCCCGCCATGGCACCGACCGCGCCCATGCCTGGCCCCCCGGGACCACCGAGAGCGTCACCTTCCCCCTGGCGGTCACCGCCCACACCGTCCGCCCCGGCCACCGGCTCCGGCTCGCCGTCTCCTCCGCCTACTGGCCCTGGGTCTGGCCCGAACCGGACCAGGCCGGGCACCGTCTGGAACCGGAAGGCTCCTGGCTCGAACTCCCGCTCCGCGAAGCGGAGGACACCCCGGTCGCCCTCCGCTCCCCCGGCGGCGAACCGGAACACTCCCCTACACCCCTGATCGGCTCCGCCGGCACCCTGGACGGCGAACCGCCCACCCGGGTGCTCACCCGGGACCTCGACAGCGGCGTCTGGCGGCAGGAGACCCGCCCCGGGCCCGGCGGGACCCGCGTCCACCCCGACGGCCTGGAGATCACCGAGGAGGCGCGGGAGACCCGTACCGTCCAGGAACGCGACCCCGGCTCCGCCCGGCTGGAGACCACCTGGCGCATCCGGCTCCACCGGCCCGCCCTGCCCTGGGACACCACCGTCGAAACCCGCTCCGTACTCTCCCGCGACGGCGGCGACTTCGTCCTGTGGGACGAGGCCGTCTGCCGCGCAGGAGCGGAGATCGTCTTCCATCGGACCTGGGAGAAGAGGATCCCCCGGCTTGCCGGATGATCGTGCTCTGCCGGGCGGACGACCCCACGTCGTACGGTGTCCTCACCCCAAGGAAAGCGAGGCAGGCACCGATGTCCGAGCAGAGCCCGCTCGAACTGGCCGGGGACGATCCCTTCGGCCCGCACAACCTCCCCTACGGCGTCTTCAGCACGGCGGACGACCCCGAACGACGGCGCCTCGGCGTCCGCGTCGGCAACCATGTCCTCGACGCGGGCGCCACCGCGGCGGCGCTCGGCTCCCCGTACACCGCCCTGCTCGGCGGCGACGGCCTCACCCCGCTGCTGACCGCCGGACGCACCGCCTGGCGCGATGTACGGCGGGCGCTGACCGCCTGGGTGACCGTCCCCGCCCACCGCTCCACCGTGGAGCCGCTGCTGATCCCGGTCCCCGAGGTCACCATGCGCCTCCCGTACGACGTCGCGGACTATGTCGACTTCTACGCCAGCGAGCACCACGCCACCAATGTGGGACGGATGTTCCGCCCGGACGGCGAGCCGCTGACCCCGAACTGGAAGCATCTGCCCATCGGTTACCACGGCCGCGCCGGCACGGTCGTGGTCTCGGGCACCGAGGTCGTCCGCCCCCACGGCCAGCGCAAGGCCCCCACCGACCCGGCACCGGTCTTCGGGCCCAGCGTCAAGCTCGACATCGAGGCCGAGGTCGGCTTTGTCGTCGGCGTCCCCTCCGCGCAGGGCCGGCCGGTGCCGCTCGCCGCCTTCCGCGACCATGTCTTCGGCCTGTCGCTGCTCAACGACTGGTCCGCGCGCGACCTCCAGTCCTGGGAGTACGTACCGCTCGGCCCCTTCCTCGGCAAGTCCTTCGCCACCTCGGTCTCCGCCTGGGTGACCCCGCTGGAGGCGCTGGAGGACGCCCGCTGCGCCCCGCCGGTACGGGACACCGCGCTGCTGCCCTATCTCGACGACTCCGGCGAGGAGGAGCCGGGCGGCTACGACCTGCGGATCAGCGTCGCCGTCAACGGCCAGGTGGTGGCCGAGCCGCCGTTCGCCTCGATGTACTGGACCGCCGCCCAGCAGCTCGCCCATATGACGGTCAACGGGGCCTCGCTGCGCACCGGGGACCTGTACGGCTCCGGTACGGTCAGCGGCCCCGAGCCGCATCAGCGCGGTTCCCTCCTGGAACTGACCTGGAACGGCCGGGACGCCCTGGAGCTGCCGAAGGGGAACCGGACCTTCCTGGAGGACGGCGACGAGGTCACCATGACCGCCTGGGCGCCGGGTCCGGACGGGGTACGGGTCGGTCTGGGCGAGGTGACGGGCCGGGTCGTCCCGGCGGCGTAACCCCCCACCACGACAGCGCGAGGGCCCGGGACCGACACGGTCCCGGGCCCTCGCCCTGTCGACAGAAGGGTGGCTAGCGGACGAACACCCCGGCCTGGCCCGCCAGATCGAGGAAGTACTGCGGCGCCACCCCGAGCACCACCGTCACCACGACCCCGAGGCCGATCGCCGCCGTGGTCATCCCCGAGGGGACCGCCACGGTGGGCCCGTCCGCCTGCGGCTCGCTGAAGAACATCAGCACGATGACCCGGATGTAGAAGAAGGCGGCCACCGCCGACGACAGCACACCGACCACCACCAGCGCCCCGGCACCGCCCTCGGCCGCCGCCTTGAACACGGCGAACTTCCCCGAGAAACCGGAGGTCAGCGGGATACCGGCGAAGGCCAGCAGAAAGACCGCGAAGACCGCGGCCACCAGCGGCGAGCGCCGCCCCAGACCGGCCCACTGGGAGAGATGGGTGGCCTCGCCGCCCGCGTCCCGTACCAGGGTGACCACGGCGAAGGCGCCGATGGTCACAAAGGCGTAGGCGCCCAGGTAGAAGAGGACCGAGGAGACCCCGTCCTCGGTCACCGCGATCACCCCGACCAGGATGAACCCGGCATGGGCGATGGAGGAGTACGCCAGCAGCCGCTTGATGTCGGTCTGGGTGACGGCCACGATCGCACCGCCCAGCATGGTGACGATGGCGACGCCCCACATCACCGGGCGCCAGTCCCAGTTCAGCCCCGGCAGCACCACATAGAGCAGCCGCAGCAGCGCCCCGAAGGCGGCCACCTTGGTCGCCGCGGCCATGAAGCCGGTGACCGGGGTGGGGGCGCCCTGGTAGACATCCGGGGTCCACATGTGGAACGGCACCGCGCCGACCTTGAAGAGCAGCCCCATCACGATCAGCGCGGCGCCGATCAGCAGCAGGGCGTCATTGCCCATGGTGTCGGCGAGCGCCGGGTCGATGCTGCGGACCGTGCCGTCGATCACATCGGCGATCCGGGCGTACGAGACGGAGCCCGCGTACCCGTAGATCAGGGCGACGCCGAAGAGGAGGAAGGCGGAGGAGAAGGCGCCGAGGAGGAAGTACTTCACCGCCGCCTCCTGCGACAGCAGCCGCCTGCGCCGGGCCAGCGCGCAGAGCAGATACAGCGGCAGGGAGAGGACCTCCAGCGCGATGAAGAGCGTCAGCAGATCATTGGCGGCGGGGAAGACCAGCATTCCGGCGATGGCGAAGAGGGCCAGCGGATAGACCTCGGTGGTGGTGAACCCGGCCTTGACCGCCGCCTTCTCGCTGTCGCTGCCGGGGACCGCGGCCGCCTGGGCGGTGAAGGAGTCCACCGGCCTGCCATGGGCCCGGGGGTCGAGCCCCCGCTCGGCGAAGGTGAGCACGGAGACCACCGATGCCAGCAGAATGGTGCCCTGGAGGAAGAGGGTCGGGCCGTCGATGGCGATGGCGCCCATCGCCGCGATGTTCACCTTCGAGGTGCCGTACCCCGCCTCGGCGAGGGCGATCACCGCGGCGAAGGCGGCGGCCAGCGCCACCAGCGCCAGGGCCACCTGGGTGCGATAGCGCAGCCGGCGCGGCAGGAACGCCTCGAAGAGCAGGCCGACGACGGCCGCGCCGACGACGATGAGGATCGGCGCCAGCTGGGCGTACTCGATGTCCGGGGCGGGGATCTTGTCGACGGGCCCGGCCGCCGTCGTCCACAGGGTGTGGACAGCTCCTGGGCTCACTTGGCCGCCTCCACATCGGGCCGGGGGTCAGTCTTCTGGACGTCCGACAGGGTGTGCTCCACCGCCGGGTTCACCACATCCGTCAGCGGCTTGGGGTAGACGCCGAGGACGAGCAGCAGCGCGATCAGCGGTGTGATCACCGCGAGTTCCCGCCGGTTGAGATCACGCATCGGCGCCACCTCGGCCTTGACCGGCCCGGTCATGGTCCGCTGGTAGAGGACGAGCGTGTACAGCGCGGCCAGCACGATGCCCGAGGTCGCGACGATCCCGGCGACCGGATAGCGGGCGAAGGTGCCGACCAGCACCAGGAACTCGCTGACGAACGGGGCGAGTCCGGGGAGCGAGAGGGTGGCCAGGCCGCCGATGAGGAAGGTCCCCGCGAGCACCGGGGCCACCTTCTGCACCCCGCCGTAGTCCGCGATGAGCCGGGACCCGCGCCGGGAGATCAGGAAGCCCGCCACCAGCATCAGGGCGGCGGTCGAGATCCCGTGGTTGACCATGTAGAGCGTGGCGCCCGACTGCCCCTGCGAGGTCATCGCGAAGATCCCGAGCACGATGAAGCCGAAGTGGGAGATCGAGGCATAGGCGATCAGCCGCTTGATGTCCCGCTGGCCGACCGCCAGCAGGGCGCCGTAGACGATGCTGACCAGTGCCAGGACCACGATCACCGGGGTGGCCCACGCGGAGGCCTCCGGGAAGAGCTGGAGGCAGAAGCGGAGCATCGCGAAGGTGCCGACCTTGTCGACCACGGCCGTGATCAGCACCGCGACCGGGGCGGTCGCCTCCCCCATGGCATTGGGCAGCCAGGTGTGCAGCGGCCAGAGCGGCGCCTTGATCGCGAAGGCGAGGAAGAAGCCGAGGAAGAGCAGCCGCTCGGTGTTGGTCGCCATCTCCAGCTGGCCACTGGCCCGCGCCTCGGCGATCTCGGAGAGCGAGAAGCTGCCCGCGACCACATAGAGCCCGATGACCGCGGCCAGCATGATCAGACCGCCGACCAGGTTGTAGAGGAGGAACTTGACCGCCGCGTACGACCGCTGGGCCGCCGCGTTCCGGTCGGTGCCCGCGTGGGCCCGGTCGCCGAAGCCGCCGATGAGGAAGTACATCGGGATGAGCATGGCTTCGAAGAGGATGTAGAAGAGGAAGACATCGGTGGCCTCGAAGGAGAGGATCACCATCGCCTCGACCATCAGGATCAGGGCGAAGAAGCCCTGGGTGGGCCGCCAGCGGCTGCTGCCGGTCTCCTGGGGGTCGGCGTCGTGCCAGCCGGCGAGGACGATGAACGGGATCAGCAGCGCGGTCAGCGCGATCAGCGCCACCCCGATGCCGTCCACGCCCAGTTCGTACCGGACCCCGAACTCCGCGATCCAGGAGTGGGACTCGGTCAGCTGATAGCGGTCACCGCCCGGTTCGAACCGGATGAAGACGACCGCGGCGAGCGCCAGGGTGACCAGCGAGAAGAACAGCGCCACCCACTTGGCCGCCGTCCGCCGGCCCGCGGGCACGGCGGCGGTGACGATCGCACCGATCGCCGGGACCGCGGCCGTCGCGGTCAGGAGGGGAAAGGACATGGCGATTACACACCCCTCATCAGCAGGGTCGCGGCGACCAGTACCGCCGTACCGCCGAACATGGAGACGGCGTACGAGCGGACATAGCCGTTCTGGAGCTTGCGGAGCCGGCCGGAGAGCCCGCCGACGGAGGCGGCCGTGCCATTGACCACGCCGTCGACCAGGGTGTGGTCCACATAGACCAGCGAGCGGGTCAGATGCTCACCGCCCCGGACCAGGACCACATGGTTGAAGTCGTCCTGGAGCAGATCGCGGCGGGCCGCCCGGGTGAGCAGCGAGCCGCGCGGCGCGGTGACCGGCACGGGGCGGCGCCCGTACATCATCCAGGCGATGGAGACGCCGATGACCAGGGCGACCACGGTGAGTCCCGTGACGGTCGCGGCGCTCATCGGCGGATGGCCGTGCTCGGCGCCGGTGACCGGCTCCAGCCAGTTCAGGAAGCGGTCGCCGATGGAGAAGAAACCGCCCGCGAAGACCGAGCCGAAGGCCAGGACGATCATCGGGATCGTCATCGACCTCGGTGACTCGTGCGGATGCGGTGGCTTCCCCTCGGCATCGGGCTGCCAGCGCTTCTCCCCGAAGAAGGTCATCACCATCACCCGGGTCATATAGAAGGCGGTGATGGCGGCGCCCAGCAGGGCGACCGAGCCCAGGATCCAGCCCTCGGTGCCGCCCTTGGCGAAGGCGGCCTCGATGATCTTGTCCTTGGAGAAGAAGCCGGAGAGCCCGGGGAAGCCGATGATGGCGAGATAGCCGAGGCCGAAGGTGACGAAGGTGACCGGCATATAGGTGCGCAGCCCGCCGTACTTCCTCATGTCGACCTCGTCGTTCATGCCGTGCATGACCGAGCCGGCGCCGAGGAAGAGCCCCGCCTTGAAGAAGCCGTGGGTCACCAGGTGCATGATGGCGAAGACATAGCCGATCGGTCCCAGACCGGCGGCGAGGACCATATAGCCGATCTGCGACATGGTCGATCCGGCGAGCGCCTTCTTGATGTCGTCCTTGGCGCAACCGACGATCGCACCGAAGAGCAGGGTGACCGCGCCGACGATCGCCACCACCAGCTGGGCGTCGGGGGCGGCGTTGAAGATGGCACCGGAGCGGACGATGAGATAGACGCCCGCGGTGACCATGGTGGCCGCGTGGATCAGGGCCGAGACCGGGGTCGGGCCCTCCATCGCGTCCCCCAGCCAGGACTGGAGCGGCACCTGCGCCGACTTGCCGCAGGCCGCCAGCAGCAGCATCAGACCGATCGCCGTCAGCGTGCCCTCGCCGGCCTCGTCCACCGAGCCGAGCACCGGCCCGAAGGCGAAGGTCCCGAAGGTGGTGAACATCAGCATGATGGCGATCGACAGACCGATGTCACCGACCCGGTTGACCAGGAACGCCTTCTTCGCCGCCGTCGCCGCGCTGGGCTTGTGCTGCCAGAAGCCGATCAGGAGGTACGAGGCGAGGCCGACGCCCTCCCAGCCGAAGTACAGCAGCAGATAGTTGTCGGCGAGGACCAGCAGCAGCATCGCCGCCAGGAAGAGGTTGAGATAGCCGAAGAAGCGGCGGCGGCGCTCGTCGTGCTCCATGTAGCCGATGGAGTAGACATGGATCAGGGTGCCGACCCCGGTGATCAGCAGGACGAAGGTCATCGACAGCTGGTCGAGCTGGAAGGCGATGTCCGCCTGGAAGCCCTCCACCGGGATCCAGCTGAACAGCCGCTGGTGCAGGGCACGGTCATCGGCGTCCTTGCCCAGCATGTCCAGGAAGAGCACCACGCCGACGACGAAGGACGCGGCGGAGAGGACGGTGCCGATCAGATGGCCCGAGCGGTCGAGGCGCCGCCCCCCGCACAGCAGCACCGCCGCCCCGAACAGGGGCACGCCGACCAGCAGCGCAATCAGGTTTTCCACGGTTCAGCCCCTCACAGCTTCATCAGGCTGGCGTCGTCGACCGAGGCCGAGTGGCGGGAACGGAAGAGGGACACGATGATCGCGAGCCCCACCACGACCTCGGCGGCGGCGACGACCATCGTGAAGAAGGCGATGATCTGGCCGTCGAGATTGCCGTGCATCCGGGAGAAGGCGACGAGCGCGAGATTGCAGGCATTGAGCATCAGCTCGATACACATGAAGACCACGATGGCGTTGCGCCGGATCAGCACACCGGTGGCGCCGATCGTGAACAACAACGCCGCCAGATAGAGGTAGTTGACCGGGCTCACCGGTGGGCCTCCTCGTCGTCCCGGTCCCGGTCGTCGGTGCTCGGCTCACGGTCACTCGGCTCACGGTCACGGGGGGTACGGTCACTCGGGTTACGGTCGTCGGGGCCATGGCCCTCGCGCCCGAGCCGCTCCTCGGAGCGCTGCTCCAGCGCCCTGAGGTCACTCAGCGCCCGCTCGGAGACATCGCGGATCTGGCCGCGCTCCCGCAGGGTCGCGCTGACGGTCAGCTCGGAGGGGGTGCCGTCGGGCAGCAGACCCGCGATGTCCACGGCGTTGTGCCGGGCGTAGACACCGGGGGCGGGCAGCGGCGGCAGATGCTTTCCCTCGCGGACCCGCTCGGCGGCCAGCTCGCGCTGGGTCCGGGCCCGCTCGGTGCGCTCCCGGTTGGTGAGGACCATGGCACCGACCGCCGCGGTGATCAGCAGGGCGCCGGTGATCTCGAAGGCGAAGACATACTTGGTGAAGATCAGGGCGGCGAGGCCCTCGACATTGCCGCCGTGCTCGCTGTTGGCCGCGCCCAGCCCGGTGAACTCCTTCAGGGAGGCGTTCCCGATGCCGGTGATCAGCAGCACCCCGAAGCCGAGGCCGCAGAGGGCGGCCATCCAGCGCTGGCCCTTCAGCGTCTCCTGGAGGGAGTCGGCGGCGGTGACACCGACGAGCATCACGACGAAGAGGAAGAGCATCATGATCGCGCCGGTGTAGACGACGATCTGGACCACGCCCAGGAAGTAGGCGCCGTTGGCGAGATAGAAGACCGCCAGGATGATCATGGTCCCGGCGAGGCAGAGGGCGCTGTGCACGGCCCGCCTCATCAGGATCGTACAGAGCGCTCCCACCACGGCGACGGTCCCGAGCACCCAGAACTGCACGGCCTCGCCGGTCGAGGTGGCCGTGGCGGCCAGGGTGATCGCCGGGCCGTTCATGCGTCCACCTCCTCGCCCTTCTCGCCCTTCGAGGTGGCGTCCTGGACGACCGTGCCGGGCGCGGCCTCGGTGACCACCCCCCGGTAGTAGTCGCCCTCGTCCATCCCGGGGTAGAGAGCGTGCGGGCTGTCGACCATCCCCTCGGTCAACCCGGCGAGCAGCTGCTCCTTGGTGTAGATGAGGTTCTCGCGGGAGCTGTCGGCCAGCTCGAACTCATTGGTCATCGTCAGCGCCCGGGTGGGGCACGCCTCGATGCAGAGCCCGCAGAGGATGCAGCGGGCGTAGTTGATCTGGTAGACGCGGCCGTACCGCTCACCCGGGGAGTAGCGCTCCTCGTCGGTGTTGTCCGCGCCCTCCACATAGATGGCGTCCGCCGGGCAGGCCCAGGCGCACAGCTCGCAGCCGACGCACTTCTCCAGCCCGTCCGGGTGGCGGTTGAGCTGGTGCCGGCCGTGGAAGCGCGGCGCTGTGACCTTCTCCTGCTCCGGGTACTGCTCGGTCAGCCGCTTCTTGAACATGGCCTTGAAGGTCACGCCGAAGCCCGCGACCGGGTTCTGGAACGACTCCTCCGGTTTCTCAGACACCGTCAGCCTCCTTTCCTTCGCGAGTTCCCTCACTGAGAGTGTCGGGTCCACCACTGACAATCAGCTCGCGCTCCCTGCGGGGGCGCCTGCGCGGCACCGGTGGAAGGCTCTGACCGGGCAGCGGCGGTACGGGGTAGCCGCCCGCCATGGGGT
Source organism: Streptomyces sp. NPDC000594 (assembly GCF_040299965.1). Lineage (NCBI taxonomy): Bacteria > Bacillati > Actinomycetota > Actinomycetes > Kitasatosporales > Streptomycetaceae > Streptomyces > Streptomyces sp. NPDC000594. The sequence continues at coordinate 59,560 of NZ_JBEPCY010000029.1, read as the reverse complement.
CGAACTCCTCCGCCGCCTCCCTGGCCTCGGCCTCGGCCCGTTCGGCCTTCTCCTTGTTGCCCCGGAAGAGGTCCACCAGGAAGGAGAGGAGCAGCAGGGTGATGACCGCTCCGGCGACATAGAGCACGATCTGCTGGAAGTCGTAGTTCTCGTTCCGCAGCGCCCGGACGGTGGCGACGAGCATCAGCCAGACCACCGAGACCGGGATGAGGACCTTCCAGCCGAGTTTCATCAGCTGGTCGTAGCGGACCCGGGGGAGGGTGCCGCGCAGCCAGATGAAGAAGAAGAGCAGCAGCTGGACCTTGATGACGAACCAGAGCAGCGGCCACCAGCCGTGGTTGGCGCCCTCCCAGAAGGTGGAGATGGGGTACGGGGCGCGCCAGCCGCCGAGGAAGAGGGTGACCGAGACGGCGGAGACGGTGACCATGTTGACGTACTCGGCCAGCATGAACAGCGCGAACTTGATCGAGCTGTACTCGGTGTTGAAGCCGCCGACGAGGTCGCCCTCGGACTCGGGCATGTCGAAGGGGGCGCGGTTGGTCTCGCCCACCATGGTGACGACATAGATGATGAAGGAGACCGGCAGCAGCAGGATGTACCAGCGGTCGGCCTGGGCCTCCACGATGGCCGAGGTGGACATCGATCCGGAGTAGAGGAAGACGGAGGCGAAGGCGGCGCCCATGGCGATCTCGTACGAGATCATCTGCGCGCAGGAGCGGAGCCCGCCGAGGAGCGGATAGGTCGAGCCGGAGGACCAGCCCGCCAGCACGATGCCGTAGATGCCGATGGAGGCGACCGCGAGGACATAGAGCATCGCGATCGGCAGATCGGTGAGCTGCATCGCGGTGCGCTGGCCGAAGATGGAGACCTCGTTGCCCGCCGGCCCGAAGGGGATGACCGCGATGGCCATGAAGGCGGGGATGGCGGCGACGATCGGCGCGAGGATGTAGATCACCTTGTCCGCGCGCTTGACGATGACGTCTTCCTTCAGCATCAGCTTGACGCCGTCGGCGAGCGACTGGAGCAGTCCCCAGGGGCCGTGCCGGTTGGGGCCGATGCGCAGCTGCATCCAGGCGACGACCTTGCGCTCCCAGACGATGGAGAAGAGCACGGTCACCATCAGGAAGGCGAAGCAGAAGACCGCCTTGATGAGCACCAGCCACCAGGGGTCGTTGCCGAACATGGAGAGGTCCTCGGCGGCGAGCAGCACCGGGGGTGCCTGGGGGGTCATGCGCGCACCTCCGGCGCCTCGGTGGCGGGCGGCGCGTCGGCCGGGGCGATCCGGACCAGCTCGCCGGGGTGGGCACCGGTGTCGGAGAGGACGCCGCCGCCGGTGGAGTTGAGCGGCAGCCAGACCACCCGGTCGGGCATGTCGGTGATCTCCAGCGGCAGGGTGACGGTCCCGGCGGGGCCGGTGACGGCGAGTCCGGTGCCGTCACCGACGCCGGTCTCGGCGGCGGTGGCGGCGGAGAGCCGGGCGACGGCGGCGTGCCGGGTGCCCGCGAGGGCGGAGTCGCCGCGCTGGAGGAGCCCCTGGTCGAGGAGGAGGCGGTGGCCGGCGAGGACGGCCTCGCCCTCGCCCGCGCGGGGCAGCGGGCGGGCGGTGCCCAGCGGCTCGGTGGCGCCGGGGCCGCGCCAGGTGCCGAGGCGGTCCAGCTCCCGGCGGGCGGCGGTGATGTCGGGCAGCCCGAGGGGGACGTCCATGGCGTCGGCGAGCATATGGAGCACCCGGGTGTCCCCGGGGGCGAGCCGGCGGGTCATCTGCTCGGGCTTGAGCGCGGCCTCGAAGAGCCGTGCCCTGCCCTCCCAGTTGAGGAAGGTGCCGGACTTCTCGGCGACGGCGGCCACCGGGAGCACTACGTCGGCGTGGGCAGTGACCTCGCTGTGCGCGAGTTCCAGCGAGACCAGGAAGCCGGTGGCGGCCAGGGCCTCGCGGGCGCGGGCGGGGTCGGGCAGATCGGCGATCTCGACGCCCGCGACGAGCAGGGCGCCCAGTTCGCCGGTGGCGGCGGCCTCCACGATGGCGCCGGTGTCCCGTCCGTAGCGGTGCGGGAGGTCGCGCAGCCGCCAGATCTCGGCGACCTCCTCCCGGGCGCGGGGGTCGGTGGCGGGCCGGCCGCCGGGCAGCAGGGCGGGGAGCGCGCCCGCCTCGACGGCGCCGCGTTCACCGGCCCGGCGCGGGATCCACACCAGGCGGGCGCCGGTGGCGGTGGCGGCGCGGACGGCGGCGGTGAGTCCGCCGTCCACCCCGGCGAGGCGTTCGCCGACGACGATGACGGCGCCCTCGGCCCGCAGCGCCTCGGCGGCCTCGGCTCCGGGGCCGTCGAGGCCGATCCGTCCGCTGAGGGCGTCCAGCCACTCGGGCTCGGTGCCGGGCGCGGCGGGCAGCAGGGTGCCGCCCGCCTTGGTGAGACCCCGGGTGGCGTGGCTGGCCAGGGCGTAGGTGCGCTGGCCGTGCCGGCGGTGGGCCTTGCGCAGCCGCAGGAAGACCCCGGCGGCCTCCTCCTCGGCCTCGAAGCCGACGAGCAGGACGGCGGGCGCCTTCTCCAGGGAGGCGTAGGTGACGCCCGTACCGTCGAGGTCGCGGCCCTTTCCGGCGACCCGGGAGGCGAGGAAGTCGGCCTCCTCGGCGGAGTGGACCCGGGCGCGGAAGTCGATGTCGTTGGTGTCCAGGGCGGCGCGGGCGAACTTGGCGTAGGCGTAGGCGTCCTCGACGGTGAGCCGGCCGCCGGTGAGGACTCCGGTCCGGCCCCGGGCGGCGATCAGCCCGGCCGCCGCCCGCTCCAGCGCCTCGGGCCAGCTCGCGGGCTGGAGCGCGCCATCGGCGTCGCGCACCAGCGGAGTGGCGATCCGGTCGCGGCCCTGGGCGTAGCGGAAGCCGAACCGCCCCTTGTCGCAGATCCACTCCTCGTTGACCTCGGGGTCGTCGGCGGCGAGCCGCCGCATGACCTTGCCCCTGCGGTGGTCGGTACGGGTGGCGCAGCCGCTGGAGCAGTGTTCGCAGACGCTGGGCGAGGAGACCAGGTCGAAGGGGCGGGAGCGGAAGCGGTAGGCGGCGGAGGTCAGCGCGCCCACCGGGCAGATCTGGATGGTGTTGCCGGAGAAGTAGGAGGCGAAGGGGTCGCCCTCGCCGGTGCCGACCTGCTGGAGGGCGCCCCGTTCGATCAGTTCGATCATCGGGTCGCCCGCGATCTGGTTGGAGAAGCGGGTGCAGCGGGCGCAGAGCACACAGCGCTCGCGGTCGAGCAGGACCTGGGTGGAGATCGGTACGGGCTTCTCGTAGGTGCGCTTGCGTCCCTCGAAGCGGGATTCGGCGTCGCCGTGGGACATGGCCTGGTTCTGGAGGGGGCATTCGCCGCCCTTGTCGCAGACCGGACAGTCGAGCGGATGGTTGATCAGCAGCAGCTCCATCACGCCCTTCTGCGCCTTCTCGGCGGTGGGCGAGGTGAGCTGGGAGCGGACGACCATGCCGTCGGTGCAGGTGATGGTGCAGGAGGCCATCGGCTTGCGCTGGCCCTCGACCTCGACGATGCACTGGCGGCAGGCGCCGGCGGGGTCGAGGAGGGGGTGGTCGCAGAAGCGCGGGATCTCGATGCCGAGGAGTTCGGCGGCGCGGATGACGAGCGTCCCCTTGGGGACGCTGATCTCGGCTCCGTCGATGGTCAGCGTGACCAGGTCCTCGGGCGGCTGGGCCGCGCCGCCCCCGGAGGGGGCGCTGGTGGTCACGGTCATGCGGTCACCTCCGTGCGGTGATCGGCCCAAGCGGTGGACCTGGCCGGGTCGAAGGGGCACCCGGCGCCGTTGATGTGCTCCTCGTACTCCGCGCGGAAGTACTTCAGGGAGGAGAAGATGGGGGACGCGGCGCCGTCGCCGAGGGCGCAGAAGGACTTGCCGTTGATGTTGTCGGCGATGTCGTTGAGCTTGTCGAGGTCGGAGAGGACGCCCTTGCCGTCCTCGATGTCCCGCAGCAGCTGGACCAGCCAGTAGGTGCCCTCGCGGCAGGGGGTGCACTTGCCGCAGGACTCATGGGCGTAGAACTCGGTCCAGCGGGTGACGGCGCGGACGACGCAGGTGGTCTCGTCGAAGCACTGGAGCGCCTTGGTACCGAGCATCGATCCGGCGGCTCCGACGCCCTCGTAGTCGAGGGGGACGTCGAGGTGTTCCTCGGTGAGCAGCGGGGTGGAGGAGCCGCCGGGGGTCCAGAACTTGAGCCGGTGGCCGGGGCGCATGCCGCCGCTCATGTCGAGGAGCTGGCGGAGGGTGATCCCGAGGGGTGCCTCGTACTGTCCGGGGCCGGCGACATGGCCGCTGAGGGAGTAGAGGGTGAAGCCGGGGGACTTCTCGGTGCCGAGGGAGCGGAACCATTCCTTGCCCCGGTGGAGGATGGCGGGAACCGAGGCGATGGATTCGACGTTGTTCACCACAGTGGGGCACGCGTACAGACCGGCGACCGCGGGGAAGGGGGGTCGCAGCCGGGGCTGGCCGCGGCGTCCTTCGAGCGAGTCGAGCAGTGCGGTCTCCTCACCGCAGATGTACGCGCCCGCGCCCGCGTGCACCGTGATGTCGAGGTCGAGTCCGCTGCCGAGGATGTTCCTGCCGAGGTAGCCGGCTTCGTAGGCCTCGCGTACCGCCTCATGGAGGCGGCGGAGGACGGGGACGACCTCGCCGCGCAGATAGATGAAGGCATGGTTCGAGCGGATCGCCCAGCAGGCGATGATCATCCCCTCGATGAGGGAATGCGGGTTGGCGAAGAGGAGCGGGATGTCCTTGCAGGTCCCGGGCTCCGACTCGTCGGCGTTGACAACTAGATAGTGGGGTTTGCCGTCTCCCTGGGGGATGAACTGCCACTTCATCCCGGTGGGGAAGCCGGCGCCGCCGCGGCCGCGCAGCCCGGAGTCCTTGACATAGGCGATGAGGTCGTCGGGCGACATCTCCAGGGCCTTGCGGAGTCCCTGGTAGCCGTCGTGGCGCCGATAGGTCGTCAGGGTCCAGGAGTCCTCGGCGTCCCAGAAGGCGGAGAGGACCGGGGAGAGCAGTTTCTCGGCGCTGGTGTCGCCGTCGGCCGGGGGACGGGCGGTGCCGTCCTGTTCGGTGGACAAGGTCATCACTCCCCCTCCTCGGTAACCGGTCCGGACGGGTGGCCGGGGTCGGAGTCGGCTGTGGGCTGCGGTGCGTCATGGGAGCTGAGGTGCTCGGAGCCGGGCTGCGGCGGGGCCTCGGGGGCCTCGCCCCGGGGGGCGACCACCCGGGCGGGGCTCTCGCCCTTGGCGAGGCGGAGTCCGACCAGGGAGGCCGGGCCCGCGCCGCCGGTGGCGGCGACGGCTCCGGGGCGTTCGTCGGGGAATCCGGCGAGGATCCGCGCGGTCTCCCGGAAGGTGCACAGGGGGGCGCCGCGGGTGGGTTCGACGGGGCGTCCGGCGCGCAGGTCGTCCACGAGGGAGCGAGCGGACTGCGGGGTCTGGTTGTCGAAGAACTCCCAGTTCACCATCACCACGGGGGCGAAGTCGCAGGCCGCGTTGCACTCGATGTGCTCCAGGGTGACCTTGCCGTCGTCGGTGGTCCCCTGGTCGCCGACGCCGAGGTGGTCCTTCAGCTCGGCGTAGATGGCGTCACCGCCCATGACCGCGCAGAGGGTGTTGGTGCAGACGCCGACCTGGTAGTCGCCGGAGGGCCGGCGCCGGTACATGGAGTAGAAGGTGGCGACGGCCGTGACCTCGGCGGTGGTGAGGTCGAGCACCTCGGCGCAGAAGCGCATCCCGGTGCGGGAGACGAAACCCTCCTCCGCCTGGACGAGATGGAGCAGGGGCAGCAGGGCGGAGCGGGAGTCGGGGTAGCGGGAGATGATCTCCTTGGCGTCCGCCTCCAGCCCGGCGCGTACCTCGGCCGGGTAGTCGGGGGCGGGGAGCTGGGGCATCCCGAGCGCCACTTCCTGATTGGACGACTGGGCCGTCACCGGTCGACGCCTCCCATCACGGGGTCGATGGACGCGACGGCGACGATGACATCGGCGACCTGGCCGCCCTCGCACATCGCCGCCATGCTCTGGAGATTGGTGAAGGAGGGGTCCCGGAAGTGGACCCGGTAGGGGCGGGTGCCGCCGTCGGAGACCACATGCGCGCCGAGTTCGCCCTTGGGTGACTCGACCGCCACATAGGCCTGTCCGGCGGGGACCCGGAAGCCCTCGGTGACCAGCTTGAAGTGGTGGATCAGGGCCTCCATGGAGGTGCCCATGATCTTCCTGATGTGGTCGAGGGAGTTGCCGAGACCGTCGGGGCCGAGGGCGAGCTGGGCGGGCCAGGCGATCTTCTTGTCGGCGACCATGACCGGGCCGGGGGCCAGCCGGTCGATGCACTGCTCCACGATCCGCAGCGACTGGCGCATCTCCTCCAGGCGGATGAGGAAGCGGCCGTAGGAGTCGCAGGTGTCGGCGGTGGGGACCTCGAAGTCATAGGTCTCGTAGCCGCAGTACGGATCGGTCTTGCGCAGATCGTGCGGGAGTCCGGCGGCGCGGAGGATGGGCCCGGTGGCGCCGAGGGCCATGCAGCCGGTGAGGTCGAGATGGCCGATGCCCTGCATGCGGGCCTTGAAGATGGGGTTGCCGGTGGCGAGTTTGTCGTACTCCGGCAGGTTCTTCTTCATGGTCTTCACGAACTCGCGCAGCCGGTCCACGGTCCCGGCGGGGAGGTCCTGGGCGAGGCCGCCGGGCCGGATGAAGGCGTGGTTCATCCGCAATCCGGTGATCAGCTCGAAGAGGTCCAGGACCAGCTCGCGGTCGCGGAAGCCGTAGATCATGATCGTGGTGGCGCCCAGCTCCATGCCGCCGGTGGCGATGCACACCAGATGCGAGGAGATCCGGTTCAGCTCCATCAGCAGGACCCGGATGACGGAGGCACGGTCCGGGATCTGGTCCTCGATGCCCAGGAGCTTCTCCACGGCGAGGCAGTAGGCGGCCTCGTTGAAGAAGGGGGTGAGGTAGTCCATGCGCGTCACAAAGGTGGTGCCCTGGGTCCAGTTCCGGAATTCGAGGTTCTTCTCGATCCCGGTGTGGAGATAGCCGATGCCGCAGCGGGCCTCGGTGACGGTCTCGCCGTCGATCTCCAGGATGAGCCGGAGCACTCCATGGGTGGAGGGGTGCTGGGGACCCATGTTGACGACGATGCGCTCGTCGTCGGCGCGTACGGCGCTGCGGGCGATCTCGTCCCAGTCGCCGCCGGTGACGGTGTAGACGGTGCCCTCGGTGGTCTCGCGGGCCTGCGCCCGGGAGGCCTCGTCGGGAGCGCCGGTGCGGGACTCGGCGTGGGAAGTGGACATCAGCTGTACGACCTCCGCTGGTCCGGAGCCGGGATCTGGGCGCCCTTGTACTCGACGGCGATACCGCCGAGCGGATAGTCCTTGCGCTGCGGGAAGCCCTGCCAGTCGTCCGGCATCATGATCCGGGTGAGGGCGGGGTGGCCGTCGAAGACCAGACCGAAGAAGTCATAGGTCTCGCGCTCGTGCCAGTCGTTGGTGGGATAGACCGGGACCAGCGACGGGACATGCGGATCGGCGTCGGGGGCGGTGACCTCGACCCGGATCAGCCGGCCGTGGGTGAGCGAGCGCAGATGGTAGACGGCGTGCAGCTCGCGGCCCTTGTCGTCGGGGTAGTGGACCCCGCTGACGCCGGTGCACAGTTCGAAGCGGAGCGCGGGGTCGTCGCGCAGGGTGCGGGCGACCTGGAGCAGATGCTCCCGTTCGATATGGAAGGTCAGCTCCCCCCGGTCGACCACGGTCTGCGCGATGGCGTGCTCGGGGACGAGGCCCTGTTCCTCCAGGGCGCCCTCCAGCTCATCGGCGACCTCGTCGAACCAGCCGCCGTAGGGGCGGGTGGCCGGGCCCGGCAGGCGTACGGAGCGGACGAGTCCGCCGTAGCCGGAGGTGTCGCCGCCGTTGTTGGCGCCGAACATGCCGCGCTGGACGCGGATCTCCTCGCCGTGCTCACCGCGCATGCCGGGGAGGTTCTGCTCGCTGAGTTCCTTCTCGGGGTTCGGCTGGTCCGTCATCGCCCCTCCTCGGGGGTCGCGTCCCGGCCGGTGCGGCTCGGGGGTGCGGCCCGGTGCTTCGTCCGCCGGCCGGTGGGCGGGGATGCCTCGCTCACCGGAGCAGACCCTTCATCTCGATCAGCGGCAGGGCCTTGAGCGCCGCTTCCTCCGCCTCCCGGGCGGCCTCCTCCGCGTTGACGCCGAGCTTGGTGGACTGGATCTTCTGGTGGAGCTTGAGGATCGCGTCCATCAGCATCTCGGGGCGGGGCGGGCAGCCCGGCAGATAGATGTCCACGGGGACGATGTGGTCGACGCCCTGGACGATCGCGTAGTTGTTGAACATGCCGCCGGAGGAGGCGCAGACGCCCATGGAGATGACCCACTTGGGGTTGGGCATCTGGTCGTAGACCTGGCGCAGTACGGGGGCCATCTTCTGGCTGACCCGGCCGGCGACGATCATCAGATCGGCCTGGCGGGGGGAGCCCCGGAAGACCTCCATACCGAAGCGGGCCAGGTCGTAGCGGCCGGCGCCGGTGGTCATCATCTCGATGGCACAGCAGGCCAGTCCGAAGGTGGCCGGGAAGACCGACGCCTTGCGCACCCATCCCGCGGCCTGTTCCACAGTGGTCAGCAGAAAGCCGCTCGGCAGCTTCTCTTCGAGTCCCATTGGTCTCTCAGCCCTTCAGCCTCAGTCCCATTCCAGGCCGCCGCGCCGCCATACATACGCATAGGCGACGAAGACGGTGAGCACGAAGAGCAGCATCTCGACGAGCCCGAAAAGCCCCAGGGCGTCAAAGCTGACGGCCCAGGGATAGAGGAAGACGATTTCGATGTCGAAGACGATGAAGAGCATCGCCGTCAGGTAGTACTTGATGGGGAAGCGACCGCCTCCGGCGGGCGTGGGGGTGGGCTCGATGCCGCACTCGTACGCTTCGAGCTTCGCCCGGTTGTACCGCTTGGGTCCGATCAGCGTGGCCATGACCACGGAGAAGATCGCAAACCCTGCCCCCAGGGCTCCGAGCACAAGGATGGGTGCGTAGGCATTCACCCTCTTCGCTCCTTCCAGTCGTCCTTGACCGAGTGGACCGCACCGGGCGTCTGCCGCTCCGCCACGAAGATCGTGTTCATGTGAGGCAGTTCACAAGCCCGCGTGCCCCGCATCCTATGCCCGGCGGTCTGTGATCTGCGACACGGGGTCGGTAACCACTCTTGTGATCTCCACCACCCGTCGAAGGATCATGAACACGGATGAGGGGTGATCTTCATACGTGAAGCGCCCAGTTGATCACCAGCGGTGACATCTTCCGGCGTTTCCGCTGGTCGAAGCGGTTTCCCACTATCAAGCGGAGGCCCGTTCAGGCAAATTGGCATGGAACGCGAATGGGTGATAGTAAGCCTTGCCTTACTTCCGGGAGGGGGCACCGGGGGCGGGAGCGGGGAATCCCGTACGGACACAGCGGGGGCATGCGCCGTCACCCACCGTGCCGCATCGCTCCGTTATCTTCCGGACACCGTCCGCGAGATGTCGCCGCATCGAAATGTGACCTGCGCCACGTCCATCCGTCGCACCAAGAACCGAGCTTGGCCAACGACCCGAGCCGGTGGTAGGGCGATGGCAATTCGGACTTTTTTCTGAAAGTCCGTGATCACGACCATGATCACCGGTGTCCGTATTGCCCGTTGTGGCGTCAATAAAGGCCCCAGGAAAGCGGATTAAATAATTCCGATCGTAACTGTGGCGCAACCCACGAAGGTTGTCGGGAACCTGCCGTGGCTGATAGCGGTTGTCCCCATGTCCCACACCGCTCAGATACCCAGCCACCGGAAGCCCCGCCGCCCCAGCGCTTCCGCCATGGCGCTCCGTGCCGGAGTCGCCGGTGGCGTCCTCGGCACCATCGCCGTGGCCGGTACCGCCGGAACGGCACACGCCGAGCCGGTGACCGAGACCATCGAGATGCCCGTCCTCTCCCCCACCGCCGGTCTCGCCCTCGCCGTCGAGGAGACCGCCCACGCCCAGCAGCAGGTCGCCTTCGACCAGGAGGTGCAGGCGCAGGAGGACGCGGCGGCCGAGACCGCCGCCAAGACCGCCAAGAAGGCCAAGGCCGAGGCGATCCGGCTGGCCGAGGCCGAGAAGAAGGCCGAGGAGAAGCGGGAGCGCGAGGCCAAGGCCGCCGCCGAGGCGGAGCGCGAGCGGGAGCGCGCCTCCCGTACCGCCGAGCGCACCGACCTCACCACCCAGGCGTCGACGGGCTCCTCCTCGTCCGCCACCGGTGGTTCCACCTCCGCGCCGAGCAGCTCCAACCAGGCCTCCGGCTCGGTCGCCACCGTCATCGCCTTCCTCAAGGCGCAGGTCGGCGACGCCTATGTGATGGGTGCCACCGGCCCCAACTCCTGGGACTGCTCCAGCCTGGTCCAGGCCGCGTTCCGCCAGGTGAACATCCAGCTGCCGCGCATCTCGCAGGAGCAGTCGACCGCCGGTACCCAGGTCGGCACCTCCAACCTCCAGGTGGGCGACATCCTTTACTGGGGCGCCGCCGGCAGCGCGTACCACACCGGTGTCTACATCGGTGACGGCAAGTACCTCGACGCGGCGAACCCCGCCAAGGGCGTCGTCATCCAGGATCTCTCCGGTTACCCGGCGACGGGCGCGGTGCGCGTGCTCTGAGCACACCGCGGGCCGACCGGCCGACCGGCCCGAGGGGCCGACGGGAATCTCCCGTCGGCCCCTTTGGCATGTACGGCCCCCAGGGGTTCCGGGACTCCCGGGGGCTCACCGGCTCCCGAGGGCGGCGGCGAGGGCCCCGTGGAGCCGCTCGTAGCCGGGCGCCAGCCGGTGGAGGGCGGCGGCCAGGGCGGCGTCGTCGCCCCGGGAGAGGGGCTCCTGAAGGGCACCCAGGGCACGGGCCTGCCCGGCGGCGGCGGTCGCGGCGGTCTCCAGACCGAGCAGGGCGAGGGCGCGGGCCGCGTCGGCCAGCCGCCGGGCGCCGACCCGTACCCCGAACTCCCGCAGCAGCCTCCTCGTCCCCGGTGCGAGGCCCACGGCGGCCAGTTCGGCCAGGGCGAGGACCGCCTCGGCGCCACCGAGGGTGCCCGGCGGCACCGGGGCCGTGCCGCCCCGGCCCGCGAGCCAGTCCAGCGCCCGGGGCAGCGAACGGCGCAGGGCCTCCCGTACCGGCACCTCCCGCGCACGGACGAACCCCGTCCGCAGGACATACGGTTCGGGGCCGTAGTCGACCGCCTCGGCCCGCCAGGCGGCCTCGAAGGCGTCGACGGGCAGGGTGGCGTACGGAAAGCCCTCCGGGTCGTGCAGCAGCACGGTGGTGGCGGTGGCCTCCAGCACCACCGCGTAGTGGTCGCCGAAATCGGCGGCCGGGGTGCCCGGCTGATGGAGCAGCAGCCCCATGTCGACGGGGCCCACCAGCACCGGGCCCCGGGCGAGGGCCGCGCGGAGCCGGTCCAGCGCCTGTCCGGGGGTGCCGCCCGCGGTGCGCTCGCAGCCCAGTCCGAGCAGCTCCACGGCGGCGTCCAGGCCCTGTTCCGGGTCCCAGCCGTACGGGTCGAAGAACGGCAGGGTGCCCCCGATCAGCTGAACGCCGAACGGCGATCCGGTCAGGGTCTCGATCACCCAGGGGTCGGGCACCTCCACCGCCGGTGCCACGCCGGCCGTCATCGCCAGCGCGTTGCTGTAGCAGTAGGGGCCGGAGCCGATATAGGCCGTCGGCGGATACGCGGGGGTGCTCATGGCGGGGCCTTTCCCTGAGGTGGCTGGGTACGGGCGCCACTTCAGGCCCTGCCCCCGTGACAAGGTCAAGCCACCGCACCCGGCCTCGGCGCCCGCCCGCGCACCCCGTACCCGTACCCGTATCCGCACCTGTGCCCGTGCCCGTACAGCACAACGGACCGGAGCCGAGGGCTCCGGTCCGTTGAAGGATTTCCGATGGTCAGAGGACCGTCGGATCAGGCGGTGAGGGCCGGGTCCCAGGACCCGTCGTCGTCACCCGTGACGGTCTTGAAGAAAACGTTGTGCTCCATTTCGGCTCCCCCGTTGAGTGGTCCTGTCCACCGCCCGCTGCGGTGAACAAGACCCAGAGTGCGGGGGGCAGCCGCCTCACAGCAACGGCCATCGTGTCCGGGACAGTCCTGCTCTGTCCCGGACAGCGAAACCGCAGGTCAGGACGGCAAACATGGGACAGGAGGGACAGCCTCCACCGGGCCGTGCCGATCCGGCGGCACGGTCACGCCTTGGGGGCCACCCGGGAGAGGCCGTTGATGATGCGGTCCATCGCGTCACCGCCCGTCGGGTCGGTGAGATTGGCCAGCATCTTCAGAGTGAAGCGCATCAACAGCGGATGGGACAGACCCCGATCGGCCGCCAGCTTCATCACCTTCGGGTTGCCGATCAGCTTCACAAAGGCGCGGCCCAGCGTGTAGTAACCGCCGTAGGTGTCCTTGAGGACCTTCGGGTAGCGCTGGAGCGCCAGTTCGCGGTGGGCCGGAGTGGCGCGGGCATGGGCCTGGACGATGACATCGGCCGCGATCTGCGCGGACTCCATGGCGTACGCGATGCCCTCCCCGTTGAACGGGTTGACCAGGCCACCGGCGTCACCGATGAGGAGCAGCCCCCGGGTGTAGTGCGGCTGCCGGTTGAAGGCCATCGGCAGCGCCGCACCCCGGATCGGGCCGGTCATGTTCTCCTCGGTGTATCCCCACTCCTCGGGCATGGAGGCGCACCACGCCTTGAGGACCTCACGCCAGTCCAGCTCCTTGAAGGCGGTGGTGGTGTTGAGGACGCCGAGGCCGACGTTGGAGGTGCCGTCACCCATGCCGAAGATCCAGCCGTAGCCGGGCAGCAGCCGGTCCGGGCCGGGGCCCCGGCGGTCCCACAGCTCCAGCCAGGACTCCAGATAGTCGTCGTCGTGGCGGGGCGAGGTGAAGTAGGTCCGTACCGCCACTCCCATCGGGCGGTCCTCACGGCGGTGCAGCCCCATCGCCAGGGAGATTCGGGAGGAATTGCCGTCGGCCGCGACGACCAGCGGGGCGTGGAAGGTGACGGGGGTCTTCTCCTCGCCGAGCTTCGCCTCCACCCCGACGATCCGGCCGGTGCGGTCGTCCAGAACGGGCCCCTGGACATTGCAGCGCTCGTACAGCCGGGCTCCGGCCTTCTGCGCCTGCTGGGCCAGCTGGTCATCGAAGTCGTCCCGCTTGCGGACCAGTCCGTAGTCCGGGTACGAGGCCAGCTCCGGCCAGTCCAGCTGGAGCCGCATCCCGCCGCCGATGATGCGGAGGCCCTTGTTCCGCAGCCAGCCCGCCTCCTCGGAGACATCGATACCCATGGCCACCAGCTGTTTGGTGGCGCGCGGGGTGAGGCCGTCACCGCAGACCTTCTCGCGCGGGAAGGCGGTCTTCTCCAGCAGCAGGACATCCAGTCCCGCCTTGGCGAGGTAGTACGCGGCGGTGGAACCGGCCGGCCCCGCCCCGACGACGATCACATCGGCGGTGTGTTCGGAGAGCGGCTCGGACACGGTGTTCCTCCGGAGACTCGACAACTCGATAAAACGTGCGTGATGGCACTGGAACAGGTGCAGTCTATGGGTGCGTACTGATCACCGATCGAAGGGCTCCCTTCCATGAGCAGGCTCCTTCCCGCCGTACGGCTCCGTGTGCCCACCGACGAGGATGCCCTCGCCTGGCACCGGGCCTTCGACGACCCCGAGGTCATGGAATTCTTCGGGGGACGCTCCGCCGAGTTGTCCGTGTACGAGGAGTTGACGGCACGGCAGCGGCGCCACGACGCGGAGCTGGGCTTCTGCCTGTGGACCCTGCTGGACGACGCGGACTCGGTCATCGGTTTCGCCGGTGCGCAGCCCTGGCCGCGCACGGAGTACGGGCCGGTCGGTGAGATCGAGATCGGCTGGCGGCTGACGAGGTCCGCCTGGGGGAAGGGGTATGCCAGCGCCGCGGCCCGTACCACCGTGGAGCGGGTACGGGAGGCCGGTCCGAGAGAGGTCGTGGCGATGGTGGACGCGCGCAACGACCGCTCCATAGCGGTGACCCAGCGGCTGGGGATGGAGCGGGCGGAGAGTTATGAGGTGTCCGGGGGCCGGACGGCGCTCTGCTTCCGGCTGACGCTGTAGCCCGGCCCCCGCTCCCGGGGCCCGGCGCGAACCAGCGGGCCCCGGGGCCCTGGGTCCTTGGTCCTTGGTCCTGGGTCCTGGGTCCTTGGGGCTCAGGGACCCCGGTGTGCTCCCGTGGCGTTACGGCTTGGTGCCCCGGTGCAGCGCCACGATGCCGCCGGAGAGGTCGCGCCAGGCCACCCGGGACCAGCCGGCGCTCTGGAGGATCCCGGCCAACTCGGCCTGGTCCGGCCAGTCCTGGATGGACTCGGCGAGATACACATACGCGTCCGGGTTGGAGGAGACGGCGCGCGCGACCGGCGGCAGCGCCCGCATCAGATACTCCTCGTACACCGTCCGGAAGGGCGCCCAGGTGGGGTGGGAGAACTCGCAGACCACGATCCGCCCGCCGGGCCGGGTGACCCGCAGCATCTCCCGCAGGGCCCCCTCGGTGTCCCGCACATTGCGCAGCCCGAACGAGATGGTGACCGCGTCGAAGACATCGTCGCGGAAGGGGAGCCGGGTGGCGTCGCCCGCGGTCAGCGGCAACCACGGCTCGCGCTCCTTGCCGACGCGGAGCATGCCGAGCGAGAAGTCGCAGGGGACCACATAGGCCCCGGCGCGGGCGAACGGCAGCGAGGAGGTGCCGGTGCCGGCGGCGAGGTCCAGGACCTTCTGCCCCGGGCGCGGGTCGACCGCCCTGGTGACCTCCCGGCGCCATCTGCGGTCCTGGCCGAGCGAGAGCACATCGTTGGTGAGGTCGTAGTTCTTCGCGACATCGTCGAACATCGCGGCGACGGCGTGCGGCTGCTTGTCCAGGGAGGCTCGGTTCACGCGGCCCATTCAAGCAGGGCGCTCCGGCGGGGCCCCGGCGCGGGTCAGCGGCGGCGGTGGACCAGCCGGCCGCCCAGCACGGTGGCGACGCAGACATGGTCCCGGACGAGACGGTCGGTGCCGAGCGGCCCCGCGGGAGGCCCGCCGCGGGACCCGGCGGCGTCGAAGACCGCGAAGTCGGCGGGGGCGCCGGGGACGAGCTGCCCGGCGGGCAGCAGCGGCGGGGCGTCCGGGGGCGCGGTCCGGGTCCGCAGCCCGGAGCGGTCGACCGCGGTGCGCACGGAGGGCCGGTGGAAGGGGCCGGAGACGGTGGTGACGCCCTGGGCCAGCAGCCGCTGGGTGCCGCGCCGGGCGCTGCCGCCCCAGCCGGTCGCGTCCAGCTCCAGCGCGGCGAGCGCGGGCCCGGTCAGCGGCTCGGTGCCGAGCCGGTCCGCCTCCCGGGGGTCGGGGTGGTAGGCGGCCTCCAGGAGTGCCCCGGCCCCGGTGTGCCAGAGCCCCGGGGCCAGCAGACCGGGCCAGTACCGCTCGCGGACGCCGGGGTGGGCGGCGGTCAGCTCCTCGTACGGTCCGAGGGCGTGGATCCCCCCACCGGAGACCAGGACGGCATACCGGCCACGGCGGACGACGCCCTCCCCGGTGAGCAGGGCGTCGGCGGCGTGCAGGGTGAGCACGAGGGCCTCTCTTCCGGCGGACCCCGGCCGTCAGCGGGCGTCGAGGAGCTTCAGCTCGGGGTGGGCGGTGCCGCCCTCGATCGCGGTGGAGGAGATGTGCGAGACCACCCGCTCGTCGACGGGGTCGTCGGCCGGGTCCTCGTGGACGACGATGTGCTCATAGGTGGTGGCCCGCTGCGCGGGGACCCGGCCCGCCGCGCGGATCAGGTCGATGATCTCCTGGCGGTTGGAGCGGTGCTTGGCCCCCGCCGAGGAGACGACATTCTCCTCCAGCATGATCGAGCCGAGGTCGTCCGCGCCGTAGTGGAGGGAGAGCTGGCCGACCTCCTTGCCGGTGGTCAGCCAGGAGCCCTGGATATGGGCGACATTGTCGAGGAAGAGCCGGGCGATGGCGATCATCCGGAGGTACTCGAAGAGCGTCGCCTGGGTGCGGCCCTTGAGGTGGTTGTTCTCGGGCTGGTACGTGTACGGGATAAAGGCCCGGAAGCCCCCGGTCCGGTCCTGGACGTCGCGGATCATCCGCAGATGCTCGATCCGCTCGGCGTTGGTCTCGCCGGTGCCCATCAGCATGGTGGAGGTGGACTCCACGCCGAGGCCATGGGCGATCTCCATGATCTCCAGCCAGCGCTCGCCGGACTCCTTGAGCGGGGCGATGGCCTTGCGGGGGCGGGCGGGCAGCAGCTCGGCGCCGGCGCCCGCGAAGGAGTCGAGCCCGGCGGTGTTGATCCGGCGGATGGCCTCCTCGGCGGAGACCCCGGAGATCCGGGCCATGTGGTCGATCTCGGAGGCGCCCAGCGAGTGGATCACCAGCTGGGGGAAGGCCTTCTTGATCGCCGAGAAGTGCTCCTCGTAGTACTCCACGCCGTAGTCGGGGTGGTGGCCGCCCTGGAACATGATCTGGGTGCCGCCCAGCTCGACGGTCTCCGCGCAGCGGCGCAGGATGTCGTCGAGGTCGCGGGTCCAGCCCTTGCGGGTGTCCTTGGGCGGGGCGTAGAAGGCACAGAACTTGCAGGCCGTGACGCACACATTGGTGTAGTTGATGTTGCGCTCGATGATGTACGTCGCGATGTGCTCGGTCCCCGCGTAACGGCGGCGGCGGACGGCGTCGGCGGCGCTGCCGAGGGCGTGGAGGGGAGCGGAGCGGTAGAGGTCGAGTGCCTCTTCCGGAGTGATCCGGCCTCCTGCGGCGGCGCGGTCCAGCACGGACTGAAGGTCGGCCTTCTCGGTCACCGGGTGTCACCTTTTCGCGGTTTCGACGGGGCTCCGACGCATGGTCATCGGCGGCGCTGCGGGCGGATCCAGCCTACGCCAGGCCGGGCCGGAGCCCTCGGGCCGGTAGGGATCCCGCCGGCCCGGGACGGGTGTCAGCCCCGGGTGGGCAGCAGTTCGACCCGGACATCCGCCGGGAAGCCGGTCGTGGGGCCGGTGAGGCGGGCGAACTCCCGCACCCCCGCCAGCTGCTCGGCACCGAAGCGGAAGTCAAGGGTCCGGAAGTACCGCTCCAGCAGTTCCGCGTCGAAGCTCTCCCAGCGCGCCGCCTGCTCGGCGACCTTGCCGACCCCGGCCAGCGAGAGATCGCGCGAGGCGAGGAACGCCGTGTGCACATCGTGGACGAGCCCCTCCTCCCGGGCCAGATACTCCTTGCGCGCCGCCCACACCGCGAAGACGAAGGGCAGCCCGGTCCACTCCTTCCACATCCGGCCGAGGTCGTGGACCTGGAGACCGAGCCGGGGCGCGTCGTGGAGCGCCGCGCGGAGTGCGGTGTCACCGATCAGAACGGCGGCGTCCGCTTCCTGCATCATCACGCCGAGATCGGGTGGACAGCTGAAGTAACGGGGCTCCACCCGGTACCGCTCGGCCAGCAACAGCTGGGCGAGGCGGACCGATGTACGGGAAGTGGAACCCAGGGCGACCCGGGCACCGTCGAGTTTCTCCAGGGGGAGCTGCGAGACGATCACGCAGGACATCACCGGCCCGTCGCAGCCGACCGCGAGATCGGGAAAGGCGACGAGCTGATCGGCATTGCGCAGGAATTCAACGAGCGTGATCGGCCCGATATCGAGATCACCCCGGACCAGCCGCTCGCTGAGCTTCTCCGGGGTGTCCTTCGTCAGCTCCAGATCGAGCAGGGTGCCCGTACGGGCCAGCCCCCAGTAGAGGGGGAGACAGTTGAGGAACTGGATATGCCCGACCCGGGGCCTGCTGCGTCGCGGGCCGGTTGCTGCGATTTCTCCGAGACTGTCCACAACGCGAGGCTAGACCTCCCCGGCCGCCCACCGGACGCCGGGGCGGCGCGCCCGGCGTGGCGCGGACGCCGCATCCCTCCCAGGCTTCTCCCGGGCCTCCCCCGCCCCGTCTCCGCCTTCACTCCCCGGTGCGGGCGCGACGCCTCTGAGCGGCCACTTGTCAGCATCCGGACGCAGGTTTCAGGCGTCCGGGTGAAGTGATCTTTGCCTCTACCGCTGCCAACACCCTGCATGCTACGCTCGACGCAAGTTGCAGTTTGGTTTCCCTTGCAGTACAGAGCCTGCGGAGCATGTGACCCGCAGGCTTTTGTAGTTTTCAGACTTGTTTGCAGGTTCTGGAGCAGGGCAACCCTTTGGCCCAAGGAGGGCTTATGGCTACCGGAACCGTCAAGTGGTTCAACGCTGAAAAGGGCTTCGGCTTCATCGCCCAGGACGGCGGCGGCCCGGATGTCTTCGTCCACTACTCCGCGATCAACGCGACCGGCTTCCGCTCCCTCGAGGAGAACCAGGTCGTGAACTTCGACGTCACTCAGGGCCCCAAGGGCCCGCAGGCGGAGAACGTCTCCCCGGCCTAATCGGCCAGGTCGACCGATCGCATCGACTTAGCAGTACCAAGGAGCCCCGCCCCTTCCAGGGACGGGGCTCCTGCCCTTTCCCGGGAAACCTCCCCGCCGGGCTTTTACCTATTCTTTGCCCTTGCCGCCCGGGAGGCCGTCACCCATTCCCCGGGAAAGGCCCGAGGCCCCTGTTCCCCGCGCTGTACGGCGCGGGGAACAGGGGCCTCGGGGGTCCCGCCTCGGGTCCCGGAGTCGCAGGTCCCTGAGGAGGGTCAGGCGACCGCGGGCACCCGGTCACCGACGGGGGCGGGCTGCTCCTCGTCGATCGGCGAGGAGGTGGCGTTGGTGTACGCGTCGTGGTCCAGGATCTTCTCCCGGGCCGCGACGATGACCGGGACCAGCGCCTGGCCGGCCACATTGGTGGCGGTACGGGCCATGTCGATGATCGGGTCGATGGCCATCAGCAGACCCACGCCCTCCAGCGGGAGGCCCAGCGTGGACAGGGTCAGCGTGAGCATCACCGTCGCACCGGTCAGACCGGCGGTGGCCGCCGAGCCGATCACCGAGACAAAGGCGATCAGCAGATACTCCTGGATGCCCAGCTGCACATCGAAGATCTGGGCGATGAAGATCGCCGCCAGCGCCGGGTAGATCGCGGCGCAGCCGTCCATCTTGGTGGTGGCGCCGAAGGGCACCGCGAAGGAGGCGTACTCCTTCGGCACACCCAGCCGCTCGGTGACCCGCTGGGTGACCGGCATGGTGCCGACCGAGGAGCGGGAGACGAAGGCCAGCTGGATCGCGGGCCAGGCGCCCCGGTAGAAGTGCACCGGGTTGACCTTGGCGGCGGTCGCCAGCAGCAGCGGGTAGACACCGAAGAGCACCAGGGCGCAGCCGATGTAGACATCGGCGGTGAAGGTGGCGTACTTGCTGATCAGGTTCCAGCCGTAGCTGGCGACGGCGGAGCCGATGAGGCCGACCGTGCCCAGCGGGGCGAGCCGGATCACCCACCACAGGGCCTTCTGGAGGAGTTCGAGGACGGACTCGCTCAGGCTGAGGATCGGCTTGGCCTTGTCACCGAGGGCGAGCGCGGCGACACCGGCGACGGCGGCGAGGAAGACGATCTGGAGGACGTTCAGCTCGGTGAACGGGGTGATCACATCGGTGGGGACGATCCCGGTCAGGAAGTCGATCCAGGAGCCCTCGACCTCGGGGAGCTTGCCGTCCTTGGGGGTGAGGCCGGTGCCCTGGCCCGGGTTGGTGAGCAGACCGATGGTGAGGCCGATGCCCACCGCGATCAGCGAGGTGATCAGGAACCAGAGCAGGGTGCGGCCGGCCAGCCGGGCGGCGTTGTTGACCTTGCGGAGGTTGGTGATCGACACCAGGATCGCGAAGAAGACGAGGGGGGCCACGGCCAGCTTCAGCAGCCGGACGAAGATGCCGCCGATCTGGCTCAGGGTCTCCTTGAGCCAGCCGATGTCCTGGCCCCGGGCGAGCCAGCCGAGCGCCGCACCCAGCACCAGGCCGAGGACGATCTGTGCCCAGAAGGGGATCTTGGGTATTCGGAATCCGGAGCCCGAGGGGCTTCCGGTCGTGGTCGACGCGGTGTTCGCGGACACGGACACACTCCAGTGGCGGCTTAAGGGGAGGGGGAGAGCGGGGGGTGCGGTGCCCGTGCACGCGGGGGCACGGCCGCAGGTCGGTCGGGGCCGGTCGGTCAGGACAGGCGGCGACAGACCGCGGACATACAGCGACAGAGGTCGATGTGCAGGCGCACCACGAGCGGGGTGCCCGGGGCATCGAGGGTGCGCGCTGCTGACTTCATGTCCAGTACATTAACACTTGAACTTTGAGGACCTCAAAGGCCCCCTTTGGGATCTTCACCACGCGACGCCCGGGGAAGAACGGGGCATGCCGGGGTGTTCCCCGCTTCCCGCCCGGGGAACGGCGTGGGGGGCGACCGAGGGGCTGGCGCCGGACATGACAAAGCCCCCGGCGCCGATCACGGCGGCCGGGGGCCGAAGAAGCGAGGCCGGGACCCGGAGAGCGGGACCCGGGCAGGCGGGACCCGGTCAGT
Source organism: Streptomyces sp. NPDC000594 (assembly GCF_040299965.1). Taxonomy (NCBI): domain Bacteria; kingdom Bacillati; phylum Actinomycetota; class Actinomycetes; order Kitasatosporales; family Streptomycetaceae; genus Streptomyces; species Streptomyces sp. NPDC000594. The sequence goes on along the minus strand of NZ_JBEPCY010000029.1, from coordinate 39,047 downwards.
CCTCCTGGTTACGGCTGGACTCCAGGCGGTCCTTCGCCCGGCTCACCCTGTTCGCCACCTGCTCGGACATCGCGTCGCGCTGCTTGCGCAGCAGGACGAAGCTGAGCGGCGCGGAGATCACCAGCGCCAGCAGCACGACCCAGACGAAGTTCGAGTCACCGAGTCCCTTGGGCAGCGCGCCGACCTGGACCAGGACGGCCACCAGCAGGAAGCAGCCGGCGAAGATGCCCAGGCGCATGCCGGTGTACTTGAGCGCGGCGCTCGACTTGGTGGCCATCGGGGGGTGCCTACTCTCTTCACAGCTCGGGTGAGGACGATCTCGCGGGACGGCAGACCGTACCGAACCAGTGAAACACGGGACGGAATCGATCAGTACGGGGGTCCGGTACGGCCCCCGGCCGGGCTCAGACCCGCATGGGCTGGGGCGACTCACGGCGGTCGGCGTCCGGGCCGGGGTACTCGCGGATGATCTCGTACCGGGTGTTCCGCTCCACCGGGCGGAAACCGGCGTCCCGGATCAGATCCAGCAGATCGTCGCGGGTGAGCTTGTTGGGCGTGCCGTAGTTGTCGGCATCGTGGGTGATCTTGTACTCGACCACCGAGCCGTCCATGTCGTCGGCGCCGTGCTGGAGGGCGAGCTGCGCGGTCTGGACGCCGTGCATCACCCAGAAGACCTTGACATGCGGAACGTTGTCGAAGAGCAGCCGGGAGACCGCGAAGGTCTTCAGCGCCTCGGCACCCGTCGCCATCGTGGTGCGTGCCTGAAGGCGGTTACGGATCTTGCCGTCCTTCATGTCCACGAAGTCGTGCTGGTAGCGCAGGGGGATGAAGACCTGGAAGCCACCGGTCTCGTCCTGGAGTTCCCGCAGCCGCAGCACATGGTCCACCCGGTGGCGGGGCTCCTCGATATGCCCGTACAGCATGGTGCTCGGGGTCTTGAGGCCCTTGCTGTGCGCCAGCCGGTGGATGCGCGACCAGTCCTCCCAGTGGGTGCGGTGGTCGACGATGTGCTGCCGCACCTCCCAGTCGAAGATCTCCGCGCCGCCGCCGGTGAGCGATTCGAGGCCCGCCTCGATCAGCTCGTCCAGGATGTCCGACGCGGAGAGGCCCGAGATCGTCTCGAAGTGGTGGATCTCGGTGGCGGTGAACGCCTTCAGCGAGACATGCGGCAGCGCCTTCTTCAGCTCGCTGAGCGAACGGGGGTAGTACCGCCACGGGAGGTTGGGGTGGAGCCCGTTGACGATGTGCAGCTCGGTGAGGTTCTCGCTCTCCATCGCCTTGGCGAGGCGGACCGCCTCCTCGATGCGCATGGTGTACGCGTCCTTCTCGCCCGGCTTGCGCTGGAACGAGCAGTAGGCGCACGACGCGGTGCACACATTGGTCATATTGAGGTGGCGGTTGACGTTGAAGTGCACGACATCGCCGTTCTTGCGGGTCCGCACCTCATGGGCGAGTCCGCCGAGCCAGGCCAGGTCGTCCGAGTCGTAGAGGGCGATGCCGTCCTCACGGCTCAGCCGCTCCCCGGCCCTGACCTTCGCCTCCAGCTCGCGCTTGAGCCCAGCGTCCATGCGCCCGCCTCCCATGTCCTTCGCCAAAATCGGGCTCCACCCACGGTACCCGCCCGCCCCTCGGCGGGCGGGACGCCCCCCGGGGTGGACTCAGCCCTGGCCGGGCAGTTCGCCGACGCGGTTCTCCCACTTGGTGGAGAGAACGATGGTGGTACGGGTCCGGGAGACCCCCCGGGTGCCGCTCAGCCGGCGGATGGTCTTCTCCAGCCCGTCGACATCGCTCACCCGCACCTTGAGCATGTACGAGTCGTCGCCCGCGATGAACCAGCAGTCCTCGATCTCCTCCAGATCGCGCAGCCGACGGGCCACGTCCTCGTGGTCGGCGGCGTCCGAGAGGGAGATCCCGATCAGGGCGGTGACCCCGAGCCCGAGCGATGCGGCGTCGACGGTGGCGCGGTAGCCGGTGATGACTCCCGCCGACTCCAGGCGGTTGATCCGGTCCGTGACACTGGGGCCGGAGAGCCCGACGAGCCGTCCCAGCTCGGCGTAGGAGGCCCTGCCGTTCTCCCGGAGGGCCTGGATGAGCTGTCTGTCCACCGCGTCCATGTGCCTGGAGCCTTCCATAGTTGCTGAACCTGAGGCGTACGGGGGCGGGGGCCCCTCGGGTCGTGCGGATCGTGCGGGTGGTGCGGGTCATGCGGTACCGGATCGCGCGGTACGGGTCGGTGGGGGGCCGTACGAACCGGTCGGGGGGTGTACGGGTCAGTCGGGGGCGTCGGTACGGGAGGCCCCCAGCTCGCCCTCCCAGCGCCGGTAGAGCCGGTGCGGCACCCCGACCGCGTCCAGCACCCGCCCGGCGACGAAGTCCACCAGATCCTGGATATGGGTGGCCCCCGCGTAGAAGGCCGGGGAGGCGGGGAGCACCACGGCCCCGGCCGCGTCCAGCGTGACGAGATGGGCGAGGGTCTGCCCGTTCAGCGGGGTCTCCCGGACGGCGACGACCAGCGGGCGCCGCTCCTTGAGGGTGACGCTCGCCACCCGCTGGAGCAGGTCCTTGGAGAGCCCGAGGGCGACACCGGCGACGGAGGCGGTCGACGCGGGCACGATCAGCATGCCCTTCGCGGGGTACGACCCGGACGACGGCCCGGCCGCCAGATCCCCGGCGGACCAGTACCGCACCCCCGACAGATCCACCGTGAAGGTGCCCGGCTTGCCGTCGGCGCCCCGTCCCAGCCACTCCCGCAGATCGTCCTGCCAGCGGGCGTCCCGGAAGGAGATCCCCGTCTCGTCGAGCAGGGTCAGCCGGGAGGCTCTCGACACCACCAGGTCGACGCTCTCCCCCGCGTCGAGCAGCCCGCGCAGCACGGCGGCGGCATAGGGCGTACCGGACGCGCCGGAGACTCCGACGATCCACGGCCGGCGGGGGTTCACTTCTGCTGACTCCACACAACGAGCCTATCCGGACGCCCGGAAGGGCCGTGCGCCAGGCGTCCGGGCCCGGGGCACCGGGTGTCCCGCACCCGGAGCGCCGGCCATCGGGGGCTCAGAGCGTGAGGCCCCGTACCGCCAGATCGAGCACCGCGCAGACGAAGAGGGCGATGCCGATGAAGCCGTTGACGGTGAAGAAGGCCCGGTTCAGCCGGGACAGATCGTGCGGGCGGACGATGGTGTGCTCGTACCCGAAGGCCACCGCCACGATCGCCAGACCGGCCCAGAAGAAGGCGCCCGCGTCGGTGGCGAGGGCGTACCAGACCAGCAGGGCGGTGGTGATCACATGGCAGACGCGGGCGGCGTGCAGGGCGGCCGGGACACCGAAGCGGGCGGGGACCGAGTGGACCCCCTCGGCCCGGTCGGCCCGGACGTCCTGGCAGGCGAAGATCAGGTCGAAGCCGCCGATCCAGATGCCCACGGCCGCGCCCAGGATCACCGCGTCCCAGGACCACTCACCGGTCACCGCGAGCCAGGCGCCGACCGGCCCCATGGCCTGGGCCAGCCCCAGGATGGCGTGCGGGTAGTGGGTGAAGCGCTTCCCGTACGGATAGACCACCATCGGGATCACCGCGACCGGCGCAAGGGCCAGACAGAGCGGGTTGAGCAGCGCCGCCGCACCCAGGAAGACCACCAGGGCGATCGACGCCCCGGTCCAGGCGGAGCGGACGCTGACCGCCCCGGTGACCAGCTCACGGCCGGCGGTCCGGGGGTTACGGGCGTCGATCTCCCGGTCGATGATCCGGTTGCAGGCCATCGCGAAGGTGCGCAGACCCACCATGGCCAGGGTGACCAGCAGCAGCGTCCACCAGTCGATGGAGCCGCCGTTCAGGAACATCGCGGTCAGCGCGGCGGTGTAGGCGAAGGGCAGCGCGAAGATCGAGTGCTCGAACATCACCAGCTTGAGGAAGGCACGGGCGCGGCCGGGCCGGGGCACGGCCGCCGCCGGGGCGCCGGCCGCGCTCACAGGCCGTATTCCTTCCAGCGGCGCTCCACCAGCGCCACCGTCTCCGGGTCGGACTCGACCATGTCCGGCCAGCCGCCGTCCCGGGTGTACCCCTCCTCGGGCAGCTTCTTGGTGGCGTCGATGCCCGCCTTGCCGCCCCAGAACTGCTGGTACGAGGCATGGTCGAGATGGTCGACGGGGCCCTCGGCGACGGTGAGGTCACGGGCGTAGTCGGTATTGCCGAGCGCCCGCCAGGCCACCTCGTGGAGGTCGTGGACATCGCAGTCGGAGTCCACCACGATGATCAGCTTGGTGAGGGACATCATGTGCGCGCCCCAGATCGCGGACATCACCTTCTGGGCGTGCTTGGGGTACTTCTTGTCGATCGAGACGATCGCGCAGTTGTGGAAGCCGCCCGCCTCCGGCAGGTGGTAGTCGACGATGTCCGGCACGATGATCTTGAGCAGGGGCAGGAAGAACCGCTCCGTGGCGCGGCCCAGCGGGCCGTCCTCGGTCGGCGGCCGGCCCACCACGATCGACTGGAGCAGCGGGCGGCGGCGCATCGTCACACAGTCGATGGTGAGCGCCGGGAACGGCTCCTGCGGGGTGTAGAAGCCGGTGTGGTCGCCGAAGGGACCCTCCGGGAGCATCTCCCCCGGCTCCAGCCAGCCCTCCAGGACGACCTCGGCCTGCGCCGGGACCTGGAGCGGCACGGTCTTGCAGTCGACCATCTCGATCCGCTTCCCCTGGAGGAAGCCCGCGAAGAGGTACTCGTCGATGTCACCGGGGAGCGGCGCGGTCGAGGCGTAGGTCACGGCGGGCGGCGCCCCGAAGGCGATGGCGACCGGCAGCCGCTCGCCCCGGCGGGCGGCGACCTGGTAGTGGTTGCGGCTGTCCTTGTGGATCTGCCAGTGCATCCCGATGGTGCGCCGGTCATGGCGCTGGAGGCGGTAGAGGCCCAGATTGCGGATCCCGCTCTCGGGGTCCTTGGTGTGGGTCAGCCCCAGATTGAAGAAGGAGCCGCCGTCCTTGGGCCAGGTGAAGAGGGCGGGCAGGGCGTCGAGGTCCACATCGTCGCCGCGCAGGACGACCTCCTGCACGGGGGCATCCTTCACCTTCTTCGGCGGGACATGGACCATGGAGCCCAGCTTGCCGAACGCCTCCCGGACACCGACGAAGCCATGGGGCAGCTCCGGCTTGAGCAGGCCGCCGATCTTCTCGCTGATCTCGGCGTAGGACTTCAGCCCCAGCGCCTTCAGCAGCCGCCGGTCGGTGCCGAAGACATTCATCGCCAGCGGCATGGACGCGCCGCGCACATTCTCGAAGAGCAGCGCGGGCCCGCCGGCCTTGTTCACCCGGTCGACGATCTCCCCGACCTCCAGGTGCGGATCCACCTCCGCCGTGACGCGCTTGAGGTCTCCCTCACGTTCCAGGGCCCTGAGCAGGGAGCGAAGATCGTCATAAGCCATGCGCCCCAGTATCCGGTACCGGTTACCCTGGCCGCGTCACCGGGGCACGGTTCCGTGCCCATCCGCCTCTTCCTGGGGGACCCTCCACCATGCTCAGGTATCTGCCCTTCCTCCTGGTCCTGGCGGTGTGGATCTACGCGTTCATCGACTGCCTGAACACTCCCGAGAAGGAGGTCAGGAATCTGCCGAAGGTCGCGTGGGTCATCATCGTGCTGCTCTTCGGCCAGGTGCTGGTGGGACCGGTGGCCTGGTTCGTGGCGGGCCGTCCGCGCCGCCCGGCGGGGTACGCGGGCCGGGGCGGCGGCTGGGTCGCCCCCGACGACAACCCGGACTTCCTCCGCTCGCTGAACGACGAGAAGCCGCCGTCGAAGGACGAGCCGGAGCGCAAGAAGGACGACGACGAGGCCTGAGCGCCCCGGACAGCGAAGGGCCCCGCCGGTGACCGGCGGGGCCCTTCGCTGTGTCCACGGAGCGGTGTCCGTACGGCCGCGTGGTTACGCGTACGAGTGCAGGCCGTCCACGAAGATGTTGACGCCGTAGTAGTTGAAGAGCCAGCAGGCGAAGGCGATGAGCGCCAGCACGGCGGCCTTGCGCCCCTTCCACCCGGCCGTCACCCGCGCGTGCAGATAGCAGGCGTAGGCGACCCAGGTGATGAAGGACCAGACCTCCTTGGGGTCCCAGCCCCAGTACCGGCCCCAGGCGTCGCCCGCCCAGATCGCCCCGGCGATGATCGTGAAGGTCCAGAGCGGGAAGATCGCCGCGTTCACCCGGTAGGCGAACTTGTCCAGGGTGGCGGCGGCGGGCAGCCGCTCCAGCACCGAGGTGGCGAAGGGGCCCGGCTTCCCGCCCTTGGCGAGCTTGCTCTCGTAGGAGTCCCGGAAGAGATAGAGCACGGTGGCGACGGCGCCGAGGTAGAACACCGCGCCGCAGAAGATGGCGGTGGAGACATGGATCCACAGCCAGTACGAGTCCAGCGCGGGCACCAGCTGGTCACTGGAGGTGTAGAGCCAGGTGGTGGCGATGCCGAGATCCAGCAGGACGGTGCCGGTCAGCGGCAGGCCCAGCCAGCGGACGTTCTTCCCGGCGAGCAGGAAGCCCAGGTACGCGCCGACCAGCACCATGGAGAAGGTGATGGAGAACTCGTACATATTGCCCCAGGGGGCACGCTGTACGGAGGCGGCGCGGGCGATCACACCGCCCAGATGGATCGCCCAGGCCAGCACGGACAGGGAGACGGCGATCCGGCCGTAGAGATCACCCTTGACGGTGCCGCCCGCCGCGCCGGGGCCGTCGGGCACCTCCCGGGTGCCGGGCGCCGAGCGGGCGACGACCTTGGGCTTCTCCAGCACGGCGGTGGAGCCCTCGGCCCCGGCGGCCCGGACCACCGGTGCGGCGGCCCCGGCCCCGGCCCCGCCGGCCAGGGCGGCCGAGGTACGGCTCACCTTGCTGCGGCTGCCGAAGACCCACTCCGCGATGTGCGCGAGGAAGGCCAGGATGTAGATGGCCATCGCCGAATAGATCAGGTAATTACTGATCTCGGCGAGGTTCTCGTTGGTAGCGGCGGCGAGAGTCACTTCTCAGCCCCTTCGGCAGAAGCTTCCACGGGTTCGTCGGAGTCGTCGGGGACGGGGGAGCCGGTCTCGGCTCCGGTGCCGTCGGGGCGGTCGGGGGTCGCGGGGGTCTCGGGGGTCTCGGTGGGGCCTTCGGCGGTCCCGGTACGGGCGGTGTCGTCGGGGGCTTCGGTCGCCGTGGGCACCCGCTCGTGCAGTGTGCCGGAGAGCACGGTCAGCTCCTCCGCGAGCCGGGGGGACTCGCCGCGTCCCAGACCCGCCATCTCCACCACGGTCACCCCGTCGGCGCCGCGCACGGCCCGTACCCACACCCGGCGGCGCTGGATGAAGAGCGAGCCCACCAGGCCGGCGATGGCGGCGACCGCGCCGGTCAGCGCCCAGCCGTTGCCGGGCGACTCGGAGATCTGGAAGCTGGCCCACTCACGGACCTCGCGCTCGAAGGTGATGGAGCCGGCCCCGCCGGGCAGCGTCATGGTGTCGCCGGGCCGCAGCAGCTGGGCGAAGGGACTGCCGTCCTTCTCCTTGAACTGCTTCATGTTGCGGGTTTCCAGCTGGTACACGTTCTTCGGGATGCCCGCGTCCACCCCGAGGTCACCGATATAGGCGTTGAGCGCCAGCACCGGCTGGGCCAGACCCGGGAAGGTGGAGAACATCCGGCCCTCGCCATGACCGGCGAAGGTGGGCACGAAGAACGCCTTGAAGCCGAGCTGGGTCTTCTTGCCGTTCTTGTCGCGGTAGCCGTCCATCACCCGGATCGCGCCCTGCGAGGTGACATTGGCGTCCAGCGGCAGCAGCGGCACCGCGCCGTCGTAGACCTTCTTGCCCTTGCCGTCCCGGACGGTGACCACCGGAGCGTAGCCGTGGGCCAGCAGATAGACCTTGGTGCCGTCCACCTCCAGCGGCCGGTTCACCTCGATCGTGGACTTCTGCTCCTTGCCGCCGGGCCGGGACCAGGTGACGGCCGCCTCGAAGGTGCGCGGGGTGCCCTGCTGGGGCCCGCTCTTCTCATAGGTGCCGGTGAAGCTGTCCAGCATGAACGAGAACGGCGTCAGATCGTCCACATTGTGCAGCGGCCCGGAGCGGAAGTCGTCGTAGTGGGTGAGCGTGTTCGAGAAGCCGTCGCCCTCGACGATCAGCTTTCCGCCCTCGGACCTGAGGAGCTGTCCCGCCGCGAACGCCAGCAGCATCACGATCAGCGAGACATGGAAGACCAGATTCCCGACCTCGCGGAGATAGCCCTTCTCGGCGGCGACCGCGTTCCCCACGGTGTGGGCGCGGAAACGCTTCCCCTTCAGCAGCTCCAGGGCGGCGGACCGGACCTCGTCGGGCGAGGCGTCGGTGCGCCAGGTGGTGTAGGCCGGCATCCGTTTCAGCCGCCCCGGGGCGCCCGGCGGACGGCTGCGGAGCTGGCCGACGAACTGCCAGGTGCGCGGGACGATACAGCCGATGAGCGAGACGAAGAGCAGGATGTAGATCGCGGAGAACCACACCGAGCTGTAGACATCGAAGAGCTGGAGCGCCTCGAAGAGCCCCACCCAGCCCTCGTTCTCCTCCTTCCAGCCCCGGACCTTCTGGTCGTCCACGCTGTTCTGCGGGATCAGCGACCCGGGGATGGCGGCCAGCGAGAGCAGCAGCAGCAGCAGGAGCGCGACCCGCATGGAGGTGAGCTGGCGCCAGAACCAGCGCAGCCAGCCGAGGGGACCGAGGGTGGGGCCGCCGGAGATCTCCTGGCCGGCGCCCTGCTCCTCCTCGCGGGGGGCGGTGGAGAGCGTACGGGCGCCGTCCTCCACCTCGGTCCGCCCGGCGGCCTTCGCCGATGACTCTGTCTTGCTCATGGGTGTCAGATTCCAACCGTGAAGGAGCTGGACCAGGTCTGCATCGACTGCACCATCAGGTCCCAGACCCCGGTGAGGAGCAGGATCCCGGTCGCGATCATCATGATGCCGCCGATGCGCATGACCCAGACATAGTGCCGCTTGACCCAGCCGAAGGTGCCCATCGCCTTGCGGTAGGCGATGGCGGCGAAGACAAAGGGGATACCGAGCCCCAGACAGTACGCGACGGTGAGCACCGCTCCCCGGCCCGCGCTCTCCTGCTGGGCGGCGAGGGTGAGGACGGCGGAGAGCGTCGGCCCCATGCAGGGGGTCCAGCCCACGCCGAAGAGGGCACCCAGCAGGGGGGCGCCCGCGAGCCCGGCGGCGGGCTTGCGGGTCAGCCGGAACTCCCGCCGGTTGAGCCAGGACATCCCGCCCATGAAGAAGACGCCCAGCAGGATCATCACCACGCCGAGGATCTTGCTGAGGATGTCCTGCTGCGCCTGGAGCTCCGCGCCGAAGTAGCCGAAGAGGGCCCCGCCGGAGACGAAGACGACCGTGAAGCCGAGGACGAAGAGGGAGGCCCCGGCGACCATCCGGCCGCGCTTGGCCTCGGCGAGATCGGTGCCGCCGATGCCGGTGACATAGGAGAGGTAGCCGGGGATCAGCGGCAGTATGCAGGGGGAGAAGAAGGAGACCAGACCGGCGAGGAGGGCGATCGGCAGGGCGATGGCCAGGGCGCCGTTGAGGACGGTGCCATTGGTGCCGGCCTGCGCGAGCAGGGTCAGACCGTCGGTGGCGGCGGGGCCGTGCGGTGCGGCGAGGGCCGCCAGGGGCTGTGCGACTGCCATCGGTTCACTTCTCCGCGACCACGGGGTCGACCATCTTGCGCAGCCGCTTGTCGTCCAGCTCCTGGAGCGAGCGGGCGGCGACCCTGCCCTCACGGTCCAGCACCAGGGTGGAGGGGATCGACTGGGGGGGCAGGGTGCCCCGGGGGAAACCACTCAGGATGAGCTTGCCGGCCGGGTCGTAGAGGCTGGGGTAGGGGACCCCGTAGTCCTTCTCGAAGGCGAGGGCCGGGCTCTTGTTGGGGTCCCGGGTGTTGATGCCGACGAACTCGACGCCCTGGGGCTTCAGCTCCTTGGCCACCTTGACGAAGTGGGGGGCCTCGGCCCGGCAGGGGCTGCACCAGGAGCCCCAGACGTTGATCACCACGACCTTGCCCTTGAGGTCGGCGACATCCAGCTCCTCGCCCTCCAGGGTCTTCCCCGCGAGCTTCCCGGCGGACTTGCGGTCGGCGGGTTCGACGGTGGAGATGCCTCCGGTGCTCGTGACGAAGTTGACGTTGCCGCCACCGCCCGAGGTCCCTCCGCAGGCGGACAGGAGGAGCACGCCGGCCACGGTCACAGCGGTCAGCAGGGCAGCGCGAGGTGCACGGCTAGGGCTCATGTGAAAAGTTTCGCATGGCGGTTGTGGCGATCTTTAGCGCCCCCCTGGGTGCCCGTACGACCCCATAGTGGCCGTTGTCAGGCACCCCTCAACCCGTCGGCTCACGGCGTGTCGAGGAAGGCCTCCCAGCCGTCCGCCGGGCCCTGGCCCACGCCGAGGGTGCGCAGCTTCGCCAGCACCGCCGGGTCCTGGGCGTCCAGCCAGTCGCAGAGCTGCCGGAAGGAGACCAGGCGTACGTCCTTCTCCCCCGCCATGCCCCGGAGCGCGTTCTCCACGGCGTCCATGTAGATGCCGCCGTTCCACTCCTCGAAGTGATTGCCGATGAAGAGGGGGGCGCGGTTGCCCTCGTACGCCCGCCGGAAGCCCTGGAGATAGGCGCCGGTGGCCTGCTTCCGCCAGGCGGCGTGCCGGGCGGGCGGGCTCTTCGTCGCGTTGCCGGACTGGTTGACCATGAAGTTGTAGTCCATGGAGAGCACCTCGAAGCCGCGCCCCGGGAAGGGGAGCTGCTGGAGCGGGAGGTCCCAGAGCCCCTCCCGCTTGCCCGGCCACACCTGGAGTCCGCCCGGGGAGCTGGCGTCGTAGCGCCAGCCGAGCCGGCGGGCGGCGGGGAGCAGCCGGTCCTGGCCGAGGAGGCAGGGGGTGCGCCCGCCGATGAGTTCGGTGCGGTAGTCGAAGGGGAGCGGGGGGAGGTCGTGGCGGCCGGTGTGGGTCCGCCAGGAGGTGACGAAGGACATCGCCTGCTCGATCTCGCTCTCCCAGTCGGCGGAGGTCCAGCGGTCGACCGAGCCGCTGCCCGCGCAGAAGTGCCCGTTGAAGTGGGTGCCTATCTCATGGCCTTCGAGCCAGGCCCGGCGCAGACAGGAGAGGGTCCGCTCGATGTTGCGGTCGGCGAGGTAGCCGATGTCGGAGGCGCCGGTGCGGTTGTTCGGCGGGCGGTAGAGCGACTTCTTGTCCTCGGGGAGGAGGTAGATCCCGGAGAGGAAGAAGGTCATCGAGGCGTCGTACCGCCGGGCGAGGTCGAGGAAGCGGGGGAAGAGGCCGTTGCCGATCTCTCCGGCGCCGTCCCAGGAGAAGACCACGAACTGCGGCGGGGTCTGACCCGGCTGGAGGCGGGTGGGGCGGGGCGGGCGGCCGGGCTGGGGGCCGCTGTCGGAGGTGGAGCCGTCGCCGATGAGCCTGACCCGGCCGCCGGCCGGGTTCTCGCCGCCGGAGCGCGGGGTGGCGCCGCCGGTGGGGCCGGGGCGGTCCGGGGAGTCGCCGCCGGGGAGGCCGCAGCCCGCGAGACCCAGGGCGGCGGCGGCACCGAGTCCGCCGCCCAGCACCTGTCGTCGCGGCACCCGTCGCCGCAGGACCCCGCCGGCCGTCCGGGGGCCGGGGGCGGCGGCCCCGGGTATGCCCGCCGGCCCGTCCGCCGGAGTCTCCGTCGATATCCCGGTGGTCGCCCGGTCGCCCGTACCGCTCGGCATCGTTCTTCCCCATCTCGGCGCGGGCCCGGGGGCCGGGTGCGCCTCTTGTCGCCCTTGGAACCGGGCCGGTGGTCACCGGCCCCCTGGGGAGAGGGAAGAAGGAACCAGAAGGTTCCAGACATATACCGAACAGAAATAATCCGTCCCGTACAGCTCGGATGCCCGATTAGGTCGCGGTGGGGGAAATGCTCCTCGGCTCCCGGACCCGGTCGGGCCGGGCCGGGCCGGGCCGGGAGACCGCACCGCCCCTCCGGTGGACACCGAAGGGGCGGGACGGACAGGGCAGAGGGACCGGATCAGGCGCCGAACGCCTTGGACTGCCCCTTCACCGGCTTGGCCCCGGCGAGCAGATGCGGCGGCACCAGCTCGCGCGCGGGCTCCCCGTACCCGATCGACACAATGCGGTCGTCCTCGAAGGTGAAGGTGGTCAGCGAGGCGAGCGTGCACTGACGGCGGCGCGGGTCGTGCCAGAGCCGGCGCCGCTCCACAAAGCTGCGCACGATCCAGATCGGCAGCTGATGGCTGACACAGACGGCCTCGTGCCCGAGGGCCGCCTCCCGGGCGGAGTTGATCGCCCCCATCATCCGGACCACCTGGTCGATATAGGGCTCACCCCACGACGGACGGAACGGATTGGTGAGATGACGCCAGTTCCCGGGCCTGCGCAGGGCGCCGTCGCCGACCCCGAAGGTCTTGCCCTCGAAGACATTGCCCGCCTCGATCAGCCGGTCGTCGGTGTCCACGCCCACGCCATGGGAGTCGGCGATGGGCGCGGCGGTCTCCTGGGCGCGCTCCAGCGAGGAGGCGACAACATGGGTGATGTCCCGGTCCGCGAGATGCTCGGCGACCAGGTCGGCCATCCGGCGGCCCAGCTCCGAGAGGTGGTAGCCGGGGCGGCGGCCGTAGAGCACCCCCTCGGGGTTCTCCACCTCGCCATGGCGCATCAGATGGACCAGGGTGCGGACCGGCTCGACGCGCTCCACCTCCGTACTCGCCGTCCCTCTCAGTGCCACCTCCGTACCGGTGGCCCCGGCGCTCCCGGCCTGCCCGGTGCTCGGCGTGCTCATGCCGTGGCCTCCGCGGCGGCGCGGGCGGCGGCGGGCAGGGCGGCGGCGATCCGCTCGATCGCCCGGGTGTCATGGGCGGTGGAGACGAACCACGACTCGAAGGCCGACGGCGACAGATAGACCCCGCCGGCGAGCATCGCGTGGAAGAAGGCATTGAAGCGGAATGCCTCCTGGCGCTTGGCGTCCTCGTAGGAGCGCACCTCGTCCGGGGTGAAGAAGACGGAGAACATATTGCTCGCCGTCTGGAGCCGGTGGGCCACGCCCTCCTTGGTCAGCGCCTCGGTCACCAGCGCCTGGATCTGCGCGGAGACCGCGTCGACGGTGTCGTACGCCGCCTGGTCGAGCAGCCGCAGCTGGGCCAGGCCCGCGGCGGTGGCGACCGGGTTCCCGGAGAGGGTGCCCGCCTGGTAGACCGGGCCCGCCGGGGCCAGGTGCGCCATGACATCGGCGCGCCCGCCGAACGCGGCGGCGGGGAAGCCACCGCCCATGACCTTGCCGAAGGTCAGCAGATCGGGCTCGACGCCCTCCACGCCGTACCAGCCCGCGCGGCTGGTGCGGAAGCCGGTCATCACCTCGTCCGAGATGAAGAGGGCGCCGTGCTCCCGGCAGAGGTCCTTGAGCCCCTGGTTGAAGCCGGGCAGCGGCGGGACCACGCCCATATTGCCGGGGGACGCCTCGGTGATCACACAGGCGATCTCCCCGGGGTGGGCGGCGAAGGCGGCCCGTACCGCTTCGAGGTCGTTGTAGGGGAGCACCACCGTCTCGCCCGCCTGGGCGCCGGTGACGCCGGGGGTGTCGGGGAGCCCGAAGGTCGCGACGCCGGAACCGGCGGCGGCGAGCAGCGCGTCGACATGGCCGTGGTAGCAGCCGGCGAACTTGATCACCTTCGCGCGGCCGGTGAAGCCGCGGGCCAGCCGGATCGCCGACATGGTGGCCTCGGTGCCGCTGGAGACCAGCCGTACCTGCTCGACCGGGGCGACCCGGGCCACGATCTCCTCGGCGAGGGCGACCTCGCCCTCGCCGGGGGTGCCGAAGGAGGTCCCGCGGGCGACGGCCGCGTGGACCGCCTCCAGGACGGCCGGGTGGGCATGCCCGAGGATCATCGGCCCCCAGGAGCAGACCAGATCGACGTACTCACGTCCGTCCGCGTCGGTGAGGTACGGGCCGGTGCCGGACACCATGAACCGGGGCGTACCGCCCACGGCCCGGAAGGCCCGCACGGGAGAGTTGACGCCGCCGGGCGTCACCACGGACGCGCGGTCGAAGAGCGCCTGGGAAACTGGGGCTTCGTATGAATACGCCACTTTGGTCCTGATCTGCGATGAGGGTGTCGGGCGGCCGGTGCGGATGATCTCGGCCACGGGTGAGCGAAGAGAGCGGTCTCGTCGTATTACGGAACGGCTTCAGCCTCCTCGCATCTGCGAAACTGGGTCGACACAGGGAAGGCTCACGGAATCCATGGTGTCAGAGGCCGCCGTGTTCCTCGCCGACAGGTGTTTCACCAGGCGCGGGCGGGGGAGGTCACTGACACGATGATCGGGTTGCGCGGCGGGGGTCGCGAGTGGTCGGGTGGAGATATGTATCGCGGTGGCGGACTGGGCGAGGGGACCGACGACCTGGGCCCTGAGCCGTCCCGGCGGGGCAGGCACCGGCGAGGCGAGGCGGACGCGCGGGCCATGGGAGGCAGGAACGCCCGCATGGGGGTGACATACAAGTATTTCGGGGCTCCGAACGGCGCGACAGCGGCACGGGTCCCGATCTCGATGCGCCCGGAGGAGCTGGGCGGTGACGAGCTGGGCATGGGCGGGCTCTTCACCAAGATCAAGCCCGAGACCATAGCGGCGATGGTGCTCACGGGCATCCAGGGCATGCCGCTGAACCGGGTGCCGCCACTGGAGCTGGTGGTGCTCCATCCCGACTACGCGGTGGTGAAGCTGCCGATGACGGTGGTCGACCCGCTGCGGGACGTGGGCGAGGAGTCGGTGGGCGCGGCGGCCTTCATCTGGTCCACCGTGCCGGACCGGGGCGGGCCCAGGAACGCCTTCGACGTCTACCAGCTGCTGCACGAGTGGCAGGACTTCAGCCATCGGCTGCACGAGGCGGGGCATCAGCCGTACTGCCTGGTCTGGCCCTGAGCGGCCCCCGGGCCCGGGTTCGGATCCGGGACCGGGACCGGGTGCAGGTCCGGATCCCCGCCCCCGGGGGCACCGCGGGGGAACCCGCGTGAATTCCTCGCCTCCCGGTGGCATGCTGACGGCGTGAACGGACCGGAGATCCAGCTGAATGTCGCGCCTGAGCTGCGCCTTTTCATCCCGTCGGAGCGCCGTGGCGGGCGTACGGCACTGATCACCGACGGGGTGTCGACGCTGGGGCACGCCATCGAGTCGCTGGGCGTGCCGCTCACCGAGGCGGGCCGGGTCCTCGTCGACGGGCGCGCGGTGCCGTTCTCGCACATCCCCGCCGCCGGGGAGAGCGTCGAGGTGTACGGGGTGGAGCGCCCCCAGCGGGTCCCCGGCGCCCCGCTCCGCTTTCTGCTCGATGTGCACCTCGGCACGCTGGCCCGGCGGCTGCGGCTGCTCGGCGTGGACGCGGCGTACGAGAGCGAGGACATCGGCGACCCGGCCCTCGCGGCGTACTCCGCCCGGGAGCGGCGGGTGCTGCTCTCCCGGGACCGGGGGCTGCTGCGCCGCCGGGAGCTGTGGGCGGGCGCGTACATCTACAGCGACAAGCCGGACGAGCAGCTCCGGGACGTCCTGGAGCGGTTCGCGCCGGCGCTCGCGCCCTGGACCCGCTGCACCGCGTGCAACGGGGAGCTGCGGGACACCGACAAGGACGCCGTCCAGGGGCTGCTGGAGCAGGGGACGGAGCGGACGTACGACGTGTTCGCGCAGTGTGCCGTCTGCGAGCGGGTGTACTGGCGGGGCGCCCATCACGCCCGGCTGGAGGCGATCGTCTCGGCGGCGGTCGCGGAGTTCGGCGGTACGCCCGTCTGACCCCGTTTGACCTCTCCGGCCGCCTGACCTCTCCGCCGGTGCGACCGTCCCTTCCGGTGCGACCGTCCGACCCTCTCTTTCCGGCCCGCACACCCCTTTCCGGACCCGCCTCCGGGAGGGCCGGCCGGGACGGGAGATCGATTCCGGTCAGAGGCCGTCGTTGATCGGCTCGATCGTGCGACGGGATTGCCCGGACCCCGCCGACCACGCAGGGTTGCTGTCCAGGAGGTAGCCATGAGCAACGACCCATCCGGCACCACCCGTGACGGCCACACCCCCGGGCCCGCCGACGACGACGGTCCCGCCGGGGCGGCCCGCCCCCGGGACCCCGGCCCGGACCCGGCGGAGACCGCCGAGGTCCTGGTGGTGGGCGCGGGCCCCACCGGCCTGCTGCTCGCGGGGGACCTGGCCGCCGCCGGGGTACGGACCGTCCTGATCGAGCGCCGCCCGGCCGGGATCTCCAACCTCACCCGTGCCTTCGGCGTCCACGCCCGCACCCTGGAGCTGCTGGACGCCCGGGGGCTCGCCGACAAGCTGGTGGCCACCGGCAGCACCGTCGACAGCCTGGGCTTCTTCCGGAAGCTCACCCTCGATCTCTCCTCGCTGCGCGACCGGACCCGCTTCCCCTTTGTCCTGATCACCCCGCAATACCAGGTGGAGCGGCTGCTGGAGCGCCGGGCCCGCGCGGCCGGGGTCGACTTCCGGCACGACACCCGGCTGACGGGGCTGACCCAGTCCGCGGACGGGGTCGTCGCCCGGACCGAGGACGGCGAGGGCGTGCGGTCCACCCTGCGGGCCCGGTACGCGGTCGGCGCGGACGGGGTGCGCAGCACCGTCCGGGGCGAGCTGGGGATGCCGTTCCCCGGTTCCGCCGTGGTGCTCTCCATGACCCTCGCCGATGTCCGGCTGGACGAGCGGCCGGACGGCCCGATCGCCGCCGACGGCGGGGGGAACGCGCTGGTCCTGATCGTCCCCTTCGGTGACGGCTGGTACCGGTTCATCGGCTGGGACGGGAACCACCAGGTACCCGTGGACGAACCCCTGGAGCTGCCGGAGATCCGCGAGCTGGCCCGGCGGGCGCTCGGCACGGATCTGGGCATGCGGGAGGCCCGCTGGCTCTCCCGGCTCCAGGCGGACGAGCGCCAGGTGCGGGCCTACCGCGACGGCCGGGTCTTCCTGGCGGGGGACGCGGCCCATGTCCACTCCCCCGCGGGCGGCCAGGGCATGAACACCGGCCTCCAGGACGCGGCCAACCTCTCCTGGAAGCTCGCGTCGGTGGTCCAGGGCCGGGCCCCCGACCCGGAGGCGCTGCTGGACAGCTATCACACGGAGCGCCACCCGGTGGGCCGTACGGTGATCCGGTCGAGCGGTGCGCTGGTCCGCATGGTGACCGGGGTGACCCGGACCCAGCGCGCGGCCCGCCTGGTCGTCGGCGCGGTGGCGGCGACGGTGCCGCCGGTGATGCGGAAGGCGCTGGGGCAGGTGTCGGGGGTGGGTATCGCCTACCCACGGCCCTGGGGGGCGCATCCGCTCACGGGGCGGCGGGCGCCGGATCTGCGGCTGGCGGAGGGGCGGTTGTACGAGTTGCTGCGGGAGGGTCGTTTCGTCCTGGTGGCCCCGGCCGGGGTGGACCCGCTGGATGTGCCCGCGCCGGCGGACACGGTCCGGGCGCACTGGCTCTCGGCCCGCCGCACCGAACTCCTCGTCCGCCCGGACGGCTACGTCGCGTGGGCCCGCGCCTGAGCCGAACCCTTGCGGCTGGCCTTGAGGAACAGGGGCCTCACCATTCAGCCCGTCCGACGGTTGCGTGTATTCAGCCTCTCCGGCGATTGCGCATTTCCAGCCCCTCCGGCGATTGAGGAGCGGGGTTCGGGGCTGGCCCCGACGTCTGCCCGAGCCGACTCGGGGGCTCGGGTCCGTCCTCAATCGCCGGACGGGCTGGATTTGCCCGACCGTCCGCCCGAGGCTGCCCGGAGCCCGGGTCGGTCCTCATACGCCGGACAGGCTAGGCCTTGCCGACTCGGGGCCGAGCGCGGGGTCGTCGTCAGAAGACGGACGGCTCCCCCGTACCCGGCACAAGCACTTCGTGCTCATTGTTCGCGGGGCGGCCGTCCGCCGCGCCGCCGTTCCAGTGCGTGCCCACCGTCAGCACCACCTCGTCCGGCGCCTCCTCCGCCCGCAGCTCCAGCACCGTCCGCCGGCCCGCCGCCCCCGCGCCCAGGGGGCCCGTCGCGCAGAGGACCACCGAGTCGCCGCTCCAGAGGCAGGAGGGCGGCAGCTCCCGGTCCCCCGCGAGCGGGGTGGAGAAGGCGAGCCGCAGGGTGGCGTTCTCCAGTGCGGCGGGGCCGTGGTTCTCGGACTCCACGGAGAGGGTGAGGCGTCCCTGGGAGAGGGCGGCCCGTCCGTGGTGGACCAGGTCGGCCTCCGGCACCACCATCCCGGCGCCCTTGGTCACCGCCCCGGTCCCGGCCACCATCACCACCGTCGCGCAGACCGCGAGGAGGGTCCTGTGCATCACAGCCATAGCCAGAAGATACCTTTTATCCGCTTATCACCCTGACATGTCATCAGCTCGGCGCGTCATGGCCCGGGAAGAGCGGGAAGGGACGGACAGCTACCGGGAGGCGCCTACGGTCATGGCAGGCTGGGACCCATGCTCGTCGTACGTTCCGTCGCCCTCTTCCTTGTCGCCGCCCTCTTCGAGATCGGCGGTGCCTGGCTGGTCTGGCAGGGGATCCGGGAGCACCGCGGCTGGATCTGGATCGGCGCGGGGGTCATCGCCCTGGGCGCCTACGGCTTTGTCGCCACCCTCCAGCCCGACGCCGAGTTCGGCCGTGTGCTGGCGGCGTACGGCGGGGTCTTCGTCGCGGGCTCGATCGCCTGGGGGATGGTCGCCGACGGCTACCGCCCGGACCGCTGGGACGTGATGGGCGCGCTGATCTGTCTGCTGGGCATGGCGCTGATCATGTACGCGCCCCGGGGCCGCTGACCCGCCTGCGGAACCGCTCCCCGGACACCGCCCCGTGGCCGGCCCGCCCCCGCCTATCCTGGGCGCTCGGTTCGATCATCTGCCCGAGGAGTCAGGACATGACCGCCGCCGGTACCCCCGTCGCCGTCGTCACCGGAGCGAGCAGCGGCATCGGAGCCGCCACCGCACGGCAGCTCGCCGAGGCGGGCTACGAGGTGGTGCTCACCGCCCGCCGCGAGGACCGGATCCAGGAGCTGGCGAAGGAGCTGACGGCCGGCGGGCTGAAGGCGGTGGCCCGTCCGCTCGATGTGACCGACCGGGCCGCGGTCGACGCCTTCGCCGCCTCGCTGGACCGCTGCGATGTCCTCATCAACAACGCGGGGGGCGCGTTCGGCGCCGATACGGTGGCCACCGGCGACCCCGCCGACTGGCGGTGGATGTACGAGGTCAATGTGATCGGCGCGCTGAACACCACCCAGGCGCTGCTGCCCGCCCTCACCGCGAGCGGCGACGGCACGGTCCTGCTGGTCAGCTCCACCGCCGGCCATGGCACCTATGAGAACGGCGGCGGCTATGTCGCCGCCAAGCACGCCGCCCATGTGCTCGCCGAGACCCTGCGGCTGGAGATCGTCGGCACCCCGGTCCGGGTGATCGAGATCGCTCCCGGCATGGTCCGTACCGAGGAGTTCGCCACCACCCGCTTCCGGGGCGACACCGAGAAGGCCGCGAAGGTCTACGCGGGCGTCGCGGCCCCGCTGACCGCCGACGACGTGGCCGAGACCATCACCTGGGCGGTCACCCGGCCCTCCCATGTGAACATCGATCTGCTGGTCGTCCGCCCGCGCGCGCAGGCGTCCAACACCAAGGTCCACCGCGAGCTGTGAGCGGCCCGTCCCGCCCGGCCGGAAAGCCGGGCGGGACGGTAGGCCCCATCGGCGGCATCAGCCCTTGACGCAGATGACCTGCTTGAGCTTGGCGACGACCTCCACCAGATCCCGCTGCTGGTCGATGACCTGCTCGATCCGCTTGTACGCGCCGGGGATCTCGTCCACCACCCCGGCGTCCTTGCGGCACTCCACACCCCGGGTCTGCTCGGCCAGGTCCTCGACCGAGAAGTGCCGCTTCGCCTGGTTCCGGCTCATCCGGCGGCCGGCGCCGTGCGAGGCGGAGTTGAAGGACTTCTCGTTGCCGAGACCGCGCACGATGTACGAGCCGGTGCCCATGGAGCCCGGGATGATGCCGTGGTCACCGCTGCCGGCCCGGATCGCGCCCTTCCGGGTGACCAGGAGGTCCATGCCCTCGTACCGCTCCTCGGCGACATAGTTGTGGTGGCAGGAGATCACCGGGTCGAAGGCGACCTTCGCCTTGCGGAACTCCCGGCGGATGATCTCCTGGAAGAGCCCCATCATGATCGCGCGGTTGTGCTGGGCGTACTCCTGGGCCCAGTACAGATCGTTCCGGTACGCCTCCATCTGCGGGGTGCCCGCCACGAAGACGGCGAGGTCGCGGTCGACGATCCCCTGGTTGTGCGGAAGGTCCCGGGCGATGCCCATGTGGTGCTCGGCCAGCTCCTTGCCGATATTGCGGGAGCCGGAGTGGAGCATCAGCCAGACCGCGCCGGTCTCGTCCAGGCAGACCTCGATGAAGTGGTTGCCGCCGCCGAGGGTGCCCAGCTGCTGGGCGGCCCGCTCACGGCGGAACTTCACCGCGTCCGCGACCCCGTCGAAACGGCTCCAGAAGTCGTCCCAGCGCCCGCTCCCGGCGGCGGCGGAGAAGCCGAAGACCCGCCGGGGGTCCACCGGGTCGGCGTGCATCCCCCGGCCGACCGGGATCACCCGCTCGATCCGGGTGCGCAGCCGCGAGAGGTCGCCCGGCAGGTCCTCGGCGGTCAGCGAGGTCCGTACCGCCGACATCCCGCAGCCGATGTCGACACCGACCGCCGCCGGGCAGACCGCGCCCTCCATGGCGATCACCGAGCCGACCGTGGCGCCCTTGCCGAAGTGGACGTCGGGCATCACGGCGAGGCCCCGGATCCAGGGGAGGGTGGACACATTGCGGAGCTGCTGCATCGCCTGCTGCTCCACCGAGGACGGGTCCGTCCACATCCGGATCGGTATCTGTGCCCCCGGCACCTCTACGTACGACATACTTATTGATTCCCCCGATACCCTGACAAAATCCATGGATCGCAAAAACCGGTGCCAAGGTCCGCGAAAGACTCAGCGGACCGGCAGCGACGGCGGTGCGTGCGATAGACATTGTGTCCACCGGCCGCCATGGACCGGCAAACGCTTTTCCGCCCGAAGGGAGCCTGGACCGTGCAGCGACTGGCGTACGCCCGCCGTGAGGGGCGAAGGGCCCACGGGGGCAGGAAGGCGCTGTACGCGCCCGGAGTGGCCGCCGCCCTGATCGCGGTGGTGGTCGGCGCGGTGGCGACCGGCTGCACCGCCGGTTCGGACGACGGCGGGACGGAGGCGGACGCCAAGTCGGGCACGGCCAGGACGGTCGCCCAGCCCGGGAAGTACCGCACCCTCCTCGAACCCTGTGGCGCGGTCGACCGTTCCACCCTGCGTGAGCTGCTGCCCGGCCTCGACGCGCTGGCGGAGGAGGAGCGCGGCGAGCGGCTGCGCGGCGAGGCCGCCCCCACCTTCGACACCGACCGCCGGGTCGGCTGCTCCTGGCAGGCGCGGACCGCCGAGGGCGTCGTCCACACCCTCACCCTCGACTTCGAGCGGGTGGTGTCGTACGACGCGGCGATCAGCGACAACGACCAGGCCCAGCAGGTCTTCGAGGCCAAGCGGGACGCGGCGCTCCCCGAGGACGCCCTCCCGGCCGCCACCGGGACGCCCACCGGGGGCTCCTCCGACCCGGCCACGACCGACGGCGCGACCGGGGACGGGACCGGGGACGAGCCGGATCTCTCCTCCCGGGTGCTGGACGACCTCGGCGACGACGCCTTCCTCCATGACGAGGCCTCCGCGCCGGGCGGCCCCACCGCCGACCGCCGGAACGTCAGCGTGGTCTTCCGCACATCGAACGTCGTCGCGACCGTCGACTACAGCGAGCAGACCGGACGCGCGACCTCCACCCCCGACGGCGAAGAACTCCAGGACAGGGCCACGAACCTGGCGGATGAACTGGTCGGCGAGTTCGACGAGTGAGCCGCCCCGGGCGCTTCCGGGAGGCGTCCCGGAGCACCCGGGAGCGCCCGGGGCGCCTTCGCCCGTCCACCGGGGCCGCGTACGGTGGCGGGTGGCCGGATCCGGCGGACCCGGGCGGAGCACCGTGTTCAGACGCGCGCCGCCGCCGGGCGCCGGAGCGCGTACGACCAACGAAACCGAAGGAACCATGCACCGAACAGCCCCGCGTCTCGCCCGCGTACTCGCCTGCGCAGTCGTCCCGGTGATGCTCGTCGTCTCCGGTTGCTCGTCCGAACCCGAGCCGGACAAGAAGGCCAGTGCCCCCAAGGGCGGCGATTCGTCCACCGCCGACGGCTCCGGCAGCGCGCTGGCGACCCCGAGCAAGACCCCCGAGGTCGAGCCCGCGAAGTACGCCAAGCTCCCCTCCGCCTGCAAGGCCGTCCCGGCGAAGACCGTGACCTCGCTGGTCCCCTCGGCCAAGAGCAAGGGCGGCAGCCCCACCCGTACCTCCGACAGCATGGTCCGCGCCGGCTGCTCCTGGAACGGTCTGGACGACAAGGGCGTCAAGGGCTCCCAGTACCGCTGGCTGGAGGTCTCCTTCCAGCGGTACACCTCCGATCAGGCGCTCGGCGCCAGCGGTGCGGCGCGCGCCGGGGAGACGTACACCAAGGAGCTGGAGAAGGCCAAGGCCACCGACGGCGCGAAGAAGCTCAAGACCTCGGCCCTGAAGGATGTGGGCAACCAGGCGAGCCTGGTGACCTACCAGCTCCGCCGCACCGGCGAGGACTTCGCCTATGTCACCGTGGTGAGCCGGACCGAGAACGCCGTCATCACCCTCACGTACAACGGCACCGGCTACGCGGGCGCCGGGGCACCCTCCGTCGGCGACCTCACCAAGGGTGCCGTCGACGCCGCCAAGGAGGCTGTCGCGTCGGTGGCGAGCGCCAACAAGTAGCCTTCCCCCTGGCGAAAAAGGAACACGCGTTCAGCTCACGCGCACGCGTTTCGACAGGGGAGGGGTCCGCGTATGGCCGCGATGCAGCTCACACGCACCCACCGCATACTCATCGGCGTCGTCGTGGCCGGCGCGGTGGTCATCGCCGGGATCGGCTTCGCCGGTTCGTACGCGGCGGTAAGGGAACTGGCCGAGCGCAAGGGGTTCGGCGACTTCGCCGTCGTCTTCCCGATCGGTATCGACGCCGGCATCTGTGTGCTGCTGGCACTGGATCTGCTGCTCACCTGGATGCGGATCCCCTTCCCGATGCTCCGTCAGACGGCCTGGCTGCTGACGGTCGCGACGATCGCGTTCAACGGCGCGGCCTCCTGGCCCGATCCGCTGGGCGTGGGGATGCACGCGGTGATCCCGGTGCTCTTCGTGGTCACCGTGGAGGCGGCACGGCACGCGGTGGGCCGGATCGCGGACATCACCGCCGACAAGCACATGGACGGGGTCCGGATCACCCGCTGGCTGCTGTCGCCGATACCCACCTTCAAGCTGTGGCGCCGGATGAAGCTGTGGGAACTGCGCAGCTATGAGCAGGTCATCAAGTTGGAGCAGGAACGGCTCGTCTACCGGGCCCGGCTCCAGGGGCGGTACGGGCGGAGCTGGCGGCGCAAGGCCCCGGTCGAGGCGCTGATGCCGCTGCGGCTCGCGAAGTTCGGCGTACCGCTGGCGCAGACCGCTCCGGCGGGGCTCGCGGCGGCGGGGGTGGACCCGGTCCTGCTGCCGCCCCCGCCCTCGGTGGCCCCGGCGGTCGCCCCGGCCGCCGTCGCCCCGGTGGCGGTGGCCCCGGCGGCGGTCGGTCCGGCGGAGCGGCCGGTACGGGAACTGCCCCAGGGGGAACGGGAGCAGCCGGGCCAGCCGGAACTGCCGGCCGCGCCCGAGCGGGACGGGCGGCCGGTGGCGCTCCGCAAGGAACGCCCCGCCGAGGAACGCCCCGTTGAGGAACGCCCCCCGGCCCAGCGGCCCGGCCCGCGTCGGCGGCCCGAGGAGGTGCCGGACCACCAGGAGCTGTGGCCCGAGGAGCACTGGCCGGAAGAGGCATGGGCGGAGCCGCCGTACGAGGACTTCCCGTACGAGGAGTTCCCCTACGACGAGGCGCCGCCGCCGGAGCACCGGGGTGGGCACGGGGGACGCCCCGGCCCGCATGATGTGCCCGGGGGCAACCCGTGGTTCGTGGAGCCCCGCCAGAAGGTGTACGAGGGGAGCTACGACCCCGCGTTCGACAACGACGGTCCGCAGGCCCCGCAGGCACCGGAACTGCCCGAGGCGCTGGACGTACCGGTGGATGTGCCGGTGGACATGCCGGTGGAGGCGCCCGTGGAGCTGCCGGACGGCCCCCCGGTGGAGGCGGCGGCCCCCGAGCGGCCCGCCCGCACCTCCAAGCGGGCGCTGCGCCGGGAGCGCAAGGAGCAGGAGGAGGAGTTCATCGAGGCGGCCTATCCGGTCTTCGCCTCGCTCGCCCAGGAACTCGGCGACTATCCCAAGGTCGAGCAGCTGGACATCCATCTCTCCGATGTCCACGGCCTCACCCACGCCGGGAGCGCGGCCCTGCTGCGGCAGGCCATGTCCTCCTTCAGGGAGCGCTTCCAGGCCGAGCTGCTGGACGAGCACATCGCCTGAGGGGCCGGGCCTGTCCGGCTCCGGGGCTGTCCTCCGAGGGGCTCAGCGGCGGGCGCGCTTCTTGGCGCTCTCGCCGGACGCGGCCAGTACCGCGCCCACCAGGAGGATGACCAGGTAGCCGGTGGTGGGCAGATCCCACCACCGGTGGAGCAGACCCCAGGGGCCGTCCCCGAAGAGCTGCCCGCCCGCGCCCAGCGCCCCCTGGATGGCGACGACCCAGCCGATGGTCAGAATGATCTCGTTCTTCATCTCTCCACGGTCCCGCGCCCGCCCCGGCCGCGCGTCGTGCGCACGGCGGAGAGCCGGGTAGGCCGAAGGATGCAGTCCGCCCGTCGGGGACCGGCCGTTCCGCCACACCGGCGGTGGCGGCGGGATCGCTCCCGCGCCCCGTCCGGGTCTACGCTCCGGAGCGGGAGGTTCCCATGTCGGAAACGGGCGAGCGGCTGAACGACGGACCGGGCGGCGGACCGGCTGCGCGGCCGGACGACGGGCCGGAGGACGGACCGGCCGGGCGGCGGGGCGGCGGCGGGGACGGGCGGCTGGAGGGCCGGCTCGCCGAGCGCATCCGGCTCTTCCGCGCGGGCGGGCGGGTACGGCCCGAGGTGGCCGACTTCGTCACCGCCGAGCTGACCGCCCTCGCGGACGGCGGCCGGGCGGTCACCGAGACCACCGCAGGCCTGCTGACGAGCCATCTGATGCTGGCGCTCACCCGGCTCCTGGACGGCGAGCCGATCGCCGCCTCCCCCGCCGACGGCCTGCTCGCGGCGGAGCTGACGGACCATCCCCAGGCCCTGGCCCGTGCCCGGGCCCTGGCCGCGCGGGCGGAGCGGGCGCTGGGCGCGGCCCTGCCCGACTCCGAGATCCGCTTCCTCGGGCTGCACCTGGCCGTACTGGACCGGCCGCCCGCCCTCTGAGCCCCGGCACCCCCGTGCCAGGACGGAGCCCCTGATGAAGATCCTCACCGGTGGCGTCGGCAAGGTGGAGACCGCCGACACCCTGCGCGCCCTCGCCCTCGACGGCGTCGAGATCGCCGTCTCCAGCGATCTGGAGGCCGCCGCACAACTCGGCGGCGGCGGGGGAGGCGGCGGGGCCGTCTACTACCTCGGGACCTGCCACACCGGCGCCGGGGCCTCCCTGGGGGTGCTGGTCGGGCTGCTGGGACAGGGCACCTGCCACACCTTCGGCCGCTCGGTCCCCACCGAGGAGGAGATCGCCGCGCTGGTGGCGGGCGGGACCCGGGTCTTCGGCTTCTCGCTGGACCGCATCGAAGCCGTCGCACCCCCACTCGCCCGCGCCATCGCCGCGACACGCGCCTAGGGAGTTTCTTCCGGAGCGAGGAGTGACCCCGTGTACCCCGTGTACCTCCCCCTCGTCACCGCGTCACCCGCCGCGCCGCCCGCCGCCGGGCTGGACTTCACCGCCGCCCAGCAGTGGACGGTGATCTCCCTGTGCGCCCTGACCGCCCTGGTCTCCCATCTGGCGCTCGCCGTCTTCAACGACGGGGTACGCCCCTTCCTGCTCGACTTCGTCCAGGGGCGGAGCACCCGCGCCGCCACCGCCGCCGTCGCCTTCGGCCTCTCCGCGGGCTTTGTCTTCGGCCTCGGGGCGCCCATGGCCCTCACCACCGGGGTGCTCAACCCCTGGCTGCTCTTCCTCCCCACCGATGTCCTCGGGCTGCTCGCCCCCGGGCGGGCCCTCGCCCTGCTGCTGGGCGCCGCCTGGGGCGCGGTGGTCGTCTTCGGTCTGGGCGGGGCCAACGACCTCGCCCAGCGGCTCCCGGTGGACTTCCTCACCGCGATGCAGCAGATGTCCACACCGATCCTCTTCCTCTTCACCCTCTTCCCGGTGCTGGCGATCGTGCGCCAGTTCGGCCGGGCCTGGGGCGCCGCCGCCGGGGTCCTGGAACTCTCCCTGGTGGTGGCGACCCTGAAGATCTGGCCCGGGATGTTCGCCGGGGCGCTCGCCATGGCGGCGGGGGTGCTGCTGCTCATCGGTCTCGCCCTCGCCCGGGATCTGCGCCACCGCCCCGCCGCCGGGCCACCGGGGGCGGACGGGTCCGGGGACTCCCCCCTGGCCTCCCTCTTCGCCGTCGGCGCCACCCGGCTGCGCCGCTCCCTCCCGCTGCTGGCGCTGCTCGGCGCGGGGGTCGCCGTCCTCGCCCAGAGCCATGCCTTCGGCGGCGGCGAGGCCACCAGCTTTCTGATCGCCCGGGGCGAGCACACCGAGGCCGCCCAGGTCGACTTCTACCGGGCCTTCGGCTTTCTGCCGCTGATCGCCACCACCGCCCTCGCCTCCGGCGCCTATGGCATCGCGGGCCTCACCTTCGTCTATCCGCTGGGCTATCTGATGCCGGGGCCGCTGCTCGCGGCGGGCGCCGGGGCGGCCGTCCTCACCGCCGAGGTGCTGGCCCTCTCGGCGATCGGCCGGCTGCTGGGGCGGCTGCCCTCGGTCCGGGACTCCTCGGAGCATCTGCGCGCGGCGATCACCGAGACCCTGCTGCTCGCCATCCTCTTCGGCTCGCTGATGGCCGCGAACGCGATGGGCGGCGGGCTGGGGATCCTCATCGTGGGCGGGCTCTATCTGCTGAACGAGGCGACGGGACGGCCCCTGGTACGGATGGCGGCGGCACCCGTCGCGGTCATCGCGGGCGGGGTCCTCCTCAACCTGCTGCACTGGCTCGACCTGTTCGCCCCACCCGCCGCCGCCTGACCCGTACCGCCGCATACCGACCCGTACCGCAAGAAAAGCCCGCACCGCCGCACACCCGCCCGTACCGACACCCGTACCGGCCCCCGCAGCGCCACCGGAGCCGCCGTGAAAGCCGACCTCACCGAACCCCACAGCCCCACCGTCACCACCGTCACCGGCCCCCTCCCCCTCCGCTCCCTCACCGGGCCGGTCCTCGCCCATGAGCATCTCGCCCTCGACCTGGACCGTACGGGCGAGGGCGCCGCCGTCCTCGGCGACCGGCACGCGCCCGCCGTCGCCGCCGAACTCGCCGCGCTGCGCGAGGAGTACGGACTCGGCCTGGTCATCGAGCTGACCTGCCGGGGCATGGGCCGGGACCCGGCGGCCCTGGTACGGATCTCGCGCGCCAGCGGGGTCGCCGTGACCGCCGCCACCGGCTGGTACCAGGAGCCCTTCCACACCCCCGAGGTCGCCGGCAGCGGGGTGGAACGGCTCACCGAGACCCTGGTACGGGAGATCACCACCGGACTCGGGGCGAAGGACAGGGCAGGACCGCTCCCCGGGATCATCGGCGAGGTCGGCAGCCACGGCGACACCCCGAGCGAACCCGAGGCCCGGGTGCTGCGCGCCGCCGCCCGGGCCGCCCTCGCCACCGGGCTGGCCGTCGCCACCCACGCCCACCTCGGCCGGGGCGGCCCCGCCCAGCTCGCCCTGCTCACCCGCGAGGGGCTGCCCCCCGACCGGGTCGGCATCGGCCACCAGGACCTCCTCGACCGGCCCGCCGTCCATCGCACGCTCGCGGCGGAGGGCGCGTACATCGCCTTCGACACCGTCGGCAAGGAGGGCTACCAGAGCGACACCACCCGGCTGCGGCTGCTGCTCGCGCTCCTGGAGGCGGGACACGCCGAACGCGCGCTCCTCAGCTGCGACATCTCCCGCCACCGCTATCTGTGGTGCGAGGGCGGACCGGGGTACGGACATCTCTTCCGCTCCTTCCTCCCCCGGCTGCGCGCCGCCGGGGCCGACGACGAGCTGATCGACCTGCTGACCCGCCGCAACCCGCTGCGCCTGCTCACCGGCGCGGACCCGGGCCCGCGCCGGCCCGGCCCCGCCCCCTCCGCCTTGTCCGCCCCATCCGCCCCGAAGGACGGCCCATGACCCCCACCGCGACCGCCGCGACCACCGGGGCCGCCGTGCCCCCGGCGCTGCCCCGGACGCATCCGCTGCCCACCGTTCCGCTCCAGGACGCCGTCGCCCGCCAGTTCCGGCTGCTCGAATGCACCGCCGCGCACTTCGAGGGGCCCCAGCTGTTCACGGCCGATGCCGGAGTGGTCCCCGGGCCCGGCAGGCCCCGGGCCACCGCCCGGGTCGAGGCGGTGCTCGCCGACTTCTTCGGCGCCGAGGACGCGGCCCTGGTCCAGGGCGCGGGGACCGGCGCCATCCGGGCGGCGCTGCACGCGGCGGACATCCCCCCGGGCGCCCCCGGCGGGCTGCTGGTGCACCGGGCCCCGCTCTACCCCACCACCCGGACCACCCTCACCGGGATGGCGGTACGGACCGTGGCGGCGGACTACAACGACCCGGAGGCGCTGTCGGCCGCCCTGCCATCGGTGCGCTGGGCGTACATCCAGCACACCCGGCAGCGGCTCGGCGACGCGTACGACATCGGCGCCACCGTCGCCGCCTGCCGGGCCGCCGGGGTGCGCACCGTCGTGGACGACAACTACGCGGCGCTGCGGGTGCCCGCCTGCGGGGTGGAGCTGGGCGCCGACGCGTCCTGTTTCTCCCTCTTCAAGCTGCACGGGCCGGAGGGCGTCGGGGTGGTCGTCGGCGCCCGCGATCTCGTCGCCCGGGTCCGGGCCGACAACTACTCCGGCGGCGGCCAGGTCCAGGGCCACCAGGCGCTGGACGCGCTGCGCGCGCTGACCCACGTACCGGTGATGTGGTCCATCCAGTCCCAGGTGGTCCAGGAGGCCGCCGACCGGCTCGCCGCCGGGGAGGTGCCCGGGATCGCCGAGGTGGCCGTCGCCAACGCCCAGGACCGCTGTCTGCTGGTCCGGCTGGCGCGCCCGCTCGCCCGGGAGCTGCCCGCCGCCGCGGCCCGCTTCGGCGCGGCGCCGCACCCGGTCGGGGCGAACTCCCGGTACGAGATCACCCCGCTGGTGTACCGGCTCTCCGGGTCCTGTCTGGAGGACTCCCCCGCCCTCGCCGACTGGACGGTACGGGTCAATCCGATGCGGGCGGGCGCCGATCTGGTGGTGGAGCTGCTGGGCCGGGCGCTCGCCGACCTGGACGCGCCCGGCCGGCGGGGCTGAGGGGGCCCGGTGTTCCTCGCCGCGCTCACCGCCCGCAACCCCGCGCTCCTCGACGCGGCGGCCCGGCTGCACCGGGCGGGCGGGATCCCGCCCGACACCTATGTCCTGGACCTGGACGCGGTCGAGGCCAACGCGGAGCTGCTCGCCGCCGGGGCCCGGCGCCACGGTCTGACCCTGTGGTTCGTGGCCAAGCAGTTCGGCCGCAACCCCGAGCTGGTCCGGGCGGTCGCCCGGCACATCCCCCGGTACGCGGCGATCGACGCCGCCGAGGCCCGGACCCTGGACGCGGCCGGGGCCCGGCCGGGGAACCTCGGGCATCTCGTCCAGATCCCGGTACGGGAGCTGCCCCGGGTACTCGCCCGGCGGCCCACCGCGATCACCGTGTACGACGCGGCGGGCGCCCGCGCGGTGGCCCGTGCCATGACCCGTTCGGCCGGGGACCCCGGCCGCGTCCAGGACCTGCTGGTACGGCTGGAGAGCCCGCCCGGCGAGGGGTTCCCCGGCCAGGAGGGCGGGGTTCCGCCGGACGCCCTCCCGGCCTTCGCCGACACCGTCGAACGGCTCCCCGGGGTACGGCTCGCGGGGGTCACCGCCTTCCCCTGTCTGCGCCCCGACCCGGTCTCCGGGCGCCCGGAGACCACCGGGGCGCTGGCGGCGGCCCGTACCGCCGTGACGGCCCTGGCCGCGCGCGGCACCCCGCGGCCCCTGTTCAGCGCCCCCGGGATGACCTGTACGGCGACCCTGCCGCTGCTGGCCGCCGCCGGGGCGACCCATGGGGAGCCCGGCCACGCCCTGACCGGCACGACGCCCCCGCACGCCACCGACCCCGGGCAGCCGGAGATCCCGGCGTATGTCTATGTCACCGAGGTGGCGCACACCCTGGCCGACGGGCGGCCCGCGCTCTTCGGCGGCGGCTTCTACGCCCGGGGCCGGGCCCGCTCGGCGCTGCTCCCCCGGACCGGGCTCCGGCTGCCGGTGGAGCGGGCGCCCGCCGGGTGGATCGACTACTACCGGCTGCTGGCCGCCCCACCGCGGCCGGGCGCCGTCCGCACCGGCGACACCGCGCTGCTGGCCTTCCGTACCCAGATGTTCGTCACCCGCTCCACGGTCGCCGTCATCGGCGGCCTCTCCACCGGTCCGGGCCGGCTCACCGGGCTCTACGACTCCCGGGGCACGCCCCTGTGACCCGTCCCCCCGAGGGGTCAGTGGCGGCCCTGGACCTGGGGGTCGAGGAAGTCGACGGCGAAGACGGTCCGGAGGGAGAGCGGGCGGTTGTCGTACCGCCCGGCGCAGGCGTCGCGCGGGTCGAGGGGGACCCGGCGGGGGTCGCCGCTCAGCTCCGTCAGGGGCGGGCAGACCTTCTCGGTCAGCCCCCAGAGTTCGTCGACGCGCAGCCCGCCGCGCCGGGGCCAGTGGCTGAGCGCCTGGACGGTCCCGGCGGCCCAGTTGCCCCGGGGCAGGATGCCGTCCGGGCTGGCGTCCCGGGTCTGACAGTTGGTGGTGAGGGTGGGACGGGTGTCGCCCAGCCAGGTGCGGGCGAAGATGTTCGGCAGGGTCTCGCACCCCTTGTGGAAGGCGAAGTTGAGCATGCCCCGGGGGTCCGTCCAGGTCATCCCGCCCTGGAGCCCGGTGTAGCGGACGGCGCTGTACGCGTCCTCGACCACGGTCCGGCCGTCGCGCAGGGCGAGCAGCCCGGGGGCGTCCGGGGCGGTCATGGGGTTGAAGCGGTAGCGGACCACCCGGCCGCCGCGCACCGCTCCGTACCACTCGCCGACGACGAGCCGGTACGGGCCGCTCCCGGGTCCGCCCGTGCCGCCCTTGCCGCCGGGGCCGGTGGCGCCCGCGCCGGGCCCGGTCCGGTCGAGGGAGAGCCAGGAGAAGCAGAGGGAGCGGGCGGCGGGACGGCCCGCCACGCCCTTGGCCCCGCAGCCGCCCGGCGGCACCGGCACGCTCTGCCGGTAGGAGAGGACCTGGGGCACGACATGGGCGTAGCCACAGGCGCTGGTGCGGCCGTCGGCTCCGACGCCATAGGTGTCGACCCCGGAGCCATAGGTGTCGACCCTGGCCATCCGCCCGAGGTCGAAGACGCGCAGCCCGTTGACGGTGTCGGTGACATAGAGGTGGTTGCCGTACCAGACGATCCCGCCGCCGTGGCCGGTGACGAAGTCGAAGCCGGGACCGGTGGCCCCGTCCGCCGTCCGGCCCCGCCCGCGGGTGGCGGCCGGTTTCGGCTCGACCAGCAGGACATGGCGGTAGCGGCGGGTGGTGTGGTCGATGAGGCTCAGCCGGAGGAGATTGTGGGTCCGGCAGCCGGCGGCGGTCCGTCCGGGGTTCTCGTAGTGCCAGGCGACCGCGATGGCGGAGCGGTTCTGGATGGCGCCGTCGGCGCTGTCCGCCGTCCCGGTGGTGCTCAGCCCCTGCGGCAGCCACTCCATGGTGGTGTCGTCGCGCTGGGCGGAGTCCCAGCACCAGGCGGTGCGCTGGGTGACCGGCGGCAGGGCCAGCCGCTCCCGGCCCGCGCAGCCGCGCATCCGGCGCAGCCCGAGCCGGCTGTCGGGGCGGCCCCGGGAGTCGGTGAGCATCTCGGTGCCCAGCACCTCGGCGAGGCCCGCCCGGCGGGTGAGCCGGGTCCGGCCCAGTTCGTCGGCGGTGGCCCGGAGGTCGGTGGGGGTGAGCCCGAACTCCCCGTCCGCGAGCGGCAGCCGCCGTACCGCGGGCTCCCGGCCCCCGGTGGCGGGGTCCGTCCCGGCACCGGCCGCCGGGGGGCCGCTGAGCAGGGTGGCGGCCGGAAGCAGCAAGAGGGCGAGGACGCCCAGTCCGCGCGATGTCCGCACGCCGTCTCCTTCACCTGGGGACCCGGAGGTCCCACACCGATCGGATAAGACGACCACAGTGGATCACGCAGAACGGATATATCCGTGCATATGCCTACAACTCGGCCCGCCGCGTGTCCCGCCCGGAGGGCACCTCATCGGCGGTCATCGGCGGTCATCGGCGGTCATCGGCGAGGAGACACAAAAGGGCCGGGCGCCCTCCCTGAGGAGAGCGCCCGGCCCCTTCGCCCGGTATGTACCGGCTACGCGCCGAGCAGCGTCCGCACCCGGTCCGCCCCCACCGCCAGCAGCAGCGTGGGCAGCCGGGGCCCGGTCTCCCGGGTCACCAGCAGCCGGTAGAGCAGCGCGAAGAACGTCCGCTGCGCCACCTTCAGCTCCGGCGTCGGCTTGGCGTCCGGCTCCAGACCGGCCATCACCTTGGGCACGCCGTAGACCAGCGTGGTCAGCCCGTCCAGCGACCAGTGCGAGTCCAGACCGTCGAGCAGCAGCTCCAGCGAGCGGCGGCCCTCGTCGTCCAGCGAGTCCAGCAGCTCCCGGTCGGGCTCGGAGCGCACGATCGTACGGGCGTCCGCCGGGACCTGGCTGGTGATCCAGTACTCGGCCCGGTCCAGCCGGGGCCGGACCTCGTCCAGCGAGTCCAGCGGATTGGCCGGGTCCAGTTCACCGAGGATGCGGAGGGTCTGCTCGTCGTGCCCGGCGGTGATGTCGGCGACCGAGGCGAGCGTGCGGTACGGCAGCGGGCGCGGGGTCGCGGGCAGCTCACCGGCGGCGGTACGGACCGCGCGGGAGTGGGCGGCGGCGTCGGCGGGCAGCACCGAGCCGTCGGCCACCTTCGCGGCCAGCTTGTCCCACTCGTCGTACAGCCGCTGGATCTCCTGGTCGAAGGCGATCTTGAACGCCTGGTTGGGCCGGCGCCGCGCGTACAGCCAGCGCAGCAGCGGCGCCTCCATGATCCTCAGCGCGTCGCCCGGTGTGGGCACCCCGCCCTTGGAGGACGACATCTTCGCCATCCCGCTGATGCCCACGAAGGCGTACATCGGGCCGATGGGCTGCTCACCGCCGAAGATCCCGACGATCTCCCCGCCGACCTGGAAGGAGGAGCCGGGGGACGAGTGGTCGACACCGCTGGGCTCGAAGATCACGCCCTCGTACGCCCAGCGCATCGGCCAGTCGACCTTCCAGACCAGCTTGCCGCGGTTGAACCCGGAGAGCCGGACGGTCTCCGCGAAGCCGCACTCCGCGCAGGTGTACGCCAGCTCGGTGGTCGCGTCGTCGTAGGCCGTGACGGTGGTGAGGTCCTTGCCGCAGCCACCGCAGTACGGCTTGTACGGGAAGTACCCCGAGGTGCCGGTGCCGTCGTCCTCGGCGGCGGCGCCGGAGCCCTCGGCCGCCTCCAGCTCGGCGGCGTCGACCGGCTTCTGCTGCTGCTTCTGCGGCGGCTTCTTCTTGGTGCGGTACTGGCCCAGGATCGCGTCGATGTCGCCCCGGTGCTTCATCGCGTGCAGGATCTGCTCGCGGTAGGCGCCCGAGGTGTACTGCTCGGTCTGGCTGATCCCGTCGTACTCCACACCCAGCTCGGCCAGGGCGTCGGTCATCGCCGCCTTGAAGTGCTCGGCCCAGTTGGCGTGGGCGGAGCCCTTGGGGGCGGGCACCGAGGTCAGCGGGCGGCCGATGTGCGCGGCCCAGCTCTCGTCGACCCCGTCGATCCCGGCCGGCACCTTGCGGTACCGGTCGTAGTCGTCCCAGGAGATCAGATGACGGACCTCGTGCCCCCGGCGGCGGATCTCGTCCGCGACCAGGTGCGGGGTCATGACCTCACGGAGATTGCCCAGGTGGATGGGGCCCGAGGGGGAGAGACCGGAGGCGACCACGACCGGTTTCCCAGGCGCACGCCGCTCCGATTCCGCAATGACCTCGTCCGCGAAACGGGAGACCCAGTCGGTCTCGGTGCTGCTCTGAGCCACGATCGGCACGTCCTTCTTCCTCATCATCGGCGGAACACCCATTCTCCCAGACGGCGCGAGGGGTTTCAGGGCCGCCCGGCCACCGGACGCGCGCCGCCCCGCCCGGCGCCCGGGGCGCGGGCGAAATGCGGGTCCGGCCCGCCACTCCACCGTGGGACACTTGACAACCACACACTGGCCTCCACCCCAGGAACGGATCCCATGACCTCGGTCCCCTCACTCGCCTCGGAAGTGCAGCAGCGCCTCTCGGACGCCCTGACGGCAGCCCTGCCGGACGCCGGCTCCGCCGACCCGCTGCTCCGACGGAGCGACCGGGCCGACTTCCAGGCCAATGGCATCCTGGCGCTGGCCAAGAAGGTCAAGGGCAACCCCCGCGAGCTGGCGACCCGGGTGGTCGAGGCGATCCCCGCCAACGATCTGCTGCGGGAGATCGAGGTATCCGGACCCGGCTTCCTCAACATCACCCTCACGGACGGGGCGATCCTGAGGACCCTGGCCGCGCGCGCCGCCGACGACCGGCTCGGTGTGCCGCTCCAGGAGACGCCGGGCACCACGGTGATCGACTACGCCCAGCCGAATGTCGCCAAGGAGATGCACGTCGGCCATCTGCGGTCGGCGGTGATCGGCGCGGCGATGACCGAGATCCTGGAGTTCACCGGCGAGAAGGTGATCCGGCGGCACCACATCGGCGACTGGGGCACCCAGTTCGGCATGCTCATCCAGTATCTGATCGAGCACCCGCACGAGCTGGACCACTCGTCGGGCGACGAGGTCTCCGGCGAGGAGGCGATGTCCTCGCTGAACCGCCTCTACAAGGCGTCGCGGGCGCTCTTCGACTCCGACGAGGAGTTCAAGGCGCGGGCCCGGGACCGGGTGGTGGCCCTCCAGGCGGGCGACCCGGAGACCCGTGCCCTGTGGCAGCGGTTCGTGGACGAGTCGAAGATCTACTTCTACTCGGTCTTCGACAAGCTGGACATGGAGATCCGCGACCCCGACATCGTCGGCGAGTCCGGGTACAACGACATGCTGGACGAGACCTGCCGGCTCCTGGAGGAGTCCGGTGTCGCCGTCCGCTCCGAGGGCGCGCTCTGCGTCTTCTTCGACGACATCAAGGGCCCGGACGGCAACCCCGTCCCGCTGATCGTGCGGAAGTCGAACGGCGGCTACGGCTACGCGGCGACCGACCTCTCCGCCATCCGCGACCGGGTGCAGACCCTGGGCGCCGACACCCTGCTCTATGTGGTGGACGCCCGGCAGTCGCTGCACTTCCGGATGGTCTTCGAGACCGCCCGGCGGGCCGGCTGGCTGAAGGACGGCGTCCAGGCGGTCCAGCTGGCCTTCGGTACGGTCCTGGGCGCGGACGGCAAGCCGTTCAAGACCCGTGAGGGCGAGACCGTGCGCCTGGTCGACCTGCTGGACGAGGCCGTGCGGCACGCCACCGGTGTGGTCCGGGAGAAGGACACCCGGGGCCAGCTGACCGAGGCGGAGATCGCCGAGCGCGGTGAGCAGGTGGGCATCGGCGCGATCAAGTACGCCGACCTGTCCACCTCGGCCACCCGGGACTACCGCTTCGACCTGGACCAGATGGTCTCGCTCAACGGCGACACCTCGGTCTACCTCCAGTACGCCTATGCCCGGATCCAGTCGATCAAGCGCAGGGCGGGCGAGGTCGGTCCGAAGGCCCACCCGGAGCTGGCGCTGGAGCCGGCCGAGCGGGCGCTGGGGCTGCATCTGGACCGGTTCGCGGAGACGGTGGCCGAGGTGGCCGCCGCGTACGAGCCGCACAAGCTGGCCGCCTACCTCTACCAGCTGGCCTCGCATCTGACGAAGTTCTACGACCAGTGCCAGGTGCTCAGCGCGGAGAACCCGGCCGAGGTGGTGGAGAACCGCCTCTTCCTGATCGATCTGACGGCGCGGACGCTGCACCAGGGGATGGCCCTGCTGGGGATCCGGACGCCCGAGCGCCTCTGACCCGTACCGGCCGCCGATCCGTCACGGCGACCGACCCGTCACGGCCACTGATCCGTACCGTACGAGGGCCCGCGACCGCATCCCGGTCGCGGGCCCTCGTACGTACCGCGCCGGATCCGGACAGCGGCACGGTCTCTCGGACGAGGTCTCTCAGACGATGGCGTGGGAGGTACGTCCGGACACCTCGTCGATCTCGACGTGCGCCTTCTGGAGCAGCTGGGAGGCGATGTCCATCAGCGCCCGCGCGCCCGCGATCTCCTCGCCGACACGGAGCTGCTCGGGGTCGCTGGGGTGCCGCAGGGCGGTGCCATGGCCCCGTATCTCCGTACCGTCCGCGAGCCTGACCAGTGCGGCGGCCCGGGTGTGCTGATGGTCCTCCTCCTCACGGAATTCCAGATCGATGTGCCAACCGACGAGCGTCTGCATGACGGATCACCTCCAGCGGGACAGCGGCGCGTCCGTGGTCATGTCTCCAGGGTGCGCCCGCCGTCCCCTGATCACCACTCTCATACTTACTTTTTGGTGAGTACCTGACTTAATAGTCGGTACTTGTACGCGCCTCAGTGGCTCGGGAGGATGGACACACACCCCGGGAAACCCTTCGAGGAGCCTTCGCATGCCCGCGCCCGCCACACCCGCCGCCCCCTCCCCCTCCCCCGCTTCCGTCTCCGTCTCCGTGCTGGGTCTCGGCCTGATGGGTACGGCGCTCGCCGGTGCCCTGCTGGGGGCGGGCCACCGGGTCACGGTCTGGAACCGCACCCACGCCAGGACCGGCCCGCTCGCCGCCCGGGGCGCCCTTCCCGCGACCACCCCGGCGGACGCGGTCGCCGCCGCCGAGCTGGTGATCCTCTGCCTCACCGACAACACCGCCGTCCAGGATGTGTTCGACACCCTGGGCGCCGGGGTGGCGGGCCGGACCCTGGTGAATCTGACCAATGGGACCCCGGAGCAGGCGCGTGAGCTGTCCGCCTGGGCCGTGCGGCACGGTGCGCGCTATGTCGACGGCGGGATCATGGCGGTGCCCCCGATGATCGGCGGCCCGTACGCCTATGTCTTCTACAGCGGCGACGAGGAGGCGTTCACGACCCACCGGCCGGTGCTCGCCGCCTTCGGCGGGACCCGCTTCACGGGGACGGACCCGGGCCTCGCCGCCGTGCACGATCTGGCGCTGCTGACCGGGATGTACGGAATGGTCGTCGGGGTGAGCCATGCCTTCGCCCTCGTCCGGGCGGAGGGCATCCCGGCCGGCGAGCTGGCGGCTCCGCTGAGCGAGTGGATGGGGGCGATGCTCCAGGGGGTGGCGGAGGACGCGCGGGCCGTGGACTCCGGCGAGCATCTGACCGATGTCTCCAGTCTGCTGGTCAACCAGGCCGCGTTGGCCAACTTCACCGCCACCTACCGGGCCCGGGGGCTGGACACCGGATTCTTCGACCATCTCCAGGGAATGCTGGACCGTGCGGTCGACCAGGGGCACGGCGCGGACGGCCTCTCCCGGCTGGCCGACATGATCGCCAAGTGAACCCCGGGGCCGCTGCGGCCCCGGGTGTCCGTGTCAACTCCCGTACGGAGACGTTCACTTACCGCACACCCTTCGGATTGGTCCAGACCTTGACTGGACCACGTCAACAGGGTTCAGTAGTGGAACCCCCACCACCACGGCACGCCCGCGAACCCCACCCGGACCCCAACCGGCAGTCCCGGGCCTGGCCGTTGACGCACGAAGGAGCCATCGTGCTGAGCAAACGCCTGACCTCCACCCTCACCGGCCTGCTCGCGGCGGTCGGTCTCGCGGTGGCGAGCCTGATCCCGACAGCCTCCCCGGCAGCGGCGGACGAGTGCACCACCGCCCCCTCCTGGCGACAGGGGACCAACTACGTACCGGGCAATATCGTCCGCTACACCGACGGCAACTACTACATCGCCGAGCACGCCAACCCGGGCTATGACCCGGTGGTCAGCCACTGGTACTGGAACCCGCACACCTGTAGCGGCGGCAACCCGGGCCCCGGCCCCGGCCCGTCCGGATTCGTGGTGAACGAGACCCAGTTCAACCAGATGTTCCCGAGCCGGAACGGTTTCTACACCTACCGGGGGCTGACCGACGCCCTGAGCGCCTTCCCGGCCTTCGCGAAGACCGGGAGCGACACCGTACGGAAGCAGGAGGCCGCGGCCTTCCTCGCCAACGTCAGCCATGAGACCGGCGGACTGGTCCACATCGTGGAGCAGAACCAGGCCAACTACCCGCACTACTGCGACCGTACCCAGCCCTATGGCTGCCCGGCCGGGCAGGCCGCGTACTACGGCCGCGGCCCCATCCAGCTCAGCTGGAACTTCAACTACAAGGCGGCCGGTGACCACTTGGGCATCGATCTGCTGAACAACCCCTCACGGGTCCAGACCGACCCGGCGGTCGCCTGGAAGACCGGTCTCTGGTACTGGAACACCCAGACCGGTCCGGGCACCATGACCGGCCATGCCGCGATGGTGAACGGCTCGGGCTTCGGCCAGACGATCCGCTCCATCAACGGCTCCCTGGAGTGCAACGGCGGCAACCCCGCCCAGGTGCAGAGCCGGGTGAACAACTACACCCGTTTCGCCCAGATCCTGGGCGTCCCGACCGGCGCCAATCTGTACTGCTGAGCACGGCGGAACCAGGCGGGGCGGGGGGGTGGCCCCCGCCCCCCTCTCAAGTTACGCCGCCCACACCCCCGCCATTAGAGGGGGGTGGAGGAAAAAAGGAGAGGTGAAAAACATGAAAGTAACCCCGCCCCCC